>NZ_JBEOOZ010000005.1:0-187118 GCF_040309625.1 Psychrobacter sp. 78a-MNA-CIBAN-0178
AAACACGTCGCTGGTGGAGCGGTGAATGCAAGCAGCACGGATGCGGTGAATGGCAGTCAGTTGCATGCCACTAATACAGAAGTGACTAATAACAGCACAGCCATTGGTTTAGGCCTAGACTTTACCGGTGACAACACAGCGACAACTGTCAACCGTCAATTGGGTCAGAAGCTTACCGTCAAAGGGGGTGCAACCACGGCATTATCGGACAACAACATCGGTGTTGTTGCAGATAACGTGAGTAACACCTTAACTGTCAAACTGGCGAAAAATATAGATCTAGGTGAGACAGGTAGTGTAAAAATGGGTTCGAGTTTTCCTATAGGGTTTGGTAATACTACGACACTTGATCGTTCTGGACTCACAACTGGCAATATACTGACGAAGACTACAGTCGATGGCTTAGGTGTTAGAACAGGCAACGCTCTAGTTAATACTACCGTTACTGGTGTAGGAATTGCTGTATCAAGCCCTCTGTCTACCACTCTCATATCTAGCAATGGTCTGAACATTCTAAATGGTCCAAGTATCACTAAGAGTGGTGTTAATGCCGGTAATAAAAAAGTCATCAATGTTTCTAATGGTACGGTTAGTCTAAATAGTCAAGACGCCATCAATGGTGGTCAGTTATTTAATACCAACCAACAAGTCACCAGCAATACTGGCAATATCTCGACCAATACCACCAATATTGGCACCAACGCTGACAATATTGCTAAAGGCATCAAATTTAATGTGAACGATGTAAGCAGCGGCGGCACGCTCAAAAAAACCTTTGCCTTAGGTGAAGAGATTAAACTTGATACGGACAGCAATTTAACGACCACAGCCTTGGCTAGTGGTGATGGTATAGCCCTCGGCTTGTCTCCAACTTTGACTGGACTCACCAGTGCAGACTTTGGCGGCGTTAATATCTCTATTACTGGCATCAATGCCAATGACACCCAGATCAAGGGAGTAAAAAGTGGTGGTGATACAGTAAGCAATGCGGCAAACATCGGTGATGTACAGATGGCTGCTGCAGGAGCGAGAACCAAAGTGGTTAAAGGAACGAATGTTGCCAGTGTTGATTTTTCAACCGATAGCGATACTGGACAGGACGTCTACACCGTCAATGCCAATGGCGCCAGTGTTTCTACTGCAGATGCAAATGCATTAACAGTAACCGCCAGTATCAAAGATCCTGATACCAATATCACTGATTACCAAGTGGATTTAAGCGAAGGCAGTAAAGCAAGCTTGGGCAAAGCCGATAGCGCGATGCAAACAGTAGTAACGCAAATCAATGGTTCTGATGTCAAAACTCTGAATAAGGACAATAACACAGCCAATTTTATTAGCGGTGACAATATTGTCTTAACCGCTGACGAAGGGGGTATTAAAGTTGCCACTGCTGCTAATTTAGTCTCAACCAGCTTGACCACAGGAACTACCGTTATTAACAATGACGGTGTCACCCTCACAGGCGGCAGTAACCAAACCGTCACGCTCAGTAATAACGGTCTAAATAATGGCGGCAACCAAATCACCAATGTCGCCGATGGATCACTAGATACTGATGCCGTTAATATTAGACAACTAAATGCAACGACTACAACGATAAATAAAGGTCTCGACTTCGATGGTGATACGGGTACTACCGTTAATCGTAAACTTGGTCAAAAACTCACAGTCAAAGGTGGGGATACTATCAATGCTGATCCAGCAACGAAAAACATTAGTGTCACCGCTAATGGAGATGATACCTTGACTGTTAAATTGGACAAAGATATTAATCTTGGTAATACAGGCAGCGTTACCACTGGAAATACTCAAGTTAATAATGCAGGTGTTACTTTATATAATGGTGATAATAACCAAGTAGCACTCACTAACAATGGTCTGAATAATGGCAACAACAAGATTACTAATGTCGCTGATGGATTGTTGAGCGCTACTAGTAGAGATGCGGTTAACGGTAGTCAGTTGTTTAAGACTAATGGTGAGATTGCCAAAGGCATCAAAATCGGTGATGGCAATAGTGCCAACGACCAGCAGTTTGCTTTAGGTGATACCATCAACGTCACGGGTGATAGCAATATTACGACGATGGCCTCGGCAACGGGTGTTCAAGTAAAACTGAATAACCAGCTGAACTTAGGCAATGAGGGTAGCATGCAGATTGGTGATAGCATTATGAACAGCAATGGCTTTACCTTTACTGACAATGGTCCCGGTAGAACGGTTAGACTGAGTAGTGGTGGTCTTGACAATGGTTTTAATAGAATCACCAATGTAGCTGCCGGTATGGCAGACACAGATGCGGCGACTGTGGGACAGTTGAACGCGACGACGTTTGCCTTAGACAGAGGTTGGGCATTAAGTGCACAAAGTGATACCGCTACCATGGTAAAACAGGGAAGCGCTGTTGATATGAACAGCAGAGATGGAAACATTACTATTTCTAGAACGTCGGCAAATGGTGGTGTAGCAAGTCAAGCTGGCCGAGCGGTAGACGCAAATGATATTAGCTTTGATTTAAACCCAGACCTAAACGTAGATAGCGTCACAGCGGGTGACACCGTTATTGACAATAATGGTCTGACTATCGCAGGCGGACCTAGTGTCACCAAAGCCGGTATCAATGCTGCCGATACTCAGATTACAAACGTGATGAATGGTGCTGTCTCTGAAGGTAGTAAAGATGCCATCAACGGTGGTCAGCTCTACGCTCAAGGCACTGGTATCAGTAGTATTATTGGAGGAGATACAGTCTACAATCCTGTAGATGGAACCTTTACGAACAATAATATTGGTGGTACTGGTCAAAATAGTATCGATGGTGCAATAGCTTCTATCAAGCAAGGTGAAGTTATAATCAATGAAAGCATCCAGACCAATACTACGAATATCCAAACCAATACCACGAACATTGCCACCAATACGGCCGATATCGTAACGAATACCACGAATATCGAAACCAACACGACCAACATTAAAGTGAATAAGGACAAAATAGATGCGGGTCTCAATTTTGGTGCAGATAGCGGCGCTACCATCAACAAACCAGTAGGCGATGACAGTATCCTCACCTTCACAGGTGGCAATAACATCAGCACTACAGCAGCAGGCAGTAGTATTAAGTTTGATCTAAACGGCAACATCAACGTAGATAGTGTCAAGACTGGCAATACATCCATTAATAACAATGGCGTCACGATTGTCGGCGGACCTAGTATGACTGCAAGCGGTATCAATGCAGGCGATAGCCGCATTACCGGGGTTGCCAATGCTACAGAAGCCACAGATGCCGTCAATTTCGGTCAATTAAGTGCACTTGATAGCAGGCTCAATAATAACATGAGCGATCTAGGCTACAAAATTGGTGAAGTCGAAGATGATGCAAACGCGGGTATCTCGGCAGCCATGGCCATGTCTTCATTACCACAAGCCTTTATTCCAGGTAAGTCATTAATCGGCGGTGGTATTGGTACTTATAACGGAGAAAGCGCAGTGGCGATTGGCTTCTCGAAATTGTCCAATGATGGTCGTTGGGTCATGAAGGTAAACGGCACCGCTGATACCCAAGGTAATGCTGGCGGCTCGATTGGTGCTGGTTTCCATTTTGATTAAAGAAATCAAGCGCAGTATCGAATAAAGCAATTCGTTAATCATAAAAAAGCAAGGCATTAGATGTCTTGCTTTTTTGCAACCTGAGAATTCATAAGTTTTTAGAGTGATGATTTGGTAGCCACTATATAATTTTTAACAATGATTTTTTTTCTTTGGCTGAATAGCAAAGCGATAAAAATCCCTCATTTTATGAGGGCTTGTCTATTATCATAAAAGCAATTTTATACTCTGAACATGGCGGCATTTGGGGTCAGTCCGACGTAAGCCATACCGGCTTGATCCATCCAATGTGGCTGAATAATCCCATGCTGTAAAATAGCATGAATGTCTCGATGCGCTCTCTCTATCCTATGTTTTTTATATAGCGAGACCGTACCAGCAACTGCGTAAATCTCCGATATCATGGCTCGGGCTTCTCGTGCTGCCTCACAGGCTGCTGCCCACACATCAGCCAGCTGTATATCGGTAAAGCTGTTTTGTTGCTGCGCTGCATCCCATATTACCTCGACACTATTGTGTAATTGCACGCGCCTAGAGGCCAAAAGTGTTTTGCTCTTAGCGATAGTCGCTTGTACCGCTGCTCGATCACGCAAATCTGGGCTTTTACCGGGCGTTACTTTCTCTAGGCAAATTTGGATTAACTCATCTGTCGCTGCTTTTAAGACGCCCAGTGCCATCGCTGCACAGCCAGCTGCATTAATACAACCAATCGGTAGGCGATTATAGGCGTTGTCGATGGCAACCGGACTATCAAATCCGACCGCATAGTCCGATTTTACAAAAGCGTTTTTAACGACGATATCGTGACTGCCTGTACCGTTTAGGCCGCCAACATGCCAAGTATCAATCACTTCAACATCTTCTTTTGGAATAAAGAACAGTTTTAAATTTGCGCCCGGCCCAAGGGTGGTGGGTGAGCCTTCGGAAATTACCAAGCAACGTAGCACAAACCAGTCGGCCAACTCACACCCTGATACTAATGTCCATTGACCTGAGACCGTATAGCCTTCTGCTGTTTGTTTAGCAACACCTTCAGGGCGAGCTGAGTTGGCATAGACATGAGAGGGGTCACTGTATATTTCCTGCATACTAGGCTCGTCCAAAAATCGTCCAAATGTGCAAGCCAAATGATTGTTCCAAACAATCCATGATACTGAGGCCTCAGCACTGGCCAGCGTCTCATAAGCTTTTAGCGTTTCTACAGGATTGCCTTGCCATCCTCCCAACGACTTTGGCAACCCCATTCTAAATAGTGATAGCGCTGACAGTTTTTTGACCACTATCGGTGCAATTTTTCTACAGGTTTCTGTTTCCTCTCTGGCCGATATGGCTAAATCATAAACATCTTCAGCGGCATCGGATGGTAGAGCGTCTTTATTATTATTTGATGAAGGTGTATCACTCATAATTTTCAACCTTATTTTAATGAATAAAACAGTATGTTGATTTAGAATTAATAAATAAAAATCAATTCTAAATTTGAGATATAACAATGCCTATACCAAGAATAGCCAACAGTTGACCGCTATACAACCAATAATTTGCATATATAAAATATTATAGTGAAATAAATGTTAGAAGCGATCCTGCGATGAAATATTTACAGCACATCGCTCAGTTGTATGTGTCATTGACAGCGCCTTAGCCTGTCATTTTATTTTTTAGTTACTTAGATTAACACATGAAGTGCAATACCAAATGTGAGGTGAAACTGATTTTAAAGTCTTTCTGGATAGAAATACGAATACTAAGAAGCTAGAACGGATGAGCATACTGCAGTGAGCGCTTTAAAATAGTAGTTTTTTAGCATTTAAATGGTCATCGATTGAATTAAAGATGTGCCCCAATGTTATCTAAGTGCAGATGCATTCATAAATGCAAAAAGCCGAGCAATGGCTCAGCTTTTTTAGTAAATAGTTCTATTAAAAATTTGGCTACCAAGCCTAATCGGTTGAGGTTTCTTGTAAGACCTCTACCATGGCATTGGCTACGTAATCAATGTTACTGACGTTTAAGCCTGCCACACACATACGTGAGTTAGAGACTAGGTAAATACCAAATTCGCTTTGTAAGCGCTCGATTTGCTCAACTGTTAAGCCGGTAAAGCTAAACATGCCGTTTTGACGAGTAATGTAATCAAAATTACGCTCAGGTAGTTTGGATTCTAATACCGATTTGAGCTTTAAGCGCATAGCTTTGATACGGTCGCGCATTCCATAAACTTCACCAACCCACTGCTGATATAGTTCCTCATCATTCATGACGATATCAACCACGCGGCCGCCATGGGAGGGTGGACTGGTATAGATACGACGAACAATAAAGTTCAACTGACCAAAGACGCGCTCAGTTTCGTCTACTGTCGGACAAACGACGGAAGGACCGCCAACACGCTCACCATACAGTGATAAGTTTTTGGAGTAGGAGTTACTCACGAACACCGTCAAATTCATCTCAACTGCTTTACGAATAGCATACGCGTCGCTGTCCATATCTTCGCCAAAGCCTTGATAAGCGATGTCCATAAATGGAATTAGCTCACGCTGCTTTATTACCTCTAGCACTTTATCCCATTGCTGCTTTGTCAAATCCATACCGGTTGGGTTATGGCAGCAAGGGTGCAACAACACCACATCGTGTTTATTCAAGGTTTCAAAAAAGCGGATCATCTCATCGAACTTGATGCTACTGCTGGCTTTATCGTAGTAAGGATAACTGCCAACCTCTACGTCACAACCTGCAAAAATAGCAATATGATTGCTCCATGTTGGGTCGCTGACGTAGCACTTCGACTGAGGTAGCCACTGATGTATAAATTCAGCACCAACTTTTAGTGCACCAGAACCCCCGAGAGTCGCTATCGTCGCCACACGGCCCTCAGTCAATACCTGAGCCCCTTTACCAAACAGTAAATTCTGACAAGCGCTACGATGTCCAGCCAGACCTGCCATCGGCAAATAAGGGCGCGGAGAGATTGAATCTGCAATCTGCTGTTCGGCAGTTTTGACGCAGTCTAATACGGGCAATACACCTTCTTCATCGTAATAGATACCGATGCCCAAATTGACTTTATCGGGATTGGGGTCAGCAAAAAACTGGTCCATCAATCCTAAAATAGGGTCACCAGCATAATACTCTACATGTCTAAACATTCTGTGTCCTTACAAAAATATGAGTCTTGCGGACAAAAAGCATAATCCAAATCAATAATTAACTCAACGCAAGATTTATTTTTAGCCCCTTTAGAGACAAGCGCTTGAATTGAGGACGCGCCCTAGAGTTGATAACGATTTAAGCAGCCTGCCAGTGGCTTATGTCAATCACTGTGAAAATTATCGAAATGATCATCAAAATACGACTGTAAAAACTGCTTAAAAGCAATGGTCACTTGTTCAATAAATAGCCCTTGTAAAGTAATAAGTGGAATGTCTACCAAATAAGGTTTGCCTCGCAATGATTTTGTCATGGCCGCGAAGACTGATAGCCTACTGGGTAAATGATGAGGGTAGCAATAATCATTGCAACTCATTAAACTTGTCCAACCCAAAGCCAACCCCAACGCCAGAATCCACTGGCAAGCTAAGGATGTGTGATGCCACCAAAAATACTCACCCAAATTTCACCGCAACTGGCGTTTATGATTTCTGCCATTGTCATCGCCATCATGGGCGTTACCATGATTGGCTTTGGCTGGGTGCCGCATTTATCATTGATACTCGCCATCTGTGTGCTACTAGCCATCGGTCTGTTCAAAGGTTTAAGCTTCGATGATATGCAAGCGCAAATGGCGTCTGGCGTCATGCGCGGTATCGGTGCGATTTATTTATTCTTTTTTATTGGTTTGATGATCGCCGCCTTGATGATGTCTGGTGCCATTCCGACGCTGATGTATTTTGGTTTTCAGCTGATATCGCCAGAGTATTATTATATCTCAGCCTTTGTGTTGACATCTATTATCGGTATTGCCTTGGGCAGTAGTTTGACCACGGCCGCCACCCTTGGCGTGGCTTTCATAGGGATGAGCAATGCCTTTGATGCCAATGTGGCGATTGCCGCTGGTGCGGTGGTATCTGGAGCATTTTTTGGTGATAAAATGTCGCCATTATCGGATACTTGTACCATTGCCTCATCGGTTGTCGGCATTGATTTGTTTGACCATATTCGCAATATGATGTATACCACTGTGCCGGCTTGGATAATGACGGTGATATTGTTTTGGTTCTTCTCTGGGCAAACGGCTGGCTCTGACTTAAGTCAAGTAAGAGTGCTGCAAGGACAGTTAATTGAAAGTGGCTTGGTACATGGTTACGCCGTATTGCCTTTCGTCGTGCTAGTAGGACTGGCGATATTCCGCGTCAATGCCATTTATACCATCATCTGTACCATCGCTGCGGCATTGATTATTACTTACTTACATAGCTCGCCAAGCTTTGGTCAGTTGGGTGGTTATCTGTTTGCAGGCTATGCCCCTGCTGAGTCATTAGAGTTGGGCGAGGTAGGCGGCATGCTATCGCGCGGCGGTGTCCAAAGCATGTTCTTTACCCAAGCGATTGTGATATTAGCGCTCAGTCTTGGTGGCTTGCTGACAGCATTGGGTATCTTGCCAGCATTATTATCAGGTATTAAAGACAATTTAACGACAGCAGGGCGTGCTATTTTTGCTGCTGCCATGTCGGCTTTAAGCATCAACGTACTTATTGGTGAGCAGTACTTGAGTATCTTATTATCAGGAACCGCCTTCCGACCAACGTTCGAGCGTTTAAACCTACACCCAAAAAACCTATCGCGTACGATTGAAGATGCCGGCACAGTTATCAATCCATTGGTACCTTGGAGTGTGTGCGGCGTGTTTATCAGCCAAGCGTTAGGCGTTCCCGTACTTGATTATCTGCCTTATGCGTTCTTCTGTTATTTGTCGCTACTGCTAACAATTCTGTTTGGCTTCACAGGGGTGACTATCAGTCGAATACAGCCCCATCAAACTCATAAGAAGACAGTGATGTCAGATTCTGCTCCTATGGGTTAAACGCTTATGCTTCTTTCCTATGATTTGATGGTATTTTTTTAACACTCTGTACAAATGCTATCTAATCCTAATTATTTTGATTCAAATAAAAGAAACCTCGTAGCGCAACGCTTACGTGGTTTTTTTAAATTCTGAGCAGTTGTATCGTGTTTAAGTGGTTGGTTGAGACTTAATAACAGCATTATGATTTGCTATTTATATCGAGATAAAAGCGTGGTGTAATTTATGAACATTATGTGGGTTTAACTTTTTTCTATATTTTATACGTTTCTTCCACTAGTTTAGTCTTGCGTACGCAGTGCCTAAAATCTCGTTTATGTTATCGAGGTTTAATGGTTTTGCTAGGGCTAGTGTGGTAAATTGCTAAAGTCGCTGAAATCAAAGCGCATGGTTTGTGGTAGTAAATAACCGTAAGTTAAAAGACCAATATCTTAATTTTTATGATAATAGATAGTTACTTCAGAAGATAATAGAGACATTACCCTCAAAGCAGTGTGACTGCTTTGCCAACTAATTTGATGAGAAGGTCAAGGATGACGATAGATAATAATGTATTACGTGAGCGCACGAGCTTATTAGGCTCTTTCTTAGGGGCTGCGATTTCTCGCCAGTCTGGTGAACAGACGGTACATACCATCGAAAAATTGCGTAAAGGTTTTATCCAACAACGCCGCGAGCCTAACGACGCACAAAAGCAGGAGCTTATTGACTTTATTGCCTCTTTAGACAATCAAGCATTGAAAAATGTCATACGTGGCTTTTCTATCTATTTTTTCTTAGCAAATTTAACGGAAGAAAATTACCTACGTGAGCAGCGTCATAACCTGCGTGCGCAGTCTGAGCAAAGCTGGGAAGGGTCGTTTCGTCGTACCCTGCTTGAGTGTCGTGAACGTAATATTGAACCTGCCCAAATGCAAGAGCTCATAGATCAACTCAAATTTATTCCTGTCTTTACCGCACACCCTACTGAAGCGCGTCGCCGCACGACGATGAATATCTTGCAAAGTCTATTTACTCATAGCGATGCCTTAAACAATCTTAATGAAGACAGTTTCGCCTACGAGCAAGCGAAAGAACAAACGGCGCAAACCATTGATTTGTTATGGTCATCTGATGAGGTGCGTACGCGTAAGCCTTTGGTTTATGACGAGATAAATAATGGTTTACACTATTTTAACGCCAGTTTATTTAATGCCATTCCCAAGGTTTATCGTAATATTAAAAAAGCCATTATCGATATCTACCCAGAGCTAGCGGACAACCCATTACCAGCGTTTATGAGCTTTGGCTCTTGGATCGGTGGTGACAGAGATGGTAATCCATTCGTGACTTTTGAGACCACAGAGCTTGCTGTATTAATGCATGCGGATACCGTGTTGCGTCACTATCAAGTACTGCTCAAAAAACTGCGCCGCCAGCTCATTCATAGTGATACTACGGTTCATGTTGCTCCTGAGGTCTACGCCAAAATCAAAAGTTACGATGAGCTCGATAGACGAGTATTTGATTATAATCTCGATGATTATGGCAATGAGCCTTATCGTAGATTGCTTTCTTTAATCCTTACTAAAGTCAACGCTACTAATCGCCTGATTCAAAGTAAAGGCAGTGATAGTGACGCTAAAAAAGATGCCTACGCCGACCCACAAGAGCTGTTAGAAGACCTGCGTATTATTCGTCAGAGCGTGAATGGCCATGATACTGCTCATGCAGAAGGCTTATTGCTTGACGTTATTCGTCTGGTGAAAACCTGTGGCTTTCATTTAGCCGCGCTGGATATCCGTCAAGAGTCGTCTTATCATAGTGAGGTGATTACCGATATTTTTGCCAGTGCCTCTAATCTGCCAGATTATCAAACTTTGAGTGAAAGCGAGCGCCAAGAGTGGCTGACTCGTTTGCTTGCAAAGCCTGGTACACCGCTCATTTATACTGATAACTTGACTGATAAAACACGTGAACAATTGGCATTGATGAACTCAGTGGCGACATTACGTAAGCTGGTAGGGCAAGAGACTTTTGGCAGTTATGTTATTTCGATGACTAATAATGCCAGTCAATTATTAGAAGTTTTATTATTGATGCGGTTTGCTGGCCTGTGCAGGGTTGATGAGGCAGGACAGTTATCTGCTGATTTGCCCGTTGCACCCTTGTTTGAGACCATTGAAGATCTTAAAAATATTGACAAGATTCTACCTGCCGTGTTGGATAATCCACTGTATCGAGGACTGCTTGCGCACTCAGATAACACCCAAGAAATCATGCTTGGCTATTCAGATTCATCAAAAGATGGCGGTATCATTACCTCTGCATGGCAGCTGTATAGCGCGCAGCAAACTATCAATCGTATCGCTGAAGAATACGGCATCAAAACGCGCTTGTTCCATGGTCGTGGTGGCTCAGTGAGTCGTGGTGGCGGATCAACGCATAACGCGATTGCCGCACAACCAGCGGGTACATTGCATGGAGAAATTAAAATCACTGAGCAAGGCGAAGTGCTTTACGCCAAGTATGCCAACACTGATACGGCTGTATTTGAGCTGACCATGGGCATCACTGGTACATTGAAAGCCTGCTCTACCAGATTCGTGGTGCAACCGCCTGAACTGCCAGATTATGAAGCACTCTTTGCGCGTTTGGCAGATGCTGGTGAGCAGCGTTATCGTCAACTGACTGATAATACTGAAGGGTTTTATCAGTTCTACTCACAGGTGACCCCTGTGCAAGAAATCTCTTTATTAAATATTGGCTCACGTCCCGCGCATCGCAAAAAAGGCTTGCCGAGCAAAACGACTTTACGGGCAATTCCTTGGGTATTTGGTTGGTCATTAGCGCGTTTCACCTTACCGGCTTGGTATGGCGTCGGCAGTGCGTTACAGAGCGTTAAAGCAGACGAAGACTTAATGAGGGAGATGAATAAACATTGGCCATTTTTTAGCGTATTTATCAGCAATATCGAAATGGCTTTTACCAAATCTGAGATGAATATCGCTCAGGCTTATAGCCAGTTATGTGACGATGAGGCGTTACGTGAAAAAATTATGCAGGCGGTCATCGATGAGCACCAGCTGACCTCTTCTGGTTTAAATTCCTTGCTTAACCAAACATCGTTATTAGAGCACCAGCAGAATCTTGCCGCCTCACTACAGTGGCGAAACGCTTATTTAGATCCGATTAATTATATACAAATCGAGCTGTTAAAACGTGCCAGACAAAAAGACGTTACAGGCGTCATCAATCATGATGAGCTTGATGTTGAGGATCCATTAATCCGTAGTATTAACGCTTTGGCAGCAGGTTTGCGCAATACAGGTTAATTATTAGAGCGGCATATTCTTCGGTTAAGATTAAATATATAGTCAAAATATCCTAAAAACATTAGGGCGTGTCCTCATTTTAAAAATGGTGATAAAAATGAGGTAAATTGCAGTCAAACAAGGAAAATAGTGCAGATAATATCGAGATATTACCTAGCTATTTGACGATGTTTGGCAAGATTTAACCATTTTTAGCCCATTTAGATTGCTATCGGTTGAATTGAGGACACGCTCTAGGGTATTGCTGATATTAATTTTTTGTCGCCTCTGTCTGCGCAGGCACAGCAAGCAAGAAAAATTGATATCAGCAGGGCGTCGTGTATCGATATTACTTTTCACTGACTATAGTTTCGTTGATTAAATATAATCAACCAGTACTGGATTAATAAAAAAATCTTCAAGCTATAGTATATAGAGCTTGAAGTTTTTTATTTTAAGGAGATGCTTTCACTGTTGTACTGAAATAGACAGACAGTCTATTATAAAAACGTGACAGCATTCATCTCGTTTGAAGTATCATATAGCCCTCTGCAATCAAACATGGGTACCACGAATAGGGTAGTCGTTTTTTCGAACAAAAGACAATCCGTTGGCAAGGGCTTCAAGCTCAGGTCTGGCAAATGGGGCATTAGAGATGTCAATGATTTGAATCTCTTCTTTAGCATTAATAACGAAGACACCAGGCTCTGCAAAAGGATGATCGGTTTCTTTTTCAGAACGTGGGTCAGAGATATAAAGCCCCAAGGTATTCATCTGCTCAACAGTCAAGCCATAAGCTATTGGAAAGCTGATATCCAGCTCTTCTAAATGCGCCTCTAGCTGCTGTTTACTATCACCTGATACAGCAATGATGTCGACGCCAGCATCAGCGAATGATGATTTTACCGTTTCTAATTGATTGAGATATTTAGTGCAGATCGGGCAATGTTTACCGCGATAAACCACCACTAACTTCCAATCGTGACCATTTTCAGGCTTGCCTAAGGTTTTCATTTCACCATCTAACATTGGTACTTGTATGTCAGGGAATTGACTACCGGCGCGGAGTTTTTGAGTATCTTTTGCTTGCATCATATTATCCTTTGAGGTGTTGTATTAATGTGAGTGATGAGGGTTAAAAAACTTATTTAATTATTGGGTAATGAGTGTTTGTGAATAAGTTAGCGTAAACCTTGCTAAGCATTCCATTAAAGGCTGGTTACGCCTACTTTAACTGGACTTGAGCAATCATTCAAGATAAAATTGGCTAATTACTCAAACGATACAGCCATGCTGACTTCATATAGAGGTCATGGCTTTGAGAGGTTGGAAGATATTATGTCACGTACCACACTATACAATCGTCACGAAGCCTTGGAGCGTGCTATACAGCTGTTCTGGCAAAAGGGCTTTCATGCCACTTCCTTAAAAGATATCGAACAAGCTCTCGATATGCGGCCGGGAAGTATCTATGCGGCGTTTGGTAATAAGGATGGGCTGTTTCAAGAAGCACTCGATCATTATGCTAACGCTTCGCTGACTGAGCTTGAACGCATATTCGCCAGCCACGAGTCCCCTTTATTAGGATTGGCGGCTTATATGCGTCAGCTTGGCGGTATCTGTGATCAAAAGATACCGAGTCGAGCTTGTATGTTGGTCAAAAGCTTACTCGAGCTTGGTGCTCGTGAGCAATCAGCGTTAGATAAAGTAGAAAAATTACTGGCTGGCATGGAAACACGTTTTACAAAGTGTTTCGTTGAGGCGCAGCGCCTAGGCGAGCTTGATAGTGATCTTGATGCGACTAGGCTGGGGCGACGCTTGCAGGCTGAAGTGATGGGCTTGCGTGCCTTTGCTCAGCGTGATGTTGATAGTGCAGCGGTGCAAGCATTGGCTGAAGATATGGCATTGTCTATAGAAAACATGCGTAATGGCGCGTTTGTTAATTAGACTGCTAACTGGTTTAGGCAAGAGTGATCTTTAGGATAATTAAAAGCTAAGCTGAGAACCAAGCAATATGCAATAAGGTCAATTATTGGTATGAATAAATGAGAAAAGGGCGGCTCAAATATTAAATTTTGAGTTGCCCTTTTTTATATCTGGATTTTAATAACTGATTTTGCCAAATCAATTTTGAAATAATCAAAAATGCGTCTTACTCTGGTAGTTCTGCTAAATGCTGCAAGATACTTTTGAAGTTCTCTACCCCTTGTGCACCGCTAACCAAGTGTTTTTGATTAAAGATAAAGGAGGGCACACTTTGGATACCTTGCTGCCGCCAGTGCTGCTGCGCTTGACGTACTATTTCGGCAAAGCGTTGATCCTCTAATACCGCGAGTGCTTCACTACGATCTAAGCCAATCTGTGCTGCAATATCTGCCAATACATCTCTTTTAGAGAGATCTTTAGCATAGGTGAAGTGAGCCGCGAATAACGCTTCTTTTAACTCATGCATATGCCCTTGCTGATCTGCCCAGTGCAGCAGTTGATGCATATCAAAAGTATTATAGGTGAGAGTCTCTTCAGTAAAGTTAAACTCAAATCCCACTTCTGCGCCCGCCTGAGTGATTCGGACGCGACTGCCATCAGACTCCTCTCTACTAGAGCCGTACTTTTTAGCAATATGCTCACGCCAATTTCTCCCTTCACTTGGCGTATCAGGGTTCAATTCGAACGGATGCCAATGAATCTCATGTTCAGTGTCCGTTTGCTTTAGTGCTTCAGCCAACTGTCCATAACCAACGGCGCACCAAGGACAAACCACGTCCGATATGATATCTATTCTAAGTGGAGTTTTTGAATTGGTCATAACGTATTCCTTCCTCATTATTGTGCAGGCTCTTTTATTCAACTGATACTAATCTTTGAATGACTTATTTATAAAGGCTTTACTTTTAAAAGGCATTACGAGCAATCCCCATAGCGAGGCGTTTTGTTTGGGTGATGGATATTCTTTTAGCCCGATATCTAGCTTTTCGTCAGGCTTCTGCGCAGCGTCTTTATAGCTACCAAAAATCCAATCCCACCAAATGACGCTAAAACCATAGTTTGAATTGGTTTCACTGCTGCGTTGGCTATGATGAATACGGTGCAGAATCTGTGTCATCAATATTAAGCGCAGTGGCTTTTCAAGGGCGGGTGGCAGACGAATATTAGCATGGTTAAACATCGCTAAGCCATTTAGAGCAATCTCAAAAATCAGTACTGCGATGGCAGGGATGCCCAATAAGCTGACGGCAACGAGCTTCACTAGAATGCTTAAAACGATTTCAATCGGATGAAACCTCAGACCTGTACTGGCATCAACATGCGCATCAGCGTGATGGACTTTATGCAAACGCCATAGAATAGGCACGCGATGGAATAATCGATGTTGCCAGTAAATAATGATGTCGAGCAATATTAAGCTTAATATGATGACAACAATGTTTGGTAAATTGACAGTATTGAATAGACCAATCCCATGCTGCTGATTATAAAGCGCCACAGCGGTTAGACCGACAGGCACGGCTAGACGAGCAATAACGGATGACGCAAACACCAAGCCAAAGTTAGCGAACCAGCGTTTGCTGCTTTTGATCGGCGCGGTGCGTGCAGGCATGCGCCATTCAATCAGCATCATGATGACTAAGATGCTAAAAAAGAACCCAAGCCGCCACCATACTTCGTTAGTCATTACTTACCTCTTGAGAGTTTAAACCAGCTGAGCTACTAACATTCGCCTCTAGCTGTTTAAGGGTATGATAGCCACCATGGATACGGGTAAAAATCGTAATCGCGCATGCCGTGGCAAAAATGCTAGCGAGTAGTACAAAGTGCTGTGGCCAAATGCAAAAGGCCACGAACAGCGCAATAGTCTCAGTACCTTCAGTCAAACCGTTTAAATAATAAAAACTTTTATATTTGAACTGTGGTTTATCCAGTTTAAACTTTTCCGCGGCGATGGCAAACGCCAAAAAGCTAGAGCCTGTGCCGATAAAGGTAGCAAGTAATAAAGCGCCAACAATAGCGTTCTGTTCAGGATTTGCCAAGATAAAACCCAGCGGCACTGCTGCATAAAAGATAAAATCAAGCGTAATATCTAAGTAGCCGCCTGCGCTTGAGCTTTGCTGTGCATAGCGGGCAAGCGCGCCATCAAGACCATCCAAAATGCGATTTAATACAATCACCGCAAGCGCGCCATACCACAATTCAAACGCCAGTAATGGTAAGGCTAACATGCCGATTAAAAAGCCCGCCACCGTGAGCTGATCAGCTGTAATACCACGCTTGTGCAATACAACGACCACAGGGGCTAGTATCGGCTTAATCATGGGCGTGAGAAATTTGTCTAGCATGCGCTTGCCTTTTATATGGTAAGTTCTAAATAAAATCGATACGCTAATATCTGCATGCTACCGGAATGAATTTTGCGCAGCCTCTGTCAGCGTAGACACAGCAAGCCAGTAAAAATTATTCCAGTAGCACCGTACCGGTTTTAAAGTGAATCAGCTATACTTTGTTTTGATTTTTAAGTTTTAAATCTAAAAGCATAGGCCTAAAACTATAGCTCTAAATGAATAACTTTACCCTTTGCGGCCTCAGCATCGCTATGATCGTGCGTGACCATGATGGCGGGGAGTTTATGAGTACGAATTTGCTCAAATATCAATTGGCGCGTATCTACTCGCAGCTGGGTATCGAGCTTGCTAAAAGGCTCATCGAGTAGTATCGCTTTTGGCTCGCTGAGCAAGGTGCGCAGTAGTGCCACTCGTGCTTGTTGTCCGCCCGATAGGTTGTCAGGATGGCGATTTCCCATGCCTGCTAATCCAACCTGTGCAAGCGCTTGTTCTATTTTTTCATGGCGCTGTTTTCTATCGCCCATTTTATTATTTTTAGGCATCGCAAAAGCAATATTACCCGCTACCGATAAATGCGAAAACAGTAGGGCGTCTTGATACAGTACCCCAATATGGCGCAGGTGCGTCGGCAGGTGGCTTACATTTTTATCATTTAGCCAGACCTCACCAGTAGCGGTAAAACCATTTGGTAAGGTACCTGTCAGCCAATTCAATAAGCTCGATTTACCACTGCCAGATGGGCCCATGACAGTCAATATTTCACCACCAGCAATCTGCTCGTCTAGGCTTAGTAATAGCTTGCCTTGTCGATATAACTGTAAGTTTTTTATCTGTAAAGATGATTGCATCAAGGACCCTTTTTTGTGTTTTTAACGACTGATATTTTCACAGCTACCTGACTCTTAACTTAGTATGGACGAACGTAGGCTGTGGCTTTAGCCCAGCATTTTGCTTTTGCAAAGATTTAAGCTGGGCTAAAGCCACAGCCTACGCCAACTGTTTCTTTAAAGTGGAGCGCTTATAGATGTTATTTCTAACGAGTGCCACTTTTAAAGAAATACTTCGGCAATACCCACGCCAATATAAAGCCAATTAACGGCAGTGCCATTTGGATGATGGCGTACACCGCACTGGTGCGCCTACTGGCACCATTTGCGAGAGTCACCGCTTCTGTGGTGATGGTGGCGATTCGTCCGCCGCCTGCTAATAATGTCGGCAAGTATTGACCAAAGCTAATCGCCAAACCAAGGGCGATAGCAATTAACAGCGGCGCAAATAATTGTGGCAATTTCACCTGCAAAAATACTTTTGCTGGGGTCGCACCAAGGCTTGCGGCTACATGAGCAAAACGAGGGTCTAGACGCCTGTAGCTACTGGCAAGCGATAAAAACACATAAGGCAGTACAAAAAGCAGATGGGTAAACGCCACATTAAAAAACGCCGTTTGGTTATTTACCAACTGCTGTAGCCATACCAAACCAAATAGAAAGGCAATGCTGGGCACTAACAGTGGTAAATAGATAATGAAACTGGTAAATGTTGAAAGTGGTTTTTTACTTAATTGTTCAGCTTCTAGACATAATAAAGTCAGCACAATGGCAAATACGGTGCTCACGATACCGATTGTGATGGTATTAAATAATGGCGTACCCATTTGCGTAAAGGCACTTTGAAAATGTAATAACACCAATTGCTCTGGCAATACGGCGGGAAAGCGCCAAAAACCAGCTACTGACCACATGACCAGACCAACGAGCGCCAGCAAGATAAAGCCAATCACCACAGTGGTCAACGCGGCGGTGATTTTTTGCCATAATGCATCGGCATAGTGGCGCTTGCCATTTATCAACGTGCTGTTAAAACAAGTTTTTATCGCTCTCTCGCTACCAAGCCACAAGGCGATTAAGCTACCCGTCAACGCCAGCTGTAATAACGCGCCCGCCGAGGCCTTTATACGTAAGTTTAAATCCACATCGTTAAACCATTGCATGATAGTAACCGCCAGTGTTGGCGGTGTGTTTGGACCCAATATCAATGGCATCTCTACGCTGGCACTGGCATAGGCCAGCACGGCTAAGATAGGCAAACGTAAAAAAGGATAGAGGACAGGGAGTACGGCTTTAAAAAAGGCAGTGATGGGATAATAACCGAGATTTAGCGCAACTTTATATTGCTGACGTAGCTTTTTACCAAGCTCTGGTTGCGCCAAAGCGCCTAGTGCCATGAGTAATAAAAACGGCAGCTCTTTTAACGTCAAACCTAAAATAATACTGATGCCGTACGGGTCATGTGGAAACATACCGCCTGGCGCCAACTCCCAGCCACTTAGCCACGGTGAAATAAGGCGCGAAAACATACCAGAAGGCGCAATCAAAAAGCCAACCGCGATGGCTGCCGCTGCATGAGGAATGACCAAGATTGGACTCAGCAAACGCTCAATACGGGTCAGCCAAATACTATTAAAAAATGCCGCCAATATCATTAAGGCCATGACAAAAGCGAATAGCGTGCTGATTAATCCAGTAGCGATGCTCAACGCTACCATTTGGATAAGACCAGGCGTCTGCCAAAGATCGTTAAAGCCTTGTAGACCAAAAGTCGTTTGCTCAAGTGCAGGCACCCAGCTAAAGGCAGGTAACAGCACGCTGAGTAAACCACCGAGTACCGGTAATATCAGTAGCAGCAGTAAAAATGTCGGACTCAAGGAGACGGTACGCGTAAATAGATCTGTTTTATAAGGCGCGGTTATGCCAGTGCTTGTTGCGGAATTGACGTTTTTCTTCTCCCTTTTATTATTAGAATCTTTACTCATGGGCTGACTCCATAACGTGTCTGCCAGCCTTGCATAATGGCATCAACCCAGCTCGGATGTGGTTCATTCACGGTACGTTTTATAGCGTCAACAGGTAGGGCGCTCGGATGCGGTTTGTTAGTCTTGAATAGCGCTTGTTGCTCAGGGTCGAGCGTCGATTGGACGAGTACGGTTTTATCACCCCACACAGCAGGCGTTTGCTTTCTAGCCTGTGCTTCTGGGCTTAGCAAGAAGTTTGCCACTAGCTGCGCGGCTTGTGGGTGGCTGGCGTTATAAGGAATCGCCACAAAATGGGTGTTGCTTAAGCTGCCATCGCTCATGGCATAGCTACGAATGCTCTTGGGTAAGTCATAACGCTGCACGGCCGCAGGAATTTCAGGCGCGGAAAAGCTAAAGGCTAAGCTAAGCTCGGTATCATCGACCAAACGCCGCATGTGCGCGCCCGTTTGCACAAATTGGTCACCCTTGCGCCATAAGGTGGGATGCAAATCATCTAAAAACGTCCATAAAGGGGCTAATATAATATCTGTATTTTGCTCAGTGGCTGGCAAGTTGAGCTGTGCTTTGATATTTTTGCCTGTATTCGCATCTTGCTGCTCGTGCAGCATGACTAAAGCGTATTTTAAAAAGCTCATGCCTAAAAAGTCAGGTGGCTTTGGATAGCTAAAACGCCCGGGGTTTTGCGCTGTCCAATTGACTAGCTCATTTAAAGTGGTTGGTGGCTTGTTAGTTGATAAGCTGTCGTAATAAAAGGTCAGCGAGGCTTGTCCCCATGGTGCTTCCATACCATTAGTCGGTACACCAAAATCAAAGTTAACGGCAGGATTATTCTCTGGATCGGTCAAGGCAAAGTTAGGCAGCTTGTTCGCCCATTGTTTCAGTAATAACGAATTCTCACTCATGGTGGCAAAGTTTGCGCCATTTATCCAGATGAGATCAACGCTGCCTTTATCATTGTTGTTGGCAGACTTTTCCGCGAGTACGCGACTAACGGCTTCACTGGTGTCGCTCAATTTGACATGAACCAAATTAATATTATATTTGTCATCCACTTCTTCAGCGGCCCACTGTAGATAGGCATTTATTTGCGGGTCACCGCCCCATGCATAGAAGTAAACGTCTTGGTTTTTACCTTGGGCTTCTATCTGCTGCCAAGATGATAAAGTTTGATTAAGGTCATCGGTAGTGGGTGAGGCAGTGCTTGCTGATATGCCAATGCAAACGCTAAGCACCATAGCATAGGTGCTATAGCGGCTTAGATGTTTTAGCGTTGGCAAAGCTAGTAAAGATTTAATAACGTACATTTATGTTCTCGTTATAACCCGTGTTAAACGTCATTCAGTCATATATTCTGAAGAGTGCTGTTGGGATAAATTTTTTGAAGCCTCTGGAGTGACGAAGTCACACAGCAAGCGAAGAAAATTTGTACCAACAGCACTTATTTCTAAAGCAAATCGATCGTCTAAAAGTTGATAAACTAATGAGTGCCAACAGCATTGAGTTTCACTGGAAAGCTAATCACCCTCGACGCCATGTATGATATTTCTCAAGCCAGTTTAATACCGTTTCAGGCGCATGATTGCGTTTCCATTCACCAGCCGCGTATTTATTACCCTCCGCCCATGTCGGGTACATATGAATGGTGCCGAGTATTTTATTCAGCCCTAAGCCATGCTTCATCGCTAATATAAATTCCGGCATGATGTCTCCAGCATGCTCAGCGACGATGGTCACGCCGAGTATTTTATCTTTGCCTTTCGGCGTAATGACTTTGATAAAGCCATCGTTGGCGCTTTCCGTCACCGCACGATCTAAATCTTTAAAGTCATAGCGAGTAATTTCAAAGTCGATGCCTTTTTCAATAGCCTCTTGCTCATTTAAGCCAACGCGTGCGACTTCTGGATCAATAAAAGTCGTCCACGGAATCACGCGGTAATCTACTTTAAACTTCTTTAGATGCCCAAACAAACCATTTACGGCGGCGTACCATGCCTGATGGGAGGCCACGTGAGTAAACTGATAAGGGCCAACGACATCACCAGCAGCGTAAATATTGGGGTAGAGGGTTTCTAAATAGTCATCGGTCTCGATGGTACGTTCAGTTTCAATCCCTAAGGTTTCTAGGCCATAGCCTTCTAAGCGCGCACTACGTCCAACGGCACAAAGCAATTCGTCATATTCAATAGCGATCTCTTGCTTATCTGTACCGCTTTTTTTAACTGTACTGTCGTCTTGCGCTTCAACGATAATAAATTTTTTACCATCGCGAGCTTCACAGCGAATCGCTTGATGCGAGGTTAAGACATTCACGCCACTCTCGACGAGTACTTTGTGTGCAAATTCAGAGACTTCCACGTCTTCTTTTTTCATGAGACGCGCGCCTCTTTCGATTTGGGTAACATTGGAGCCTAAGCGTGCAAAAGCTTGTGCTAGCTCAGAACCGATTGGCCCGCCGCCAAGTACCACTAGCTTTTTCGGTGCTTCTTCTAACTCGGTAAACTTGTTCCAAATAGTATCGCTGGTCACATAGCCGGTTTCTTCCAAACCCGGCAAATCTGGGATAAATGGACGCGCGCCAGTAGCGATAACAATGGAACGTGCGGTGAGTTTTTGCGTGCCGCCATCGTTTAGCGCAATCTCTACCGTCCACGGATCGATGAATTTGGCATAACCTTTTAGCACTTCGACACCCAATTCCGTATAACGCTCGACGCTATCGTTTGGCGCGATATCAGCGATGACTTTATGGATACGGCTCATGACGTTTTTGAATGAGAACTTTGGTGGTGTATTTTCTAAGCCGTAACGCTCAGCATTGCGCATCTGTTCTGCGACTTTTGCGCTTTTAATCAAAGCTTTACTCGGTACACAGCCATAATTTAAGCAGTCGCCACCCATTTCACCCGCTTCGATTAAAGTCACTTTTGCTCGGACGGTGGCTGCAATATAGCTGGTGACTAGCCCGCCAGCACCAGCGCCAATCACAATCATATTACGGTCGAATTGTTTAGGTTTGTTGTAGTTTTTATAGACGCGGCGTTTTTTTAGCATATTTAATATCCCTTTTGCTATTAATGGGAAGAAACCTAACAACGCAAATGAGACAATTAAATTAAACGATAAAATACCTGAAAGGCTATCGATTTTCCCCAACTGTGTACCTGCATTGACGTAAACCAAGGTGCCGGCGAGCATACCAACTTGGCTGACCCAGTAGAATGTCCTCGCTTTAATCGCAGTGACGCCCATGAGTAAATTAATCAAAAAGAACGGAAATATCGGCACTAAGCGCAGGGTAAATAAGTAAAACCCGCCTTCTTTTTCAACGCCAGAGTCAATGGCTGCTAAGCGTTCCGGAAAGCGCTGTTTAATCGTATCACGCAGTAAATAACGTGAGGTTAAAAAGGCCAGTGTCGCACCAATACTAGAGGCAAATGAGGCGACCAATAAGCCTTGCCATAAGCCAAATAACGCTCCAGCTGCTAAGGTTAAAATAGCTGCACCAGGTAAGGATAGGGCGGTGACGACGACATAAAGTAAAAAGAACCCACCGATAATTAATAGTGGTGATTGCGCTT
Organism: Psychrobacter sp. 78a-MNA-CIBAN-0178; assembly: GCF_040309625.1. Classification (NCBI taxonomy): domain Bacteria; kingdom Pseudomonadati; phylum Pseudomonadota; class Gammaproteobacteria; order Moraxellales; family Moraxellaceae; genus Psychrobacter; species Psychrobacter sp. 78a-MNA-CIBAN-0178. Next base: position 22,659 of record NZ_JBEOOZ010000005.1, read on the forward strand.
TATAGTCGTTAAATTGCGCCATCGACCCTTTTAAGCCGTCAAGCGTCAATAGTTCGTTGAGGTCAAAGTAAAAAAAGCCAATGACTAACATCAATACGGCTAATATTAAAACTATCTTTTTAATCATGGATTATCCAGCTATATAGTCATGCAAAATAGTCATGCAAAGGGGCGGATGTGGATGACAGCATTTAAAAAAGTCTTACTTCTAGACGCATCGTTATGTCATCAGTCTTACTATAATCTACTTTTTTATTATTCGTCGTTGCATATGGTTTTTTAGTTTGTAGATCAAAATAACTACTCAGACTTACTAGCAGCTGTCTTAAGCTTGAGCTGATAAAGTCTTTTACCCAAACTTAAACCACTCGAATGCCTTATCAAAGATAGGGCAATACATGCAAACAATGTGGTTTAATTTGAGTGAATGCTCAAATGCAAATAAAATGGCTAATATAGGTCTGTTAGGCATTGTAAGGGTTATTGAATGGTTGTTCAAATTTATCTGACAGGTAACAGGTAACAGGTGACAGGTGACAGGTGACAGTTTTATAAAATAGCGATGAACATTTATTATAATTTTCTTAATTGCTCAATTAACCAGCGATGTATACCACTGTCATTAGTACGTGGATGCCAAGCGGCTATTACCTTAAAGGTGGGCGGTAAGGCTTCTACTTTAAGCTCTTTAACTTTATCGTTTGGCAGTAGTCGCGCAGGATAAAAGGCAATCATGTCGGTGGTATGCAGAATATCTGGCACGGCTGAAAAGCTAGGTACTGACATCACGATGTTTCGCTTAAGGCCTTTTTCAGCGAACCATTGGTCATGAGAGCCGCGCAAATTAGCACGCGAAGGCGATACCACCAGTTGCGGCTGTGCGGCGATTTGTGTCAGTGTTAGTGCCTCTGTTGCAAAGGTGTTTTTACAACCAGTAATGCATAAATGTTGCTCTTCAAGCAGCGTCACATACGATAAATTATCAGGAATAAATTCGGGAAAGGTAATGAGTAGATCAAGTTCACCTGCCGCAATCAGCTGATTGATGTTATCTGAAGCAAAGTCGCGCACTATCAACCTCAAATCAGGCGCTTCACGGCGCGTTATATTAAACAGTTGTGGTAATAATGCCTGCGTTGCATAGTCAGTTGCGCTAATCGTAAACACACCCTTATAGGTTTGCGGCGTAAACACCTCGGGCTCTAACAACATTTCTAACTGTTTTAATATATCGTCAATCGGTTGCCGCATCGACAGTGCTTTTGGCGTTGCCACCATACTATTACCTTGACGGATAAACAAACGATCATCAAACAAATCCCGTAGCTTACGCAACTGCTCACTGATCGCCTGTTGCGTCAGTCCCATTTTGCGTGCAACTTTTGAGAGATTTTTTAGATCAAATAGTGACTGAAGCACCCTAAGCTGCTTGATATCAAGCCGGTTCATACCATCCATAATTAATACCATTAATAATTGTATCTTAAACAAGAAACGGTTGTTTCTAATTGTACCTGCAAAACGCTATGCTGACCAACATTGCTTAAGTAGCCACTAAATGAGCTATTAAGCATTAAAACAGGCTCAATACATTCAATAATAAGCCATCAGCTGCTTTAAAAGAGATACTTATGACACAAACTATTCCAGATACAAAGACATTATTTTCCTCTGTAGCACTTGGGCCTTATACGCTCAACAACCGTATCGTAATGCCGCCATTGACACGCTCTCGTAGCACGCAACCTGACAATATCCCTAATGACTTAATGGCCAGCTATTATGCACAGCGTGCGTCAGCAGGCTTTATGGTGACGGAAGGTACGCAGATTGAGCCAAGAGGTCAAGGTTATGCTTGGACGCCAGGTATCCATTCATCAGCCCAAGTTGAAGGTTGGAAAAAAGTCACGCAAGCAGTACATGACAAAGGCGGTATTATTTTTGCTCAGCTTTGGCATGTAGGCCGTGTGTCGCACACCAGCTTGCAGCCTAATGGTGCTCAGCCGGTAGGGCCGTCTGATATTACCGCTGATAACGTCAAAGTATTTATTGAAACAGGTCCAGGTGCAGGTGCATTGGCTGATCCAAGTGAGCCACGCGCTCTCAGTACCGATGAAGTTGGTGAGTTGGTAACGATGTATGCGGCCGCTGCGCGCAATGCATTGGAGGCGGGTTTTGATGGGGTAGAGCTGCATTGTGCTAACGGTTATTTGGTCAATCAGTTTATCTCTGAGCACACCAATCACCGTGATGATCAATATGGTGGGTCGTTGACCAATCGTTTGCGCTTCTTAAAAGAAATCGTCGCTGCTGTCAGTGATGTGGTGGGTGCTGATCGTTTAGGCGTACGCTTTGCGCCATTATTTGCGAGTACGGATGAGACGCGCGTGTATTTAGGCTTGGTAGAGTCAGATCCCCATCATACCTATGTCGAAGCAGTCAAATTGCTTGAGCAAGCGGGTATTGCTTATTTGTCCATTGCAGAAGCTGATTGGGATAATGCGCCTGATTTACCAGACACTTTTTATCAAGCAGTCAGAGCTGAGTTTTCAGGACGTATTATTTATGCGGGTAAATACACTGTGCAGAAGTCGGTCGATATACTATCTAAAGGTTATGGGGATTTATTCGCGTTTGGTCGTCCTTTTATCGCCAATCCTGATCTGCCAGAGCGTATTGCCAATAACTGGCCGTTGAATGAAGTAGATCCTACCACGATGTATGGTGGTACTGATGTGGGCTACAGTGATTATCCTTACTATCAAGAATAGCAAAGTACATAAACAGTGACTGAGATAAGGCCATTAATACTAATGGCCTTATTTTCATTTATAAATTTGTGACTTGTTGGATATTCACAGACAGTCAATCTTTAAGCGACAATTATTGTTTTTGTCGCTTAAAGGTTTTTCTTTTATCGTTTTATCAATAGGTAGTAGGCAATGAATCAGAATTCCAAAGACAGGCTGATACGCATATTAATAGGGTATGTTGGACTTTATCCGACGCTCTTAATCGTATTAACGCTATTAAAGCCTGTGACCCAAGGTCTAAGTTTGCCCGTAGTGGTGTTGATTGAGACAATAATCCTCGTTCCGCTGACACAAATGGTGTCATTCCCACTAGCAGGCAGGCTTATTGAGCGTTTAAGAAGAGAAAAGTAGAGGTCTTAGGTTACTATTTGAATCACAACATTTTCATTACAATCATCGCCATGACGACGGATACAATATAACGCACTTCTAAAAATCAAATAACAACTTAGACCATAAGGACGGCTCATGACTAAAACTATTTTAATTACTGGCAGCACTGATGGTATTGGTAAACTTGCGGCTTTAAAGTTAGCAGAAGCGGGACATCGAGTGTATTTGCATGGCAGAGATGCTGACAAACTTAACAGGGTCATTACAGAAGTCAAAGCAGTGTCAAAAGGTGCAGCGGTAGATAATATTGATGGATTTGTGGCTGATTTTTCAGATTTAAATGCAGTACGTCATATGGCTGTAGAAGTAAGCGAAAAACTGTCAAAGCTTGATGTGCTGATTAACAACGCAGGGATTTATACCACTGCATCGGCCATGACCAAAGACGGATTAGACGTACGATTTGTGGTCAATTATTTAGCGCCTTACAAGCTGACCAACGCCTTGTTACCGCTACTCAAAAAATCTAATAAAGCGCGCATCGTCAATCTAAGTTCAGCAGCTCAAGCGCCGATATCCTATAAAGCATTTGCAGGAAACGAGCATCTCAATGATAAAGAGGCCTACGCGCAAAGTAAGCTGGCGCTCACGATGTGGAGTATGGACTTAGCCGATACCGTCGCAGGCAATAGTATCAGTGTGATTGCTGTCAATCCAGGCTCGTTACTCAATACCAAAATGGTCGATGCGGCTTACGGACAATATTGGTCCTCAGCAGATAAAGGGGCGAATATCCTAGCGGAGTTGGCTATCTCGGATGAGTTCTCTGATGATACGGGCAAATACTTTGATAATGATATTAAAGATGGGGCACATGGCGATGCTAGAGGCGAGTTCGGTCAACCGCATGCCGATGCTTTAAATAAAGAAGCCATTACAGCGCTTAAACGCCAAACTCAGGCAGTATTAAAATCGATTTCTACATAAGACTTATAGTCAGTCGGATCATTTATTGGATACCATAACAAAGTGAATGCACTCAAAATCATCATAGTATATAAACATAGGAAGCCATTATGAACACGCAAGCAAACCAAGCCATCACCCTCGTTGCCACTATTGAGATCAAACCTGAACACACTGAACAAGCCAAATCTGAGCTACTCAAGCTAACCAAAGCGTCACAGGCTGAAACAGGCTGTATTCAGTATAACCTACATCAAGACAATGCCAATCCTAATAATTTTGTCACTTATGAGGTTTGGGAAAATCAGGAGCTGATGGAGCAGCATGGACAAAGCGAGCATTTTCAAAACTTTGTTAAAGTGACAAAGGATATGATCGATAACTTTGTTATCACTGAGATGACCTTTATCGCGTAAATTTTACCTAGGGCGTGTCCTCATTTTAAAGATAAGGATAAAAGTACAGTCCTATAGACTTCAAAACTCCCACAGCTTTAGCTTTTATAAATAAGTGGTTGCAGAGTGGTATGCCATATTTATGCAGTGCAGCTACCACGCAACGAGCGTCAAAAAATATAGTACATGCATTGGTAGCTAATGACAAAGCTCAAAGCTCAAAGCTCAAAAGCCATTAGCTACCAATACTGCCTCTTCGCTAGCTTTCCAAAAGCAGACTGTCCTTTTATTCTCCTATAGTCAATCCCCTATAAAAAAGTTCCGACGTTAACCTCGCTTGAAGTATCACATATACATCGTCACTCAGTTGCTTTGTAGTACTTTTACATTGGATCAACTACAACAAATACGACATCAGCTTCCTCTGTTTGTAGTTGATGACGGCATTAATGACTATATAACCAAATCCATATAAACCCGATGTATTCTCGATAACCCTGCTAATGTATAGATTGCACTTGGTTTCCATGTATGAAAAATATTTGAATTCAACTATATATATCCTATCCTTCATTGTTCACTCCAACGCTGCGTATTAAAGTTTTATTACACCTCATTAAAAACTGAGTTTTTGATGGTGTGCGGCTGTATGAAATTTTTTTATTTTAATAAAGCCGCACTGACCTTTAAAATAATATTATAGTGATAAAGTAATATAAATTACCATTGTTAAAATATGAGTTGCAACCGCATACTTACTATTTTAGTATATCTAGCAGAGTAAGCAACTTTAAATGAATAGATAGTTTTATATTAAGGTAATTATAATTACCTATTCTACTATTATGGTTTTATACAATTCTAAATTAATGACTTTTCACCAAGTAATATCGTCAAGGAAAGACTATATGAGTATCGAAACCTTAGCCCCAAATTGGATGACTGAAGAGCGCAAAATGGTTTACGAGAGTGCGCTTAAAATGTTTAAAGGTTGGGAACCAAAAGATGAGCAATGGCGAAAGAACGGCATGATTGACCGCGAGGCTTGGGAAGAAGCCGGCGAAAATGGTTTTTTATGTGCCTCAATGCCTGAAGAATATGGCGGCGGTGGCGGCGATTTTCGTGATGAAGTCGCGATTATTTATGCGCAAGCAGAATCCAATCAGTCAGGCTTTGGCGGTATTGTGCATTCAGGAATTGTTGCTCCTTATATATTGAACCATGCAACCGAAGAGCAAAAGAAAGAGTGGTTGCCCAAAATGGCTAGTGGCGAATATATCGCGGCTATCGCTATGACTGAGCCGGGCACTGGCTCTGATTTACAAGCCCTGAAGACTTATGCGATAAAAGAGGGTGATGACTATATTATTAATGGTTCAAAAACCTTTATTACCAATGGTCAGCATGCCAATCTCATTCTGCTCGCTTGTAAGACAGATCGCGAAAAAGGCGCGCAAGGCGTCTCACTCATTGTAATAGAGACTGATGGTTTAGAAGGGTTTGCGCGCGGTCGTAATTTGGATAAAGTTGGCCTGACATCCCAAGATACCTCAGAGCTTTCTTTTAGTAATGTGCGCGTCCCGCAAAAGAATCTGCTTGGTCCGATAGAAGGGATGGGGTTTATTCAAATGATGCAAGAGCTACCTCGTGAGCGCTTATTAATCGCCTTGACAGGCATTGGCGCGATGAAATTGGCTATCAATTTGACGCTTGATTATGTCAAACAACGTGAAGCCTTTGGCAAGCCGGTTTGGAAATTCCAAAACACCAAATTCAAAATGGCAGAGTGTTATGCCAATTATCTAGCCGCTCATAGTATGTGTGACTTAGCGATAGATGCCATCATGGAAAAAAGGCTGTCTATTCCTCATGCCTCGTTAATCAAATATTGGGTCACTGAAAAGCAGTGCGAAGTGATCGATGAATGTGTGCAATTGTTCGGTGGCTATGGTTATATGAACGAGTATCCTATTGCGCGCCTATACGCTGATGCGCGGGTACAAAAAATCTATGGCGGTACCAACGAGATTATGAAAGAGCTTGCTGCTCGCTTTATGTAACTCGTTTTGTTCGAGAAGTGCTGCTGGATTTATTTATTGAAGTTTTGATCACTTATAATTCAGCCGACAATTTGATATTTATTAGCAATTATATTTGTTACCTATTTAAAAAAGTAAAAAGGGATTTTTATGACTGAGACCGCTTATATCTATGACAGCATCCGTACCCCACGTGGTAAAGGCAAAAAGGATGGTTCTTTATACCAAGCGTCGCCCATCTGGTTGGTGCGTGGTTTATTAAAAGAGATGGAGCAGCGCCATAACTTGGATACCAGCTTAGTAGATGACGTTGTCCTTGGCTGCGTCACTCCTGTAGGCGAGCAAGGTTCTGATATTGCTCGTATTGCGGTGCTTGATGCCGACTGGGATCAAAGTGTCGCTGGCGTCACGCTTTCTAGATATTGTGCGTCAGGGCTTGAATCCATCAATCTTGCGGCTGCCAAAGTCATGTCAGGTATGGAAGATTTGGTCGTCGCAGGCGGCGTCGAATCAATGAGCCGAGTACCAATGGGTTCTGACGGTGGCGCTTGGTACATGGATCCACGAGTTAACGCTGCAACTGCTTTTGTACCACAAGGGGTTGGCGCTGATACGATAGCCACACTCAAAGGCTTTAGTCGTACTGATGTTGACGAATTTGCTACTGAATCACATCGCCGCGCTGCCAACGCTTGGGAAAAAGGTTATTTTGATAAGTCAGTGGTGCCTGTCAAAGATCTTAATGGCATGCTGTTACTAGATAAAGATGAGACTATCCGTCCGAATACGACGGTTGAGACGTTAGCAGGATTGAATCCTTCTTTTGTGATGCCCGGTCAGATGGGATTTAATAGCGTTATTTTGGACAAATACACTACTATCGAAAAAGTGAATCATGTGCATCATGCGGGCAATTCATCGGGTATCGTTGATGGTGCCGCTCTATGCTTAGTGGGTAGCGCTGCTGCTGGGAAAAAAGCCGGTCTTAAACCGCGTGCCAAGATTACCATGGCCGCAGTTATCGGCTCAGAACCTGCCATTATGCTAACGGGTCCAACACCTGCCTGCAAAAAGGCCTTGGATAAAGCGGGTATGCAAGCCTCTGATATTGATCTTTGGGAAATTAACGAAGCCTTTGCCGCTGTTCCCATGAACACCGCTCATGATTTTGGTATTTCTCTTGATATTGTCAATGTAAACGGTGGCTCTATTGCTATGGGTCATCCGCTAGGAGCTACGGGCGCTATGCTAATGACTACCGTACTAGATGAGTTAGAGCGTCGTGATCTTAAAACCGCCATGCTGACGTTATGCGTCGGTGGTGGTATGGGAATTGCGACTATCATTGAGCGCGTATAAACCCTCTATTTAATGCATAAAAATGATAATTTTGAGATCATTTAAAGGATAAAAAATGACTACAAATACAGACAGCATCGATATTATTAATAATCTAGCAAACTTTTCAGCGCAACGTGATGATGACGGTATCGTCATGGTAACTATCGATCAAAGCGATCGAAAAATGAACGTTATTGGCGATGGTTTTACCGACGCTTTTGCCACTATGACGGACAGTTTTATTAATGATGAGTCTGCTAAAGGCTTGATCCTAACCTCAGCAAAAGACAGCTTCGTTGTGGGCGCTGATATTGATCAACTATCACGTATTGAGACCGCTGAACAAGCGTTTGATTTAGTCGAAGACTTAAAAGGTAGCCTACGTAAACTTGAAACTTCAGGTAAACCTGTAGTTGCCGCTATGACGGGAACGGCTTTAGGCGGCGGACTAGAGCTTGCATTAGCCTGTCACTATCGTATAGCGATTGACTCTCCAAAAACCAAACTTGGTCTACCAGAAGTTAAGTTGGGTCTATTGCCAGGTGGGGGCGGTACTCAACGTCTACCAAGACTTGTCGGCATTCAAAAAGCGCTTGAGCTGATGACGCAAGGAATTGAGCTACGTCCTAAAGCCGCCTTAGATATCGGTCTTATCGATGCTACTGCCTCTGATAATGATGATATGTTAGCGCAAGCGAAAGCGTGGATCGAAGCCAATCCGAAAGCGCAGCAACCTTGGGATAAAAAAGGCTTTAAAATCCCTGGCGGCAATAGTATGCATCCTAAAGTGGTGCAAGTATTCTCTATCGCGCCTGCGATGGCTAATCAAAAGTCGCACGGCAACTATCCAGCGATTACTCATATCATGTCTTGCGTCTTTGAAGGCTGTATCGTCGATATCGACACCGGTCTCGAGCTTGAGTCGCGTTTCTTTGCCGCTTGTGTGCTATCCCCTGAATCTAGAAACATGATTGGCACCCTTTGGACGCAACTGAATAGCATCAAAAAGGGCCAGTCACGCCCTGCTGGTTTTGAGCGCTATAAAACTAAAAAAGTGGGTATTTTAGGTGCGGGCATGATGGGTGCGGGAATCGCTTATGTCAGCGCAAAAGCAGGACTAGATGTGGTACTACTCGATACTGAATTGGCAGGTGCCGAAAAAGGCAAAGGGTATTCTACCAATCTTTTGGATAAAGCGATCACTCGTAAACGCTCTACCGAAGACAAGAAGCAAGCATTACTGGCACGTATTCACCCAACTGTCTCTTATGACGATCTAACAGATTGCGACTTAATCATCGAAGCCGTGTTCGAAAACCGTGAAATCAAAGCCAAGTGTACGCAGCAATCTGAAGCTGTGATTCCAGAATCAGCGGTTTACGCTTCTAATACGTCAACTTTGCCCATAACAGGACTGGCTGAAGCGAGCAAACGTCCGCAGCAATTTATTGGTCTCCATTTCTTCTCGCCAGTCGATAAGATGCCTTTGGTGGAAATCATTGTCGGTGAAAAAACTGACGACGAAACCTTAGCCAAAGCTTTTGATTACGTGCTGCAAATTGGTAAGACTCCTATTGTTGTCAATGACAGTCGCGGCTTTTATACCTCACGTGTATTCGGTACCTATGTATCAGAAGGCGTCGCCATGCTAGGTGAAGGTGTGCATCCACGTAGTATCGAAGTTGCTGGCATGAAAACCGGTATGCCTATGCCGCCGCTAGCGCTACAAGATGAGGTGTCATTGAGCTTAGCCTTGCATGTCATCGAGCAGCAGCAAAAGGATATGGAAGCCGAAGGCAAAACGATGGTGATGCCTCCTTCTTATAATATCCTTAGCGCTTTTGTTAAAGAGCACGATCGCGAAGGTAAAAAGAACGGCAAAGGCTTTTATGAGTATCCAGAAAAAGGCGACAAGCACTTATGGTCTGAGCTGGTGAACTTATACCCAACCACCGCTGAGCAACCATCGCAACAAGATCTTGTGGATCGTTTGATGTTTATTCAAGCCAACGAATCCGCTAAGTGTTTTGAAGAAAATGTTGTACGCTCAGTGGCCGATACCAATATTGGCTCTATCTTTGGTTGGGGGTTTACGCCACATCAAGGTGGTACGTTGCAGTTTATTAATTCTATGGGTGTAGAGCAGTTTGTCGCCCGTAGTCGCGAACTTGCCAAGCAATATGGCGAACGTTTTGAGCCGGCAAATATTCTAGTAGAGATGGCGTCAAGTGGTGAGGTTTTCTCTGATGACTGATTCGATGGCTAATTTAGCTAATGCTATGGATGGCATGAGCGACTGCTTACAAGGATTGCAGGTCATTGATTTGACCCGCAATCTACCAGGACCTTTTGCGACACGTTTGCTTGCTGATTTGGGCGCAGAAATCATAAAAATCGAGCCTAAAGGTGGCGATCCTGCTCGCGCTCTAGGTGGATTGTTCGATGCTTTAAATCATGGAAAAACGATTGAAAAGATAGATTTCCGTAATACTGCAGACATCGAGGCTATTAAGGAGCATCTTAAGAACGCCGATGTCATGCTCGACAGCTTCCGTCCAGAAGTGCTTGAGGGTATGGGACTGGACGCTAAGACCCTGCATGCGATTAATCCAAAGCTGGTCATGGTATCTATTACTGGTTATGGCACTGCTGATAGCGATAACATCACTCATGACTGGGCGGCTAAAGCGGGTCATGACATTAACTTTATGGCGATGAGTGGCGTACTTGACCAGCTCAAGACGGCTGATGGCGATCAGGCAATGCCTAATGTCCAGTTTGCAGACTTAGCAGGCGGTAGTGATACGGCTGTCATTGCCTTACTTGCAGCGGTCTTTGCTGCTCAGCGCACGGGCAAAGGTCGACATGTCGCAGTCAGCATGACGCATAGCTTATACAATCATATGATTATGCCTAAAGCTACGGGGACGCTCGTTAAGAGCTTCTCGGGTCAAAATCCGCCACCACACTATGACTTTTTAGGTGGGTTATTACCATGCTATCGCTTATACAAAACTTCAGATGATCGCTACATGGCGGTGGGTTCGCTTGAGCTGAAATTTTGGCAAGGATTATGTGAGGTTTTAGAGCTGCCGCAGTACAAAGATGCTCATTGGCAGCGCGGAGTTATGCCTAATCTGCCAGCTAGTCAAGAAGCTGCTAAAGCGGTTACTGATAAATTTGCCAGTCAGCCGCTTGATTTTTGGCAACAAGCATTTGAGGCTACAGACGTTTGCGCCACTCCTGTACTGACGTTAGAAGAGGCCAAAGCACATCCACTATTTGCCCATCAGGACGAGCATCACTCAACAATAGGATGGCAAGATATCAAAGAATAATTATCAAAGCTGAATTTTGAAATCATTTATTCTTTAAACTCATTACCAAGGAAGGTAAGTTATGGATAAGTTTTGGACACAGGGTTATCCAAAAGGGGTGAACGCCCAAATAGCCCCGCCGCACAGTACCGTGATTGATATAATCAATGATAAGTTAATAGAATATGCTGATCGAGAGTTCTCTAGCAATATGGGCGTTAGCTACTCTTATGCCCAAATTGACCAGATATCATTAACGATTGCCGCGTGGATTCAGAACTTAGGCTTAGCCAAAGGCTCAGTCATCGGTATTATGATGCCCAATGTTCATCAGTACTTGCCTATTGTTATAGGGATCGTTCGCGCAGGTATGGTGACGACCTTAATCAACCCACTATATAGTCCCCGCGAATTGAGACATCAGTTGATTGATTCTGATGCTGCGGCAATTTTTATCTTAGAGCCTTTCTGCAATACTTTAGAAAAAATAGTCAAAGATACTCCAGTCAAAACTGTTGTCATTAGCAAAATTGGCGACATGCTAGGTACAGCGAAAGGGACACTTGTAAACCTTGCCGCTAACTATGTCAAAAAAGCTATCCCTAGTTATCATTTAAAATCTAACGCTAATTATGAGGTCACTAGCTATAAGTCACTGTTAAAAAACGGCAAAAACTTGCCTTACTCTCGCCCTGCTATAAAACCTGATGACTTATTGATGTTGCAATATACAGGGGGCACTACGGGTGTCGCTAAGGGTATTTTGATTAGCAATAAAAACGTGGTGACGGCGACTTATCAGTTCGTTGAATGGTTTAAACCGGTTTATGCGGACGTTGCTGATAACATCCAGATGAATAGTATTATTGCCCTGCCGCTTTATCATATTTATGCCTTTATCTGCTCGATAGTAGGATTGAGCGTAGGTCAACATCTCACCTTAGTCACCAATCCACGTGATATTCCTGGCTTTATTAAGATTCTAGCTAAACGTCCTTTCCACTTTCTTCCTGGCGTCAATACTTTGTTTCAAGCTTTTGTCAATAATCCCGAATTTAGCAAATTAGATTTTTCAGAATGCAAATTGACCGTGGTTGGCGGTATGGCAGCAACCCCTGAGACAGCAAGGCGCTGGCTTGAAGTCACGGGCTTGCCTATTTTAGAGGGGTGGGGAATGTCTGAGACCCTAGGAGTTGGCACTGCCAATCCATTCGATGGCACCGAGTACACTGGCAATGTCGGCCTGCCACTACCCGGAGTCGATATTAGTATCCGTAATGAAGCAGGGGAAATTATCGAATTAGGTGAAGTGGGTGAGATGTGTATCAAAGGCGATAACGTCATCGCTAGTTATCATAATCTTGACAATGCTGGTTTTTTCACTGCTGATGGTTATCTAAAAACTGGCGATATCGCGTCTATGAACGAGCAGGGCGCTATCAAAATTTATGACCGTAAAAAAGACATGATTATTGTCAGCGGCTTTAATGTTTATCCTAACGAAGTCGAAAACATCATTGAAACTCATCCTAAAGTTGTCGAATGTTCTGTTGTTGGTATTGTTGATGAACGGCAAGGTGAATCGGTCAAAGCTTATGTTGTTAAAGCCGATCAGAGTTTGAATGAAAACGAGATAAAAGCGCTTTGTAAAGAAAATCTAGCAGGCTACAAATGCCCTCGCCATATTGAATTCATAACCGAGTTACCCAAATCTACCGTAGGTAAAACACTGCGCCATGAGCTTAGAAAATCAGCGAGTAGCGTTTAAATCCAGTTTTAATATTTGGTGGTGTATCAAAAAGTATGCTGGGGTAATAAAGGAAGGGTGACAGTCAAAGCAAGATGATATATTTGAGGTTATGAAGACACAAATACAGATCAATTGCCCCGACTGTCACAGTCTTAGTCTAAAGAAAAATGGTATAAAAAGCTATGGTAAGCAAAACTACCAGTGTAAGGACTGCAAACGACAATTTATTGGTGATCATGCTTTAACCTACCAAGGTTGTCACTCTCAAATAGAAGATAAAATACGGCTAATGACGGTTCATGGTTGCGGCGTTAGAGACATAGCGGTTATAGCCTCAGTCAGTATTGGTAAAGTATTGAGCACCATAGGCTCATCTGTTTATAAGATCGCGCCTAAGAAGCGCTACTATGAACGCTTAGAGGTTGATGAGTTCTGGACTTACGTGTATCGCAAGAAGCGTAAAGTCTGGCTCATCTACGCTTATGACCGTGCAACTAATGAGATTGTCGCTTATGTCTGGGGCAAACGTGACCTAAAAACGGCTAAGAAGTTAAGAGCGCGTCTTAAGCAGCTTACAGTCAGCTATGGCTCTATCAGTATGGACAACTGGGACAGTTTTATAACCGCCTTTAAAAGTGATAACAAACGAATTGGCAAACAACATACGGTAGGCATTGAAGGTAATAACTGCCGTCTTAGACACCGGTTAAGACGAGCGGTTAGAAAGACTTGTTGCTTCTCAAAAAAGCTTGATAATCACTTTAAAGTATTCGATCTGGTGTTCTTTTATGTCAATTATGGCTACGTCTAATGCCAGCATACTTTTTAGAACACTACCGAATCATGCATGGCGTTGACCGCTCCGCACGAAGCGGCAGTGGTAATCGTGGCAAACAATGACGTGGCAACAATGCCGAAACGCACTTCTTTGCCCTCCATGTTGCCGCTCACACTGGCATCGGTCAGACCTTGAACTTGTGACGCCAACCAAGGGTTGCCGGCAAGCTCGCTGCTGACGGTCAAAGAATACATCGCTATGAACAAGATCGTCATAGCACTTAAGATAGCGATACCTTGTTTGAGGTTGCCGCTTATTTTGCCAAGACAAAAACAAAGCGACGTTGGGATAAGGAAGATGGCCAACATTTGGATAAAATTAGAAAAGGGCGTGGGATTCTCAAACGGATGAGCAGAGTTAGTATTAAAAAATCCACCACCGTTGGTACCGAGCATCTTAATGGCTTCCTGCGAGGCAACAGGGCCCAAAGCAATCGTTTGCGATTCACCTTGTAGGGTCTGCACATCGGTATACATGGATAGCGTTTGTATGACGCCTTGGCTCATCAACAGCACGGCTATAATTACCGCTATCGGCAGCAAAATATAAAGATTACAGCGCCATAAATCTATCCAAGCATTACCCAAGTGCGTGGTTTTTTTAAATACTAGACCGCGCATTAAGGCAAAAGCCACTACGATACCGGTTGCGACTGATAAGAAGTTTTGCAACGACATACCCATCATTTGGGTCAGATAGCTCATGTTACTTTCGCCGCCGTAAGCCTGCCAATTGGTATTAGTGACAAAACTAATGGCGGTATTCATCGCCAAGTCCCATGTGACGCCTGACATATTGGCAGGGTTTAGCGGCAAGTGTCCTTGCACCAACTGCAACACAAATAACCCCAACAATCCAATGAGATTGAATAGCACAATGGCGAGCGCGTACTGTTTCCAATTCATACCAAAAGCAGGGTTGCCCTTGGTATCTTGACCGATCATACCTAGCGTCGTAAAAATACGGGATTCAAGCCGAGAAACAGGGGCTTGCATCCTTTGCAGCAGGTACCCTGATAGAAAATACCCTAAGGTAAATAGAACGATTAAATAAATAACCAGCTGTGAAAGCGCATATATGGTCATTAAAATGCCTCCGGTTTAATCAGTACATATAACAAATAGATGAATAAACCGAGGGCTAGAAACCCTGCAAAAACTTCCATGACACTCTCCAAAAACGCACAATGAACCATGAATAATGAAGATCAGCGATGGTTAGACTGATCTTTTATTACTTTTTTATTGCTTAGTTATTAATAGGAATAGTATGCCGAGAGAGGTATAAAAGTGTTGTCAAGATAACGCGGTGGGGTATAAAGAAAGTATAAAGATGGGTAATATTTTCCCCTACATTATCTTTATAAATACTAAGATAAATAAAAGGACTTAAATCAGGAGCTGAAATCATGAAAGCAATGACTATCGCCGCCATACTTACCGCAATGACAGTCACTAATATCGCCCGAGCCGAGATCTATAAATGGCAAGATGAGCTATGCGATATGCAGGGTAATTTTGACAATAAAAAATATACCGCCAAGCAAATCAAGAATTCACATTTCGTATTGGAGGGTTTAACGAGGGCAAATCTACAAAGCTTTTTTCCACCGATGAATATTAACGATATAGACAACGTATCGAAGACAGACATAACCAATTTAGATAAAGAGTATGAGTCACTCAAGCGTAAAGTTGAGCCATTAGAAGTCGTACCAGCAGCCCAGACGTATAAGCGTGAGCTACTAAAGTCTATTGAAGGCGAATACGTTCATGATAGATTGAGTATTTTGGCTTATATAGATCCTATACAAGCGATGAGATTGAGCCCGCCGATGTGCAAACAGTATCTTGAACCTTTCTTCAAAAACGAAACTGCCGTACAGCGTAAATGGCGGCAGTTCATTGAACAAAGAATTGAGCAGCAAGCCCTTATGCATAGTGATGGCGGTCAGTCATATCGCAAGTTTGCGACCGAGCGCTATGAGGAAGAAAAAGCCAGCGATCCTGCTAATTATGCCAAAATAAGTTTGTTAACCTTTGGTTTTGGTAACTGCGTCAATAATCAGATTTATCATGCTGACTCTCAAAAAGTCTTTAGTCATTATAATCAACTTAATAAAACCCTCTTTGGCAAAAGTATCAAGAGGGTTTGTGATGAGCCGTAAGCGCTTAACTTAAGCTTAGAAAGTTATAGAACGAAGTAGTAGCGGGTGAGGACTTTACGTATAAAAGCAAAGTTGATTTTATGAATACGATTTAGGATAAGCTCACAGAAAACGAGAGTAGCGCGCTCAAAAGTAGATGACTCGCCCTAACTTTTTATAGTAACTTAACTTTTCGACGAATATAAAATCGATGCTATGTTATTTAACAACCGTGTCGTGGTGCTGCTTGATGATCTTGTAATACGCGTGGCTACAGTATTGACTGCCTCATTCAGAATATGCAAGACAAGTAGCTAACAACCCTATACGTTATAAATTTTTTAATTGCTCAATTAACCAGCGATGTATACCACTGTCATTAGTACGTGGATGCCATGCGGCTATTACCTTAAAGGTTGGCGGTAAGGCTTCCACAGCAATCTCTTTAACCTTACTGTTTGGCAATAGTCGCGCAGGATAAAACGCAATCATATCGGTGGTGTGTAGAATATCTGGTACCGCTGAAAAGCTAGGGACTGACATCACGATGTTTCGCTTAAGGCCTTTTTCAGCGAACCATTGATCATGTGAGCCACGCAAGTTGGCACGCGAAGGCGATACCACCAGTTGCGGCTGTGCGGCGATTTGTGTCAGTGTTAGTGCCTCTGTTGCAAAGGTGTTTTTACAACCAGTAATGCATAAATGTTGCTCTTCAAGCAGCGTCACATACGATAAATTATCAGGAATAAATTCGGGAAAGGTAATGAGTAGATCAAGTTCACCTGCCGCAATCAGCTGATTGATGTTATCTGAAGCAAAGTCGCGCACTATCAACCTCAAATCAGGCGCTTCGCGGCGCGTTATATGAAACAATTGCGGCAATAATGCCTGCGTCGCATAGTCGGTCGCGCTAATCGTAAAGACGCCTTTATAGGTTTGCGGCGTAAATACCTCCGGCTCTAATAATACTTCCAACTGCTTTAATATCTCGTCAATAGGTTGTTGCAGCGATAGTGCCTTTGGCGTTGCCACCATGCTATTGCCTTGACGAATAAATAGACGGTCATCAAATAGATCGCGCAGCTTACGCAACTGCTCGCTAATCGCTTGTTGCGTCAGACCCATTTTGCGCGCGACTTGTGAGAGATTTTTTAGATCAAATAGTGACTGAAGCACCCTAAGCTGCTTAATATCAAGACGGTTCATACCATTCATAATCTGTACCATTAATAGTTGTATCTTAAACAACAATAGGTTGTTTCTAATTGTACCCGTAACGCTCTATGCTTACCAACATTGCTTAAGTCGCCAATCAAACCTGAAAACAGGGTGCTTGGCTCAAAGAATAAGCCTATCCGTTTGCTTCAAAAGAGAGTGTTATGAAACAATCTATACCAAATACCAGTACATTATTTTCGTCTGTAGCGCTTGGCCCTTATACGCTTAAAAACCGTATCGTGATGCCACCGTTGACACGCTCTCGTAGCACGCAACCAGATAATATTGCTAATGACTTAATGGCAAGCTATTATGCACAGCGCGCCTCGGCAGGCTTTATAGTGACTGAAGGTACGCAGATTGAGCCGAGAGGTCAAGGTTATGCGTGGACGCCAGGTATTCACTCACCAGCCCAAATCGAAGGCTGGAAAAAAGTCACGCAGGCGGTACATGCTAAAGGCAGTATTATTTTTGCGCAGCTTTGGCACGTTGGCCGTGTCTCTCATACCAGCTTACAACCGAACCAAGCTCAGCCTATCGGGCCATCTGCTATCACTGCTGACAATGTCAAAGTATTTATTGAAACGGGCCCAGGCGAGGGCGCTTTAGCCGACCCAAGTGCGCCACGCGCACTCAGTACAGAAGAGGTGGGCGAGTTGGTCGCGATGTATGCACAAGCTGCTCGCAACGCATTAAAAGCTGGATTTGACGGGGTAGAGCTGCATTGTGCCAATGGTTATTTAGTGAATCAATTCATCTCTGAGCATAGCAATACACGCGATGATCAGTACGGTGGTTCACTGTCTAATCGTCTGCGTTTTTTACAAGAAGTGGTCGCTGCCGTCAGTGAGGTGGTTGGTGCGGATCGTTTAGGCGTACGCTTTGCGCCATTATTTGCGAGTACGGATGAGACGCGCGTGTATTTAGGCTTGGTAGAGTCAGATCCCCATCATACCTATGTCGAAGCAGTCAAATTGCTTGAGCAAGCGGGTATTGCTTATTTGTCCATTGCAGAAGCTGATTGGGATAATGCGCCTGATTTACCAGACACTTTTTATCAAGCAGTCAGAGAAGAGTTTTCAGGCCGTATTATTTATGCTGGCAAGTACACGGTACAAAAAGCTGTGAACATTTTAGAAAAAGGCTACGGTGATTTATTCGCGTTTGGTCGTCCTTTTATCGCCAATCCTGATCTGCCAGAGCGTATTGCCAATAACTGGCCATTGAATGAAGTAGATCCTACCACGATGTATGGTGGTACTGATGTGGGCTACAGTGATTATCCTTATTACCAAAAATAAATTAGTGAAATAAGACCATTCGTGGTCTTATTTTTTTGCTTATAAACGTAAGTATTTTTATAAGGTGATATAAAGTGATGAGTAAAAATTTTAAAGACAGGCTGATACGCATATTAATAGGGTATGTTGGACTTTATCCGACGCTCTTAATCGTATTAACGCTATTAAAGCCTGTGACCCAAAGTCTAAGTTTGCCCGTAGTGGTGTTGATTGAGACAATAATCCTCGTTCCGCTGACACAAATGGTGTCATTCCCACTAGCAGGCAGGCTTATTGAGCGTTTAAGAAGAAATAAGTAATCGCTATGTATACCGTGATTTTGCCAAATAAGTCTCTATCAGACGACAATATCTTGAATTTGTATTTTATAACTTCATTCAAATACTCATGACAGTTGAAGGTATTGCCCTAGCGACTAAAGCGTCTTGTGTTGTTTGGTTTAATTGATGATACGCCCTAACTAAATAGTACAGCGCATAGACCGACAACCGCCATAACGCGTTGAATAATCAAGCTATCTTGCAGGTAATTGTTTAGATAAGTGGCCACGCCTTTGCCGACAGTATATAGGCCTAGCATAGCAACAATCATACCTGTAAAGAAGCCAGCGGTATTACTGTTTGCAGGCACTTCGATTGCATGAGCTGCACCGTGGAACATAGCAAGCGCACCAAAGCCAATGACTAAGAATTTATACACGGTTTTGACGGACATCTCGTGGCCTTGAGTCAATGCCACATTAAAGTAGCGGCTCATAAGTGCCATGGTCAGGAGTACGATAGAGAGTAAAATACCGTATTCAATAAACAGGCTATTCAAGCTCACACTTAAACTCAGTACAAATCCTGTTACTAGACCAATTAACAGTGCTACAAATCCTTTTTTAAAGCTGTGCATTTGAGTAAATAACATGCCCATACCCAGCGCTAACATAAGATGGTCTAACCCAGTTAAAGGGTGCAACATACCAGATAATATAGAAGTACTAAATGAGCCATCTGCTGCCATCAAGCCATGCCCAGGGTGAGCAAATGCGAGTGTTGGTAGTAATGATAGCAATGCTAAGCCACTGATTATGGTGGTTTTCTGGAAGAGGTTTTTGCGTATCATCGTTTTGGCTGTGTCTGTTGTCATGATAAATCCTTAATAAATAAACAAATCGATATAAAAACTGACTGATAATCCACTGATCCATCAGCGGTTTTTAGAGCACTTATTGATGCCATTACCTAAGGCATTCTACGCCACACTTAACATGCCTTTATCTAAGATAAAAGCAACAATGTCATCAAGACCTTCGCCTGTTTTCATGTTACTAAATACCACAGGCTTATCACCGCGCATTTTTTTGGCATCACGCGCCATTACCTCAAGTGACGCGCCTACGAAAGGGGCAAGGTCGGTTTTATTGATAATGAGCAAGTCAGATTTCATGATGCCAGGTCCGCCTTTACGAGGAATTTTATCGCCTGCAGACACGTCAATGACATATAGTGTCAAGTCGGACAATTCAGGGCTGAAAGTTGCTGCCAAATTATCACCACCAGACTCGATGATAATAAGCTCAAGACCTGCAAATTGCTGCTGTAATTCGGCGATGGCAGATAAGTTAATTGAGGCATCTTCACGGATGGCAGTATGCGGGCAGCCACCCGTTTCGACACCACGAATACGCTCAGCTGGCATGGCATTATTGCGGGTTAAAAATTCAGAGTCCTCTTTGGTATAAATGTCATTAGTCACCACTGCCATATCGACGTCATCACGCAAGCGTTGACATAATCTTAGTGTTAATGCCGTTTTTCCTGAACCAACGGGACCGCCAATACCTAGGCGTAGGGGAGACAGTGTCGTGTCTGAATGTTTGCTTTCGACTTTAGGTGTCAGTGCCATAAATAAATTTCCTTAAGAAGGGTTGTGTTGATTAGCGATTAAGAGCGAAATAAACGGCTGTATTGCCTTTCATGCTGACAAGACAGTATCGCTAAATTGGGTAAATTAGCGGACATGTGTAGCTGTTTATAAAGTAGATTTAGCTTTAATATACTTACATTAGGTGTGTTGAGCTCTAACGGCATGTCTTGAACTTGCAAAAAGCTTTGCTTGACGCTGGTAGCCAATGGATATACCTGCGTGCTTAATAACTGCTGTAATTGCCAAATGATTCGCTGTCCTGCCATTTGCCCAAGCGGTACCGTTTTAACCGCCGCCAGCACCATATTTTCTATTTGACCAAAGGCGTAAGTAGTCATAGCTTGTACAGGGTTAAATTGCCAATGTGAGCTGATATGGGCAAATAGTGGCAAAAACCCATGTGCGAGTAAGCTATCAGGCACGTTGAGCTCAAGAACATTGTCTAGCCATGCAGATAAAGACAGTGCCAATTGGCTCGACTCATAAACGAACTCTTTGCTTTCACGGCTGGCGTGGTAATCTGCACCTAAAGCATCAGCCAGCTCTACGTCATCAACCATAAGGGCTTCAATCATGAGCGCCAGTAGTGGTAGCTCATAACGACATAACGCCAGTTCCAAATAATCACTCATAAACTCTAAAGTACTGCTTTCGTTATGAATGAGACCTGACTCAATAGCGGGTTCTATGCCTTGCGAGTAGGTATAACTGCCAATAGGCAAGTTACTTGAAGCCAACATCAACAGCCGTCCGGTCACATCTGTATTATTCAAGTTGTTTGTACCTTGTGCTGTACTGGTAGTCTGCTGTGAAGGCGTGGCATGATTAGTCATGAGAGTGACCATGCCTGTGTGAATGATCATGACCATGAGAATGCCCGCCATGATTGCCTTTGTATGCACCAGTTTCTGGCTCAAACGGCGCTTGTACGGCTTGGGTACGTAGTCTAAGTTGATTTAACATTGCTTCTAAAACATGGTCAGGCTCAAAATATAGCGCCTTAGGTGTAATCATTAAAGGAACATGACGATTGCCTAAATGGTAAGCGCCCTTCATGAGATCAAAGCTATTATCGGCAGTCACTTCGATTAAGGCTTGCTTGGCAGCCATAATCTGTATTAAGTTGCCTTGATTATCCGCCAGTACACTGCCATTTTTAATGGTTTCCGTACGCGGTAGATCAACACCAACGGCTTCTTGATGTTGAGTTTCTGCTTTAAACCGGCTACGTTGACGAGTATCAAAATCTAGATATAAAAAGTTTTTTGCCTTTTTATGGCTATCAATCAAGGCTTGCTGTACAGCGTTTAGGTCTGATTTATCGAGGCGTTGCGTATAAATTTTCATAAGTATGTCTATAGTCAGTTAAAACCAATAATTTAAGGTTTTATGTTTGATTAGGGGTCATCACTACTAAAATAAAAAGCAGCTAGAATAAAAAATAGCGCTGTGCCATCGGTAGATATTCAGCAGGCTCACAGGTCAACAGTTCACCATCAGCATATACTTCATAAGTCTCGGGATTGACCTCCATCTGAGGACAGTAGCTGTTAAACTTCATGTCTTGTTTGCGTACTTGACGGATGTTGTGTACGGCTTTGATAACTTTTTCTAATCCTAATTGCTTGTCAACGCCCTTGTCTATAGCAGCGCTTGACATAAAGGTAATGCAAGTCTGCGCTACAGTTTTGGGGAAGCTACCAAACATGCTGCGATAGTGCACAGGCTGCGGAGTGGAAATGGAGGCATTGGGGTCGCCCATAGGCGCTGCTGCAATTAAACCCCCTTTAATGATTAGGTCAGGCTTTACTCCAAAAAATGCAGGCGACCATAACACTAAATCTGCCCATTTGCCTATTTCAAGTGACCCCACTTCATCACTAATGCCATGAGTGATTGCGGGATTGATGGTGTATTTTGCGAGGTAACGTTTGATACGAAAATTATCATTGCCGCTATCAGAGTCAGTAGGACTTAGCATGATATGCTCTGAAGATTGCTCGGTTTTAGCTGATTGATCTGGAGCAAGGTGGCCACGTTGGGCTTTCATCTTATCAGCCGTTTGCCACGTGCGAATAATGACTTCTCCCACGCGTCCCATCGCTTGCGAATCACTACTCATCATGGAGATGGCGCCCATATCTTGTAAGATATCTTCAGCGGCAATGGTTTCTTTACGAATGCGGCTTTCTGCAAAAGCCACATCTTCAGCAATGGCTGGGCTTAGATGGTGGCAAACCATGAGCATGTCGAGATGCTCGTCAATGGTATTAATAGTGAAAGGGCGCGTTGGGTTGGTTGATGACGGCAAAACGTTGGTTTCGCCAATAGCTTTTAAGATATCTGGGGCATGACCGCCACCGGCTCCTTCGGTATGGAAGGTATGAATACAGCGATCTTTAAACGCGCCTAGAGTGCTATCCAAATAGCCGCTTTCATTCAACGTATCGGTATGAATAGCCACTTGCACATCATATTCTTCAGCCACACTAAGGCAGTTATCAATGGCTTTGGGCGTGGAGCCCCAGTCTTCATGAAGTTTAAGACCAATAGCGCCTGCTTCAATCTGCTCCACAATAGGCGCAGGCAAACTAACATTGCCTTTACCTAAGAATCCGATATTCATCGCAATAGAATCAGTGGCTTTTAGCATACTATGAATATGATAAGCACCAGGCGTACAAGTAGTGGCTAGAGTACCTTCAGCAGGCCCCGTGCCACCGCCAAGCATCGTAGTCACACCAGACATCAATGCCGTTTCACACTGCTGCGGCGCGATAAAATGAATATGACTATCAATACCGCCAGCAGTCAAGATTTTACCTTCCCCTGCGATAATTTCGGTAGCCGCGCCAATAGGTAACGTCACGTTAGGCTGAATATCAGGGTTGCCAGCTTTACCAATACCACTGATACGACCCTCTTTGATAGCGATATCTGCTTTATAAATACCGCTATAGTCGACAATCAAAGCATTGGTAATAATAGTATCGGCAACTTGCTCACCTATTAGCTGTGACTGACCCATGCCATCGCGAATGACTTTACCGCCGCCAAACTTAACCTCTTCACCGATGCTAACAATATCAGTACTTTGGTCACTATGGTTAGTCAAATCATACTCGACCTCAAGCCATAAATGAGTATCTGCTAAGCGTACTTTGTCCCCTGTAGTAGGGCCAAAGTGCTCAGCATAAATACGTCTATCAATGCGTTTTTGCGAAGTGTCTTTGGTGGCTTTGACTTTGGCTAGTCCCATGACTTTTCCGGCAAAACCATAAATGTGATGTCTACCGGCGATAGCGACTAGCTCCACTTCACGCGTTTGCCCCGGCTCAAAGCGTACCGCAGTGCCAGATAGGATATTGAGTCGATAGCCAAGCGTCGACTCTCGATCAAAGCTCAGTGCCGCGTTTACCTCAAAGAAGTGATAGTGAGAACCGATTTGAATAGGGCGGTCGCCTGTATTGATTACCGCTACCGTTTGAACACAGCGATTAGCATTTAAAGCCATATCGCCTGCTTTAATCTTATATTCGCCTGCTTTCATCGTCATTTTTATTATCCTTAATTGTCTTACGGCAATGGCTTTATTCGCGTTCAATATCGTTTTATACGGTTTTATAGCAAACAAGCTATACGATGGGATTATGTACCGTCACCAGCTTAGTGCCATCGGGGAAAGTGGCTTCAACTTGGACATCCTGTATCATCTCTGCAATGCCTTCCATGACGTCATCGGTAGAGAGATAAGTGGCCCCTTCACTCATCAGCTGCGCCACGGTTTTGCCATCACGCGCACCTTCCATCAGTAACATGCTGATGTAGGCGATAGACTCAGGGTAATTTAGCTTGACGCCACGATTTTTACGACGTTCCGCCACCATACCGGCAGTAAATAGCAGGAGTTTATCTTTTTCGGTAGGGTTTAATTGCATAAAGCTTCCTCGATAATTATTTTACTTTAAAGGTTATTAACCGTTTTTAACCTTTATAAAGCAAATATTTTAAATAAAGTTATTTCGGTTTGACCAAGCGTAGTTTAAGGATGAGATTAAGTGGAAGCACATAATATTAGGTGTCCCAAATTCTCGGTCGATGAGGCTCAAGCGTGTACCATTTAGACCTGATAAGCTCGCGGACTTGGTAAAAAGATTCAAAGCAGGCGCGCACATCTGACCCCAAATAACGGCAATTAATACCTTGATAATTATGAGTACAGTGAATGGGTAGTGACTGCTGATCGATAAGATGGCGTATCTCGGTAATAGTGGTATCTAAATACTGACCAAGCTTGAGCGGATTATTCTGCAGCTCAGGCGCAATAATCTCTGTGCTAGGTATTGCCCAAAAAGAGCCATGAACATGATGATTGTTTAACCCAAGCGGTGAGGTAAACCAGCGCGTATTGGCTTGCTGGGAGGTGCACTCACTGACCAATAAATTGCCATCACGCCATATCTCTAAGCGGTTGGCATAATAACCATTAGCAAAAGTTTCTTGATACGCTTGCCGTCCGAACACCGCAATATCCCAAGTCAGCAAGCTTGCCGTCTTAGCTAAATAAAAGCGATTGTTGGCATTAGAGACGGAATGATCATAATAAATGCTTTCTTGGGGTAGCCATTCAAGAATAGCGTGGTCATCAAGGCGCGCGTCGATATGTTGTTCTGCGCTGACGGTATCGTTGAAAGTGTTGCTAATAGTATGAGAGCAGGAGCTATCATAAAGGGCATGGTCGGAGACGTTGTTTTTTGCTGATGAAGTACCGTTGGTAAATTTTGCGTTGGGTCTAGAGGATCGCAATGACTTGCGTTGTCCGTACCATTTGCCGGCTCCAGGGGTGGTAATCACCGCGTGACTATTAGAGTGTAGATTAAATGCTAACGTTAAGCGGTCATTATCGGCAATACCAGCAGGAGGATACAACACATAAATATGGCAAATCCCTGTTTGACTGTCAGGCTCAGGATAAAGCGCGCGCTGCACCATTAGCGCACCAGTATGGGCACGATGACACAGCCGAGTTTTAGTCTTATCCGCTAAATGGTCGAAATGGAGCTGTAGCGAGGATTGCCAAGTCAAAATATAATATCCTTAAAACTATGCTGTATGTTGTTAAACCCAATTTTGACTATAAGTTTAACTATAAGTTTAACTATAAGTTTGACTATCACAGCTAGTAAAAATATAGCATGTATTACCTTCTCGAAGCTTTATTTAATACGTAGAATCTAGTAGCTGCTCATTAGACTGCCACCAATTCTTGGATATTATTTTCTGCCATATCACATCCCGCTCCATGAGCAACGACTTGCCCTCGAGAAAGCACAGTATAGTTATCGGCAAGCTCTTCAGCAAAATCATAAAATTGCTCGACCAAAATGATGGCCATATCGCCTTTATCAGCAAGACTACGAATGACTCTACCGATGTCTTTAATAATTGACGGCTGAATGCCTTCGGTAGGCTCATCAAGTACCAGCACTTGAGGCTCAGAGGCCAGCGCACGCGCAATAGCTAACTGCTGCTGTTGACCGCCTGATAGATCGCCGCCGCGACGATGTTTCATCTCGTCCAGCACTGGAAATATATCATATAAGTGTTTGGGTACTTTACTTGCTTTTCGTTGAGAGAATTTAGCCATGCCAATTAGAATATTTTCTTCAACGGTCAAGGTGGAAAAGATATCACGGCCTTGCGGTACATAAGCGAGTCCTGCGCGTACACGCTGTTCAGGCGTCATCTTACTAATATCCTTACCGTTTAATAAAATTTCACCTGATTTGATGGGTAGGATACCCATCAAGCATTTAAGCAAAGTGGTTTTACCGACGCCATTACGACCCAGTACCACGCTACATTCTCCTACCGGGGCGGCGAGGGTGACATCACGTAAGATGTGACTGCCACCGTAATATTGATTTATGGCATTGACTTCTAACATATAAATACCTTTATTCTTTTTTAAGTCAAGTTTAAGAGCTACTATTTATTATCGACCTGAATGTATCATCGACCTAAATAGGTCTCGATAACGGCCTCATTGTTCTGTACTTCACTCAATGTCCCTTCAGCCAAAATAGCGCCATTTGCCAAAACTGTCACTTTCTCACTGATGGCATCAATAAAGGTCATATCATGTTCAACCACGATTAAGGTATGATTCTTTTTAAGGCGCAAACATAACTCAGCGGTATGTTCAGTTTCGGCATCGGTCATGCCTGCCACAGGCTCATCAAGTAAGATAAGCT
The DNA here is from genome assembly GCF_040309625.1 of Psychrobacter sp. 78a-MNA-CIBAN-0178. Taxonomy (NCBI): domain Bacteria; kingdom Pseudomonadati; phylum Pseudomonadota; class Gammaproteobacteria; order Moraxellales; family Moraxellaceae; genus Psychrobacter; species Psychrobacter sp. 78a-MNA-CIBAN-0178. Next base: position 49,284 of record NZ_JBEOOZ010000005.1, read on the forward strand.
TTGGTCTTTGCATCAGTAACATTCCAATCTCTAACCACTGCTTTTGACCATGAGATAACAGTCCGGCTGGCTTGTTGATCAGGTCTTTTAAGCGAATCTGCTGTAGCGTTGAGTCAAGTGTGTTTTTTGTGTCAGCATCAATTTTAGTAAACCAGCTTTTTGATACCCGCTTATCTTTGGGGGCCGCTAGCATTAAGTTATCAAGGACGGTAAAGTTTTCAAATACCGTTGGTTTTTGAAACTTACGACCAATGCCTGCTTCGGCAATCTCTTCGGTAGACAGCTTGGCCAAATTATGTACTTGACCAAAAAACGCGCTACCTTTGGTCGGACGCGTTTTACCAGTGATAACATCCATTAACGTGGTCTTACCTGCGCCATTGGGACCGATGATGCAGCGTAGCTCGCCCGTCTCAATGTATAAAGATAAGTCATTGAGTGCACGGAACGAGTCAAACCAGACGCTAACGTCTTCCAAATATAGCGCAATACCATGTCTCATATCTGGACCTGATTTAGGAACAGGATGCGCCAAGCCAGCACTATCTCCATAATCTTCAGCCAAAGTAGTGACTGGTCGGGTAGGTGTGGTTTCTGCAGTCGCTATGCTGTTAGCAGATTTAAGAGTCCTAGCTGGGGTATTTATACTACGGTCAGTTTCATTAGGTACTTTTGACATTATTCTTTTTCCTTCTTAAAACGATCGAGTACGCCAATAATCCCGTTAGGTAAAAACAAAGTAACCACCACGAATAGTCCACCTAGAATAAGCAACCAAAACTCAGGGTAGGCCACCGTAAAGTAAGTTTTAATAACATTCACGGCACCTGCGCCTACGATAGCACCGATGAGTGACCCTCTCCCTCCAGCAGCCACCCATACTGCCATCTCGATAGAGTTGACTGGGTTCATCTCGCCTGGGTTAATGATGCCAACTTGCGGTACATATAGAGCACCAGCGATACCAGCAATGACTGCAGACAATACCCAAGCCGAAAGCTTGTACCAAAGCGTGCGATAGCCTAAATACTGCAAGCGATTTTCACTATCACGAATGGCACCGAGCACGCGCCCGTAAGGCTGACTCATCAGATAGCGTAGGCCAAGATATGACACTAGCAGCGCCAAAGCAGTCGTAAAGCACAGCACAGCTCTCGTTGAAGCAGCAGTGATGTCATAGCCTAATAGCGTGGTAAAACCTGTGAAGCCATTATTACCACCGAAGCCTGTTTCGTTACGGAAGAATAATAAGGCGGCAGCGTAGGTCATGGCTTGAGTGATAATCGAAAAATAAACCCCTTTGATTTTTGAGCGAAAAGCAAAATAACCAAAGATAAAAGCGACCAAACCGGGAACTAACACCACTAGAGCCATCGCCCACCAAAAGTGTTGAGTGCCTGCCCAATACCACGGCAATTCGGTCCAACTTAAGAAGCGCATAAAGTCTGGGATACCAGCGCCAGCCGTTTCACGCGTCAAGTACATACCAAAGGCATAACCGCCCAAAGCAAAATAAAGACCATGTCCTAAGCTTAGAATGCCAGCGTAGCCCCAGACGAGATCTAGCGCCAGTGCTACCATAGCCAGTGCCATTATTTTACCGATGAGCGTTATCCAGTAAGCAGACAAATGAAAACTAGAGGTTTCAGGTAGTAGATGGAGCCAAGGCAATATCAGTAACACCAAAAAACATAAACCAATCAAAATGGCATTACGTGGGGAATCAGATAATAATTGAGTCAAACGCATTAGGTTCTCCTTAATCCACAAAACGGCCTTTGAGGGCAAATAAACCTTGTGGACGTTTTTGAATAAACAAAATCACAAGAACCAGTAACACAATCTTAGCCATCACAGCACCAATGCCAATCTCAAGCACCGTACCACTGACGCCAAGACCTAAAGATGCCAATACTGCACCCCATACTTGTCCAACACCGCCAACCACGACGACTAAAAACGCATCAATAATATAAGTCTGACCAAGATCAGGTCCGACGTTGCCTACTTGCGCTAACGCACAGCCAGCGAGACCTGCGAGACCCGAGCCAAGTCCAAAAGCCAACATATCGATACGGGCAGATGAGATACCAACCGCGCGCGCCATTTGCCGGTTTTGCGTCACAGCGCGCACAAATAGCCCGAAACGAGTCTTTTTAAGTAAGTACACTAGTAGCATAAGAATAATGATCGTAAAGCCGATAATAGCGATACGGTTGAAGGGGAGTACAAGGCTAGAGGACACTTGATAGGCACCGCTTAACCAGTCAACATTGCTGACTTCAACGTTTTGCGCGCCAAATATCATCCTTACCAACTGCATAAGAATCAGACTGACACCGAAGGTTGCCAGTAAGGTTTCAAGCTCCCGTCCATAAAGCGGTCGAATAACGATTCGTTCGATAATCATGCCGATAATGGCACTGACTAAAAAAGCAACGGGTATAGCGGCAACCAGATACCAACCTGCCATACCGGGAAAATACGCTTGAAATAAATTTTGCACCATATAAGTGGCGTAAGCACCAATCATAATCAGCTCACCGTGCGCCATATTGATGACACCCAGTAGCCCAAAGGTAATAGCAAGACCAAGTGCTGCTAATAACAAGATACTGGCGGTACTCATACCAGTAAAGAGATGTCCTATCCAAGTACTGATAGTAATACGTCGCTCGATACTCGTCTCAGCGTCTAACAGGGCAGATTTGAGCACAGGATCGATATCGTCCGCCGCCAATGCCCGTTTGACATCGACTAAGACTTGCGGGCTATCACTATCGGCAAGCACGGTAAGCGCGACAATTTGCTTAGCGACGTCGCCATCTCTAAAATCAATCCTCGCTTGTAAAGTGCTCAACGCCGTTTTGACGTCGACATCTTGCTCATTAGTGGCAGCAGTACTTATGAGCGCTGGATCTAGCTGCTCGATATTGTCCGCTAAGATGGCTACTGCCTGCATACGTTGCTTAGGATCGTCTGATTCAAGCTTAACTTTGGCTTGTCCAAACACCAAAGCTGAGCGCAGAGCATTGGTCAAAGTCACTTGCGCCAAGTCGCTGGGCCATTCGGTGGTTAGCTGCTTAGCAGGGTAAGTAAATAGCTCATCTTCGCTATTTAAGAGATACGTCTGACCGTCATTGCCTTGATATAACTCATCGTTTTTTATCAGCTCAATCAAAGTATCTAGACTCTCAACTGACCCTGGCCACTGATTGAGCATGGTTTGGCGCTTGCCAAAGTCTGCGGCGACAAATTGTTCAATAGCATCCTCTTTACTTATCGTCAGATCAGCTGGCGTAGTTAGAGACTTCTCGTTTTGAGCAAGCAAGCTATCGTCTTGAGCAAGCAAAGTCTTATCATTAACAGCATTGGATGTCGCAGCCACCGTATTAGTAGATACTGCCTCGTCATGACTGTGTGCTATTAGCGTCTCGTGAGCATAAACAGACGATGTGGTAGTGATCAGTAATAGTGCTAAAGATAATAGGGTAATGATAAAAGTCTTATTAGAATAATTGGCTGGCGCGTCACTTTTAGAATAGGAATAATAACGTGACATGATGGCTCCTTTTTTACAGTCAACACTCCTCTAACCTCTACTAAAAAAATGTTTTATCAGTAGAGGTGCTAAAGGGTTGCTGGTATTGATACCATTAAGGGACTAAGGATTAGGGGCTAAGGCTTGGGTGACCACAACCTTATTTAGGAATGTACTGACTCCATGGCTCAGCACGAATGACTTTTGGCGTTTTGCTGATCACATCGAACTGACCATCGGCACGGATTTGACCGATCATGACAGGCTTCCATAAGTGATGATTTTCTTCATCCATTTTCAAGGTATATCCTGATGGCGCGTCAAAAGTCTGACCTCCCATACTAATACGCACTTTATCGACATCAGTAGTACCCGCTTTTTCAACCGCTTGTTTCCACATATTGATACCGACGTAAGTGGCTTCCATAGGATCATTGGTCACAACCTTTTCAGCATTCGGTAGCTTATGATCTAGCGCATATTTCTTATACTTTTTGGTGAAGGCGCTGTTAACGGGATTCTTAACCGACATAAAATAATTCCATGACGCTAAATGCCCTTGTAACAAGCTGGTATCGATACCACGAAGCTCTTCTTCTCCTACTGAGAATGCCATGACTGGAATGTCAGAGGCTTTAATACCTTGGTTGGCAAGCTCACGATAAAATGGCACGTTTGAGTCGCCATTAATGGTAGAGATAACTGCCGTCTTTTTACCGGTAGAGAAGCTTTTAATATTGCTAACGATAGTCTGATAGTTGCTAAAGCCAAATGGAGTATATTCTTCCATGATGTCTTTTTCAGCGACGCCTTTAGACTTTAAGAAAGCCCGTAAAATCTGATTGGTAGTACGGGGGTAGACATAATCTGTCCCAAGCAGTACAAAGCGTTCTGCACTACCGCCCTCTGGACTCATTAAGTATTCAACGGCAGGAATGGCTTGCTGGTTGGGAGCCGCACCAGTGTAAAAAATGTTTTCTGACTGCTCTTGACCCTCGTACTGCACAGGGTAGAACATGAGGCCATTTAACTCTTCAACGACAGGCAGCACTGACTTACGTGACACCGATGTCCAGCCACCAAATATCACATCAACTTTGTCTTGGGTTAATAGCTGACGAGCTTTTTCAGCGAATAACGGCCAATCAGAAGCGGGATCTACAACGACGGGCTCTAGCTGCTTACCTAACACGCCGCCATTGGCATTTATTTCATCAATGGTCATGAGGGCAGTATCTTTTAATGACGTTTCAGAGATGGCCATCGTTCCAGACAAAGAATGTAAGATACCCACTTTGATCGTATCGCCATTTGCCGCAGGGGTAGCAGAAGTCGCAGTTGTTTCAGTTTTTGTTGCTGTAGAGTTGGTTTCAGTATTGGTTTCAGCAGGTTTTTGACAACCAATCAGGCTTAAACTTCCTATAATGGCGACTGCTAATACAGATAAACGTGATGTCAATTTTGAATCGATACGATAGTTTGTATTGATAGGAGTAACAGTGATAAGAGTGGGCAACAAAGACATATATTTCTCCAAAAGATAAAGTAGCAGCTTGGTTAGGCTGAATGAACAGCCCATTCCTAACTACTATTAATACCTCAATATTTGTGCCAACCTAAAGTATAATAATTTGCACCAAAATCGTTCTTAATTAGAGGATATGGTTCTTTTTTGCACCATAAGCGTCTGGTTTAGAGAACCAAAGCTGTGCATAAAAAACGATTAGAGGGAAAGTAATGTGCTATTAAGTTTAAAAAGTGTGAACGGATGAGACTTATGCTATCAATCCTATAGGCATTAACTTGGAATATTTCACCTTTAGTCAATACCCAACAAGCCCGCCAGCGTATGTAGATAAAGTGACTCTATCCAAAATACCGACTGCCTCTTTACAGTGCTGAAAACACTGCTCAGCCTTACTGATTAGGCGCAGTTTATATATTGATCGAATAAAAAATAAAGTATTAATATTGTTCTACAAGTATTTAATAGAGGCAATCATGATCGCTGGACAGAGATCCACATGACAGGCATAGGCATAGGCATAGGCAGATAAAGTGTTCATCCGTGCCATTTCTATGAAAATAGGTAAATCCTAAGTGCTTATGAAAATAATGTATCGGTACTGGTCGTTGGTGCAGCAAGCGGCGTGGGCTCAATATTGACGCAACTATTATCAGTACAGCTTAAAGAGATGAGAGCGTATAATGGCTTAAAGACTTGGGCGCGGATCATGTGATTAATTACCGTAATCCTTTATATGATGAGCTGCAAAAGACTGGCATTACTGAAGTAGATTACGTTGTCAGTCTTAATAATACGGAAAAGCATTATGAAGAGATTATTAAGTGCTTAAAGCCACAAGGAAAGCTTGGACTTATTGATGATCCAGTCACACTGGACGTCATACCGCTTAAAATGAAAAGCTTAAGTTTACATTGGGAATTCATGTTTACCCGCTCAATATTCCAAACGCCTGACATGATTAAACAGCATCGTTTATTGATAGATGTAGCAAAAATAATTGATGCTGGCGAGATTAAAACCACCATCGCCCATCATATTGGTACGATAACGGCTGAGCACTTACGAGACACGCATCAAATGTTAGAAAACAGCCAAGCATATGGTAAGGTTGTACTAGAAGGCTGGCCTGTATAAGTTCTTAAAAACAAATGTTTTATACCGTCTAAAACAATCCCAATATTTGAACATAGGAAGCATTTATGAACACACAAGCAAACAAACCACTGACTATCGTTGCCACTATTAAAGCTAAACCTGAGCATGCCGAGCAGGTCAAATCTGAGCTGCTGACACTAACCGCAGCATCACAAGCGGATCAAGGTTGTATTCAATATATCTTGCATCAAGATAATGCGAATATGACTGGTTTCATCGTTTATGAGATTTGGGAAAACAACGAGTCGTTGCAGCAGCATGTACAAAGTCCGCATTTCCAAAATTATGTAAAAGTGACAGATGGGATGGTCGATGAGTTTATCATTACTGAGATGACGGCGATTTCATAAATGTAGCTAATTTTAAGTTTTTAGACGCTACTCAAAATCCATGGTTTTGTTCGATTACATTCGAATCTGATAGAGCAAAATCATGAGATTGACTTATACATGGCTAAGCGAACTACAACATAAAACATTTTCAAACTACAGTACAAATCCGTAAATTTACCCTGCCTAAGTAAAATATTTATTCGCTTATTTGTATCAGTACCAGTAAAATGCGAGACTGTTTTCTACACTAGTTTATGAGTAACCAATGATACGTTTAACTGAAATTAAATTGCCGTTAAATCATGCACCTGAAGATCTAACGACTGCTATAACGACAAAACTTAAAATTTCTGCTGAGCAAATGGCGTCATTTGTGATGTTTAAACGTGGTTATGATGCTCGTAATAAAAGAAATATCCAATTAATTTATACGTTAGACATCACACTGACCGACTCGGAGTTAGCCAATGATTTACTGGTTCAATTTGAGTCAGACAACCATGTTAAAGCAACACCAGATACCAGCTACAAATATGTAGGTGAAGCGCCAGAGAATTTAACTGAGCGTCCGGTTATTATTGGTTTTGGTCCGTGTGGATTAATGGCTGGACTTACTCTTGCCCAAATGGGTTTCAAACCTATTATCATTGAACGCGGTAATGAAGTAAGACAACGCACCAAAGACACTTTTGGCTTTTGGCGTCAGCGTAAATTAAACACAGAATCAAACGTACAATTTGGTGAAGGTGGAGCAGGCACCTTTTCTGACGGCAAATTATATAGCCAAGTGAAAGATCCAAATCATTACGGCCGTAAAGTCATGACAGAATTCGTAAAAGCGGGCGCACCAGATGAGATTTTATTTGTTAGTAAACCGCACATAGGTACTTATAAGTTAGTCACTATGGTAGAAAAAATGCGTGCCGAGATCATAGCGCTCGGTGGTGAAGTCCGTTTTGCTACTCGCGTAGACGACTTGCATATCACTGATTCAAAAGTAACAGGCGTGACACTTAATAGTGGCGAGATCTTAAAAACCAATCATGTCATTCTTGCTGTTGGTCATAGCGCCCGAGATACTTTTGAAATGATCCATGATAAAGGCGTGTATGTTGAAGCAAAACCTTTCTCAATTGGCTTTAGAATAGAACATAAGCAGTCGGCCATAGACAAAGCACGCTTTGGTGACAATGCTGGAAACGAAATACTCGGCGCTGCGGATTACAAACTGGTTCATCATTGTAAAAATGGTCGTTCTGTTTATAGCTTCTGTATGTGTCCAGGCGGAACCGTTGTTGCCGCCGCATCAGAAGAAGGCCGTGTTGTCACTAACGGCATGAGCCAATATTCAAGAAACGAGCGTAACGCCAACAGTGCTATTGTTGTCGGCATTGACCCAGAGCGAGATTACCCAAATCACCCTCTTGCTGGTATCGATTTACAAAGACAACTAGAAACCTTAGCGTTTGAATTGGGCGGCAAAGACTACAGTGCACCAGCGCAAACCATTGGTGATTTCTTAAAAGGAAAGCCAGACTCAGAATTAGGCGATGTAAAACCCTCTTACACACCGGGTATTACCTTAACTGACTTAAGCAAAGCGTTACCTGACTTTGCGGTGGATGCCATACGTGAAGCCATTCCAGCATTTAATAAAAAAATTAAAGGATTTTCATCTGACGACGGTTTACTCACTGGCGTAGAAACCAGAACATCGTCACCAATCAGCATTAAACGCAATAAAGAATTCCAAAGCATTAATACCAAAGGATTATTCCCTGCAGGCGAAGGCGCTGGCTACGCAGGTGGCATATTATCAGCAGGGATTGATGGTATTAAAGTGGCTGAAGCTGTGGCAAAATCGATGTTGAACATAGAGTAAGAGCGGCTGTAAATTGTAAGCAAACCCCAATATTAAAACGCTTACTTAGATAAAGACATGTGATCGGTAAAGCCTTTCAAGCTATAAAATATAAAGCTTGAAAGGCTTTTTTTTGCTTTGAAGGTATGCTGTATGAAAATGCATCGTAAGTTATGCAATGTTATGTTGTGATATATTAAGACATTAAAAACCCCAGAGCGTATAGGCTATGGAGTTCTATGATTGCTTATAAGAATGTTTGTTGGTGCGCCCACCAAGACTCGAACTCGGATCGATCGCTTAGGAGGCAACTGCTCTATCCTGTTGAGCTATAGGCGCATTATGGAGGGACATTGTAGAAAAAAGTAGGCATAAAAGCAATCAACAAAAGATAAATAGAAGCAATTTATCCTTACTCGCCATTACTAAGTGCATCAGCGACATCTTCTCCATTGTCGCCTAATGGTTTTTTGGCTTGTGAGGTAGGCCTAAATAAATCGTCAACACTGTTTTTATAACCTTCGATATTGTAATAATCATATTTTTTTAATATGTCTTGCCCCGTACTTGAGAGCAAAAAGTTACGAAAATTAATCGCCACAGTATTATGCGTCAGGGTAACACCATCAAGCGCATGCTCATCTTTCAAGGCATAGCTAAAAGAACTCAGACGACGCGCTTCGGCATTGTCTGATGTATTTGTAGCAATGTCTGCTTCGCTAAACAGATCACTTACATTCAGGCTAGCATCACTATCTTGATTGGCATTATCAGTATCAATATTGCTCTGATTGCGCTTGTCTTGAGCATCTTTAAGCTTGGTTTGTAAGGGTAGTAGGTGCTCGCTTGGTAAGATATTATCAGCAATAATTATGTCGGCATGAGTGACAACAGGCGCACTCTCATTGCCATTATGATTGTTATTTGGCAAAGTTAATAGTGCTGTAGAATTGACATAATTTGTGAAAACTTGCACATGAGGATAGCGGGATTCGAAACTTGTGATCACATGGTCTAATGGTATTTGTAGACTGTCTTCTATTTGCAAATATAAGGTACGATCAGCGCTAGTATCTGCATCCTCATCAGTGCCTTCTGCTATCGTCTCACTCTCGCTTGCCAAAATAGGCAGTGGATCCATGTTTTTACGGTTGCTACTCCACAACCAAGTAAAAACGGCGATGAGTATCATCAGCAGTAGCAAAAGCAGGCCAGCCAATAGCAGTTTATAGTCTTTCATAGATTATCGTTCTTATTTTGGTGTATTTGATTTAGGCTTAAATGACCTATAGCACATAACTTTTCGGCTAACATTGCTGCTAAAAACTAAGCTATTTATACAATACTTCCTCGACCAAATCCGCTAGCATTTCAGCGAAAACATCCGTTTTTTCTGTTGCTTGAATGCTATCGTTTTGCTTACTTACTTTTTTAGATTCTTGAGTTTGCGTACCGCTGTTCTGCTCAGCGCTATTATCATTATTGGCTGAGGTTGATGTACTGTCTTGCGGCGCAATAGATCTGGTTTCGCTATTTGTAGTCGTGCTTGTCGTAGTATGCGCGGCTAATGGGGATTCACCTATTGTTAATTGGTCTTTTAACCAGTCAAAACCGTGGCTCTCCCACCATGCTTCGAAGCGTGGTAGTGTAATGCCGCGTACTGCCATAGGCAAGTTTAGTGTTCGCAGCTTTTGTGCCAACACTGGATCTTGGATAGCTTGATGACGACTTAGATACAAGGCATCGGGGGAACCTTGATAAGGTTGCCTACGCTGCCACGATAGCTCATCAATTTTCATACGAGGCAATTGCCATAATTCCCCTCGATAGTAGACTACATAGACACGTCGTTCAAGGTGGATAAAGAGGGCATCGATAGGGCGCAGGGGCATAAGATTAAGTTGTCTCGTCGTTAAGAAGCTCATTTAAAAAATCAGCGACATCCGTTGTCGTAGGCTATGTCATCCTTGGTTTATAAACTGGTAAACCACTGGGAACAGTGGCACACTAATCGGGTGATGCGATTGGTGGTTATATCAGCTATTAATTATAACTACTGTCAATGGATTTACTATGATTATGCTAGCAGAAATATTACTCAGTAACGACTGCCAAACATGGATTGATGAGTATCGTTTGTGGCATTGTTATTGTACTCAAAGCTTTTATCATTAACGTTGGTGCGCTATTTTAACCCTATGTTATCTATTAACCCCCTTATTCTTTTATCACTTCAATCAGATTGCCCTTCTATGTTTAAAATAATTCAGTCACACCGTACCGAAAACCTCGTTGATCAACTGCTTGTGCAATATCAGTCTAAGGATCAGCCTGTTTTTGAGCCTTTTATTGTCATTGTGCCTTCAATGGTATTGGGCGATTGGTTGGACAAAACCATTGCTAGCCGTGCTGGAATTAGCACGTTGGTGCGTACTAAGTTTTGGGGTCAGTATCAGTGGACACTCATGCAGGATGTGTTAACCCGTCATAATACGTATTTATTGGCTCAAAATCCTGAAGCGGCAACCTTGAATGTACCAGAAGTGGCGGTGCTGTCGCCCACAGTGATGCAATGGCGCTTGTTTGGCTATTTAACCTATTACCAAGAGGTGATTGTTGCCGATGAAAAGCATCCGGTTAACCCATTATTAGCGTCTTTGATTGATGAGCCGCATGAAGGTGCTCAACAAGGTAATTTAGGACAAGACAATTTAAAACAGAACATGACAAAAGACAAGGCGCAACAAGACGCCCGTATCTGGCAGCTGGCAAGTGATTTGGCAAGAGTGTTTAACCGCTACTTAACCCATCGTGAGGATTGGTTGGCGCTATGGTCGTATAACAAACCTCTGAATGTGGATGAATTAATAGCGGATAAAGATGCATTGTCACTACGCTTTGATAAATATGCGCGTGGCACGCCTGAATGGTTGGTTGAGCATTATGTTGAGTTGGAAGCTGCTCAGCGCTTCTTATGGTCGCATTTATTTGCTGATGTTCATCTACACCGTGTGGCACTTGAGGATGTCTTCTGGTCGGCTTTAGCAGCTAACACCGCGGATGAGCGCGCTCAGTTGCCCAAAGTACTGCGCATTTTTACCATTCAGCAACTGCCACAGACCGAGCTAGATTTTTTGCAGCGTTTATCGAAGTACATGAATATCACGCTATTGCATTACAACCCATCAAAGCTGTTTTGGGCCGATATCGTTGATAAATCTTGGTTACAGCGTCAACAAATTATCAACCCTGAAAGTGTGTTTTTACGGGATTATGGTCACAGTTTACTGTCGCGTTTGGGCAAGCAGTCGCGCGATACCTTTGCCATGCTTGCTAATTTGTCGGGCAATGAGCAGTACCAAGAAGAAATAGTAGAGTGGCAAGATAGCTTCGATGTTGGCGATATTAGCGATGATGGTTTAGATAATGATTGGAATGATGAGTTTGGGACTAGTGTTGATGACAGAGCCTATGAGGAGGCTAACAGTTCTCAAGCTACGCAAAATAGTCCAAGCTTATTAAGACGTTTGCAAAATGACGTTTTAATGCTTGATGAGCAATCGACCCAACAAGCAACGGCCGCTACAGTCTCGCAAGCAGTGAGTCAGCAAATAGCGTCGAGCCTTGATGGAGATAAACAAGAGACGGCTTGGTATGACGATGAGGCTTTGGAGAATAAGCGTTTTGAGAAGAATCGTTTTTGGGCAATCTCTTCGCAAGATAATAGCCTAAGCGTTCATTCGTGCCATAGTTTGCAGCGCCAGCTTGAAGTGTTGCGTATCATGATTGGGCGCTGGTTAAATGAACCTATCAAAGCGAGTGAGAAAAAACGCCATATATCTGACATTGTGGTGTTACTACCCGATGTTGAGCGTCATCATGCGCTGATTGGCTCTATCTTTGTCAATGGCAGAGGTCAAGATGGTTTGACCTTACCTGCTAAAGTCACTGGTGTTGTCGATGCTGATATTCGGCAGCTATGGGACGCGATTATTGGTTTTTATAAATTATTAGGCAGCCATAGTGCCCGTTTTGAAGCGGCTGAAGTCTTAGATTGGTTGATGCTGCCACCTTTGTTTGAAAGTTTTGGGCTGACTCATGAGCAGATGAGCCGTGGCTGTGATTTGTTGGTAGAGGCAGGCTTTATCCGCGGGTTTGATGAGCGGCATCTTAAGCAAACTTTGGATAGCAATGATTACGACTACCGCTTTAGCTTTGCGCAAGCGTTAGACAGATTAACATTAGGCTTAGTGATGCCAGAGGCTGAGTTGAGCGATTGTTTATACCCTTTAAATGAAGATGAATGGCCAAGTACTGCATTACCAGAAATGACCTTGCCATTGCCGCAAGTGAGCCTAAATGATGCGTTGATCGTTGAAGCGCTTTGCCGCATTTATACTGGCTTGGTCGCACGACGCAATGACCATACACAAAAAATGAAAGCGGAAGATTGGCTCGATCAGATTGAGAGACAAGTGATACATCGCTACTTTGGCGATGTGGATCAAACGCGTACCATGCGTGCTATCTACAACGCGATGAACGGCTTTAAATCTAGCTTGCGAGCCAATCGTCACTATAGACAGTACGCCAGTAGCGATAGCGACAATAGAGAAGTAGAGCAAAAGCTGGCAGGTGTGGAGCAGTTGCCACTAAAGCTGAGCTTTATGCTAGACAGTATTGAAAACGAGCTTGAAAGCCAGCAGGTCAGTGCGGAGCCGACTGGGGTGATTACTTTTGGTCGGTTTGGTGCGCTAAGAAACGTGCCGTTTGAGTTGGTGGTGATGCTCAATATGGATCTCTCTGAGTTTCCTGCGCGTGATCGTGATAACCGCTATGATTTGATGAAAGCGACCAATTCACGTCGCGGTGACAGAGTCAGCGAAGACGATGACAATGGTGCATTTTTAGATGCGCTGCTGTGTGCGCGTAGTGCTTGCTGGATGTTTTACAACGGTCAAAGTCTGACGGACACTCATGAGCACCTGCCAGCCAACCCAGTGAGCGAATTGCTACAGTTCTTGCAAGGTGAAGTACAGTGGCAGGTGAACTCGCTTGAAGACTTAGCAACATTATCAGAGAGTATTGATCCTACCACCGAGACTCTCAAGCGCTATTTGCCTAAATTGATTAAGCAATGGCTAGTGACTGAGCATCCTGCACTGCCTTTTCATGAGAGTCTGTTTGAAACAGAAATTGAAAGCAATGATATTTTTGAGCAAGCGTCTCCTGATATTGATGGCAATAACAATGCCAACGTCAATGCTCAGGATTCCAGCCCTGTCGATATGATTGATGAGCTGGATACTTTATTAAATAAAGCCATGCGCAAAACCAAACTGGCGCAAAAAAAGCAGTTTCCGCCTGCGCCGCTTTGGCAGTCAGTGTTTCATACTTTAAAAGGGCGAGTATCTAGTGAGCATGCGCAACTGGTGAGCTTACCCACAAAATCACAATATGAGTCAATCGCTAAGATACTTGGTCAAGGCTTGGGTCAGTTAGGTCGAGTAGACAATCAAACCTTGTCTGCATTGGCTGAAATGTTGGCGCTAGATACAGTTGTTGATGCTAGCGATGTCGGTAGCATGACGGAAGCGCTTACCCAAGCGGTATCTGATAGCATATTTAATATTGGAGAGATAGACATTGAAGGAGTATTGGCGTATCAAGTGCGCCATCCTGCCAAAGCGTTTTTGCGTACTCAAAAGGTGCATGTGGTGCAAGGTGAAGAAGCACTGTCGCAGCAAGAGCCGCTATTTTTAGACAGCTTGACGACCTATCAAATTAAAGCGCATTTGATTAAAGAGCTGGCGACCGATAATACTATTGCCAATACGACTGATGACAGCGCTAATCAAACCTTAATGTACCAAAAAATCATGCCAGCTGGTGTGGCTCGTCAAACCACGCTACCCAATCAACAACAAAAGCTGCAACAGCAATGTCTAGAGTTTAAAGAGCAGTTAATGGCTAATGGCTTTGATGAGAGTAGTATTATTAACGAAGGTGGAGCAGATAGCGCTACATTATTACAGCTACTGACACCAATCACCGAATATCCTGTTCAGATAGAGTTGGCAAAACTGTTCAATAGCACCAATAGCGAATCAAGCAACCAGACAGATATAGAGGGTATGGAAACACTGCTCAAGCTGTTGCCGAAAGTTATTAAGATAAAAGGCTCGGTGCCAATATTAGCATCAGTATCATTACCACCATCATCAGTGCCGCCAGATGCGCATGCCCGCCACACACATCTGCAGGCAGGTAAGACCTATGCTGAGCAATCACCCAAGCAATGGTTAAATATACTGCCCAACTCTGCTAGCCCTAGGCATTTACTCAAATTTTGGTTATCGCACTTGTATTGGCAGGTGGCCAGACGTACCACTGCTGAGCAAGTGGCTCTAAATGATGGTGTGAGTATTTGGCGCTTTAATAAGCCTAGCTCGCAAGTCAAAAAATATGACAAAATAATCGCCTTTAAACTAAGTCCCATTGTTTATGAAAACGCTGTGATAGAGCTGATGAAATGGGCGATTTTTGGCAAGCTAGTCGGTCAAGTGCCCATTACGTTATTGCCAGAATATGCACTCAATTACCTTGATAAGTACCTAAAGTTTGAAGCAAGTGAAGCCGGCAACTATTGGCCAAAACGTGCCGACTTCTCAGATTGGCTAAGACCTAACTATCAAGCAAACACGGTATACGATACGTGCTCTCAGCATGCCATTTGGCAGTACGTACTGCGTGATCAAGATGCGTTCAAAGCATTATCAGCAGCGTTGACTACCTTGGCACGACCATTGTATGAGCCAATGTTTACCGCGTTAATTGACTTAGACGGCTAATTAGAGCGTGTCTTCAATTCATTCTAGTCATTTAGAATCATTAATTTTTGCTCTCTTGCTCTAATAGATAATAATTAAAAGTATCCGCCCTTATGACAGACTTTACCGACCCAACCAGTATCAGTGACCTTTCTACACAGTCTACGCAACCACATTTATTCGATGAGTACTCGGATGAGCTGCCTCACGCCAATCCTATATCTGATCAAAAAGCGGATGTAATACCAGCAGTTGATGTTGCTCTAACAGGCAAGCATTTAATTGAAGCCTCAGCTGGTACTGGCAAAACGTGGACATTAACTGGTATCGTGCTGCGTCTGCTGATTGAAGCGCGGCGTGCGCCAGAGCAAATCATCGCCACGACCTTTACTCGCGCTGCCGCAGCTGAAATGCGTCAGCGTATTCATGACCGTTTGGTAGATTTCTATCAATTATTACAATGGGTCAATAGCCTAAGTGCTGATACTAGCAATAAAGAGCGTTTATACCCCAATATATTGCAAGTTATGCCTGAGGGTAATAAAGACGCACAAGTAGGCAGTAGTTCAGATGTAGATGCAAACGCTGAGACAGGTATTGACGATTTAAATCAAGACCTTGCTGCTGATAAGCAAGCGGCAGCAGAGAAACGTAAACAGGCAAAGAAAGACCGCGAAGATTGGCTGGTTAATCAGGCCAAATATGTGCGTTTAGATGGCATTATGCAAGATCCTATTAACTTGCATCTCGTCGGTTATTTGCTAGATCACGTGTACAGTTACCCTATGGCGGAAGCTATCAGGCGTACCGCATTGGTACTCACCACATTAGATAAGCTGTTCGTAGGCACGCTTGATAGCTTGGCGCAAAAATGGCTGACGGAATATAGTAGCGAGACGGGTCATCAGCAAGGCATGGGTATTATTGAAGACAGCAGTATTGAGCAGGTGACTGACAGTATCATTCATGATGAGCTGCGTCAGTTCCAAAGCAGGTTGTATCACGAGGAGCCAAAGCTGTATGCATTGATGGATCAGCAAGGCAAATTGACTGCCGTTAGTGATCATAAGAAGTATGTGACTCGCTCGCTTAACTTTATTTCAGCACCTATTGATGAGATAAGACATGAGAAAAGCTTTGACTTTGTTGCATATGAAAAGCTAATCAAGGAGTTTTCTCAGCTAGATTTAGCAGATATCCAGCCTTATTTAAATCCTGATTATAGAAAAGCTCAAGGGTTTAATGGGCGTTCTAACTTAACCAACCAATTTGATGCCCTTATTGAGGTGCATCAAAAGATAATAGAACATCAGCTGGCATTTACCAATTATTTAAATGAACGTGAAAACAAGATTCTTACCGCATTGCAGGATTCCAGATATCCTAATGAAGACGGCAAGATTAAGAATTTTAATAAAAATAAAGAAAAAGAGCATCAGACCCTATTTGAGCTAGAGACCATTAGTAAATTAATGGCTCTTTTAGATATGGTTGACGGCTTAAATCAGCATATTTTATTGGTATTATCCAATCTTAACCGCCATATCGTGCTGGCGGTACGTGACAGATTGCCCGTTATTTTAGAAGAGCGCGGCGAGACCACCTTTAGTCTGCAAATGGTACGCTTAAACCAAGCATTAACTGGTCGGCAAGGAGAGAAGCTGGCACGTTATATTCGTCACCACTATCCTGTGGCATTGATTGATGAATCGCAAGATATCAATGGCGAGCAAGCCATTATGATTGAAAGTATTTATTTGCCAAAGAACAAACGTAAACAATCTAGCACTAAAAAATCCAGTCAGGAGTTTTTGCTATTGGTTGGTGACCCCAAGCAAGCTATTTATGGGTTTCGTGGTGGCGATGTGGCCAACTATAACTATATGAAAGCTCAGTTTGATAAAAGTGCCCTATGGACGCTTGATATCAACCGTCGTTCAAATGCGGGTGTGATTAACGCACTAAACTGTTGGTTTGGCATGGCTGATGCAACCACTGGCGAGAATACGTTAGCTCAATTAGGCACAGGTATTTATTACCAGCACATCAAAGCTGAAAAAATGGACAATCAGCTGTCTTGGTTTAATGAGTCAGATAAGCTGGACAACGTGTTGGTCACAGAGGTGCTCTCTGCTCAGCCAGTGAGTGTGTTGCACCTGCCTTATGATAAGGACAAAGAGCTTGAGTACGATGAGCATGAAATCACTGCGCGCCATATAGCCACTTTGCTTAACAGTGGTCAGACATTAAAAGGCAAACCGATTCAGCCGAGCGATATCGGCGTGCTGGCACGTGCCAAAAAAGATTTAAAACGGGTGGAAGACGAGCTAGTAAAGCTCAATGTGCCGACCTTGACCACCAGTGATGTCAGCATCTTTGAGACGATTATGGCAGAAGATGTGGCAGCACTACTAAGCGCCATGTTATATCCCTATCGTCATGACATGATTAATCGGGTGTTGACCAGTCATCTGTATGGTCTGAGTATTAAAACTATCAAAGCCATGATGACGGATCATGAGTCAGGAATAGTCGAGGGCAGCAATACCGCGCTAAGCTCCGATTCAAATAGCTTTAATTCTAAAAATACAGCAGCTACTGATAATAAAAAAAGCTATCAAGACTTTATTACTTATCTAAAGGAAGGCGCTCAGCGTTGGCAGCACTTTGGCATATTATCGGCACTACATTACTTGTTAGATAAGAATCCAATGCAGCCGCAAGGCGTTTGGCAAGCGTTGGCTGCTCATCCAGAAGGCGATCGTCATATCATGGATTTGCGTCATGTGATGGATATTATGGCGCAGTATGGTATTGGCATGGGTGAGCATGAGCTATTGGCATGGTTTAGACAACACATAGATGCAGCGCCCAGTAGTGATTGGGCCAAGCAATATCCGCTACCGACAGAATCTGGCGTGCAGCTGATGACCATTCATAAGTCAAAAGGGCTCGAGTTCCCCATTGTCTATGTGCTAGGTATGGGCGATGCCAGTAGGAAGTCAGGCAATAAGGAAGACTATGGGCTGTATCTGTATAACGCGCAACAAGCGCCTTCAGCGTTAGTGCAGCAGTCGATAGATAATCAAGCAATGGGAAATCAGCGCCGTTTCTCACCATTGCAAGGCTCTGCCACTGTCGAGGATTACTATACCAATATCGAGACGCAAGAAGGTTTTGATGAGATACGGCGGCTTGGCTATGTGGCATTTACTCGGGCCAGTGAGCAGCTTTATGTCGTGCTACGAGATCCTAGTAATAAAACAGGGTTTGAGTTAAAGCCAGTGTTTTATTGGTTTGACTCCGAAGAGCCAAAGTTTGAATTGCCTGATAGACTCAAAGGTATCATAGGTATGCTCAGAGGGCATGAAGTTAATGAGTTCTATAACAATAACCGTGCTACCGCTAAAGCAGGCGCATTAACGGAAAATGAATCGCCTAATTTGATTAGACCTAAAACAGAGCCTATTAAGTATGATGATTTTTCAGAAGTTATGAAAACCAACTATTTTTATGGGTGGGCCAAGACCAGCTTTACCGCTTTGGCGCGTCAGCTAGATGAATCAACACAGACAATGGCGGTGATGGATGAGCGTATTGATGATGCGATAGACATCGATATGCCAGAAGCTTCAATTTCGGCTGTACCATCACTGCATAATAACGACTCTCTTGAACAAGCCGGTGAGCTAAATCTCAAGTCAGAAGATGATATCCGTTTTACTTTTGTCAAAGGCGCTAATGCCGGTACATTTTTGCATGAGATATTTGAAAAAATTGATTTCAACAATAAAGCGCAGTGGTCTCAAGTTATCGATAGAGCCATCAGTAGTTATCAGCTGCCGCTGGTGTATAGCAGTGCTGAAACCCAAAGCCGTCGATTGCAAGCAAAGACGCAAGAGCAAGGTAATGACGTTAATACTGATTCATTTAATCTTAACTCAGTAGACGCTAGCAAACATGAGGCGTTGATGGACTGGATTGAAGAGGTCTTAGATGCGCCATTATTGGCCTCCAAGCAACCTTTGCGCTCTATTGATGCAGGTCAACGATTTGCTGAATTAGAGTTTAATATGGGGCTATCAGAGAACTTTAAGGCACAAGATATTACTAGACTCTTTCAGCAGTATTTGCCTGATGAGACCGACAAACATGTCACGCTGGTTGCGCAAAACAAAGCGTATTTGTATCGTTATCTACGCGGTGAAATTGACTTGGTGTATGAGCATGCTGGCATGTATTACGTCGTCGATTACAAGAGTAATTTTTTAGGAAATAGCCTAAGTGATTATGATGAAAACACGCTCAAGCAAGCAATGTCCAAGGCGGGATATTGGTTACAAGCAGCGATTTACCAAGTGGCTTTGCATCGATTCCTAGCTATGCGAATCAGTAATTATGCAGGCAATGAAGATAAATACTTGGGTGCTGTTGAATATGTCTTTTTACGCGGCGTATATGATCCGAACGTTAAAGCCGCCTCGAATGAGTCACAAAATGCTAATAAGTCGGACGGTAGCGAATTAAAGATTAACAGCTCCTATGGATTAGTCACTTGGGATATACCCATCGATTTTATTAAAGCACTAGATACGTTGTTTGGCAGACCAGATTGACAGATTTTGAGTAATGATTGACTGCATGAACATTGTTATACCTTTTAACCAAATCTAAAAAGAGACAAGCATACGATGAGCAATAATCTATGAATAATAATAAGAGCAGGGCGGATATAAGCTTACAAGAGAGCTGGGCTAGTAACCTCAGTAATTATATTTTGCTACGCCGTCAGCAGACGCAGGTAGCCTATAACACAATCGATGATAATTCTGATACTGATGATGGTAGCGCCAAAATAGACAAAACTGAAGACAGTGGGTTATTTAGCGCCTTATTCGTTATGTTGGCGACTCATTTGGAAGAAGGGCATACCGTTTTAACCATTGAATCGGCTGCGAATGAAACACCGCGACAAGGTCATATCAATGGCGAGTTAGTGACGCTACATGTGTGGCAGCAGCAATTGTTAGAGGTGTTAGCAATGCCAATCCTTGCGCTAATCGATACTCAAGTAGACAGCCAATCAGAAGATGATGCTACACCTGAGACGTCGCTATTTGTCTTGTTAGAAACTCTGTTTAACAAGCAATCTCAACTATGGGCACAGCTAACACTCAGTAATCATGAAAAAGAGGTGTTAGATAAACGCTTTGATATGGTGACTACGCTATATCAGTTGTTGAAAAATAGCGACTTTGAATCTTTCGTTCAGTCACTTCATAAGCATACGTTATTCGCCGATGTTGACACCAATACTCAGTGTAACACTAATAAAAATAGCCTAAGCAAAAGTAATCAACCTATTATTTATCGGCTTATTAATAACCAAGAGGCTGATGAGCAAAATACCTCCATCACTTTTTGGTTGCATCGAGCTTGGCAAGCCGAGTTCAACTTAGCAAAAAATATCAATAACATTCTGAATCAGCAAGTCAGCCCTTTACAAATAGCAATACCTGAAAACCTTCATGAGCACCAAGTGAAGGCGATTAATGTCGCTAATAACAACGCCTTTAGTATTATTACAGGTGGTCCCGGCACAGGTAAAACCTATACCGTTGCTCAGTTAGTCATCGCGCTGCAACAGGCCGCAGAGAGTAGGGATGGTGAACATAAAAGTATTAGATTCAGCACTGATAGCGCCAGTCTAGCGTTAGCCGCGCCAACGGGTAAGGCAGCACAGCGCATGCAAGAGTCGCTGCAGGCGGCGTTAGACACAGCTGGTGTTGAGCTACAGTTGCAAGAAGCAAAAACGATACATCGCTTGTTAGGTATTGGTCGGACGGGTAGACCGCGTTACGATGCCCATAACCCGCTTGGCGAAGATATTATAATCGTTGATGAGGCATCAATGCTTGGGGTGGAGCTAGCGAATTATCTTGTCAGTGCGGTAAAGCCTGGTGCAAGGTTGATATTATTAGGCGATGCGAACCAGTTAGCAGCGGTCGATGCAGGCGCTGTATTGGCGGATTTATGCCGTATTCCACTATTGCAATCCATTCATGCAGAGCTGACAGAGAGCCGTCGATTTACGGCAGACTCGGGGATTGGCAAGCTTGCTTATCAAATTAATAAAACAGAGACAGATACCCAAGTTATTTGGCAGTTATTAAATCAAGATAACGCGCTAAGTTTTCAGTATGTTAATAACGTAAACACCCTACAAACAGAAGTGCTTCAAAACAGCAAGACAAAAAATAGCCTAAGCAATAATAAAATTATCTCAGAACTAAATTTGAATTACCAAACATACCAGAACAAAGTAAGAACTCTGTTAGAAAGTCCGATCGAAAAATCCATGCCAGAAACCGTTAAAAACACCATTGCTTCATTAATGAAAATATTCAACCAATTTAGAATATTAACTGCTGGTCATAATGGTGAGTGGGGCGATCACTACATTAATAATATTCTCACTCAATGGCATCTTGCTGAGCTCAAGTTACCACTGGGTCAAAACACATGGTTCCATGGTCGTCCTGTTATGGTGCTGCAAAATAACTATGAGCTTGGATTGTTTAATGGTGATATTGGTTTTTGCTTGCAGACAAGCGATGAAAGAAGTCGATTAGAGGTTTTCTTTGAAAATAAAACGCAGGGGATTGCGGTCAATTTGTTAAATGAAGAAGTGATTGCCACAGCTTATGCGATGACCATTCATAAATCACAAGGCTCTGAGTTTGATCATGTGGCTATTACTTTTGACAATAGTCATGCAAGATTGCTGAGTAAAGAACTTATCTATACGGCAGTGACCCGTGCTAAAGAAAAGGTAACCATTTATAGTACCAAACACGCTTTTGAGAAAGCCGTTCAAACACCCACTGAGCGCCACACGGGTTTGGCATTACAGTTTTAGTTGCCTCGTATAGATAATCAAAATATACTAAAAACGCTATGGTATTGCTGATATCAATTTTTTGTCGCCTCTGTCTGCGCAGGCACAGCAAGCAAGAAAAATTGATATCAGCAGTGCGTGATGGTTCGATATTACTTTTCACTGACTATATTTAACAAACAGTATAGTTAGGCATTAAAAAAGCATCCAAATCGGATGCTTTTTTAAAATTCAAATACGAAGATTTAGACTTTGTCTTCTTTAATGGCGTAGATACCCGGTAGATGACGCAGGTAACCATGAAAATCCATACCACAACCGTAGACATAACGGTCCGCGACATCAATACCAACAAAATCAACGTCAAAACCTTCTACTTTGCGATCATGTTGTTTATTAAGTAGTACGCAAGACTCGATAGAGAGAGGCTTTTCTTTACTCAATTCTTCAACCACTGCTTTTAGAGTAATACCTTCGTCAAAAATATCATCGATCAACAAGACGTGCTCGCCCCCAATGCTGACATCAGGCTTAAACTTCCAATCAAGCTCGTTGGTCCCTTCATTATCACGATAGCGCGAAGCGTGGATATAGTGCATACGATGATAAAAAGTCAGGTGAGTGAGTAGTTGACCGGCTGGGATAAGACCACCGTTCATAACCACCATCACGATTGGGTTTAGACCAGCATAGTGTAGGTTGAGTTGGGCGGCAAGACGCTCATAAGCAGCGGCTACTTCGATACTGCTGATAAGGCACTCTGAGTTGCGCAGGGTTTTTTCGATTTCTTGATTACTAATTTGGGTCATGAGTTGCGCCTTCGATAAAAGTGCCGCCTATTTTAGCAAATTTTAGCAAATTTGCCCAACACTACCGCCTTAATAAAAACATAATAGTTTCTAATGTAGCCGTTATTCAGGCTTTTTTACGATGAATGGGCGATAATAGTCAGCCAAACGGTTTAATGAGGTATCAGGTAGGTCTGGCAATAGCTTGTTCAATGCCATACTCATGCCTTTGTCGATGGCGGCTTTAGCAACTGGCACGGACTTACGTTTAATCATGCCAAGCTTTAGCGTTTCTGCGTAGCGGCTGACAAAATGAGTCAACGTCTCTTCGTTGACCGTTTCAAGCGCAGTTTTAAAGGTCGGTCTATCAACGTGTTCAGGTGTAATGGCGGCAAAACCCTCAGTAATGGTTTTTGCATCGGCATCCGATAATTTAAAGCCAATACGCTTCACGCCTTCATTATCAATAAAGGTGGCCCGATCTCTTAAAAAATGAAAACTGGGCAATACCTCTTCATTGTTTTCTTTACCCAATAAAATATTGAGTAGGGTGTCTGCTGCACGCTCAATGGTTCCAACGATTTTACGCATGGATGCTTGACGCTCAGGGTTTGGAATAATATCTACCAAGCCAACCAATAAGTTATCAATCAAGTCTCGGGCGGTTTGATGGCTTAGGGCATCGCGATAAGGGTAATAATCTACCTGTGCATCAGTAGCGATAACTTGTTCTGCCTCTTCGATCAGCGCTTTGAGTTTAGGTGAAGGTACGAATCCAAAATAGTGTGTCATTATAACTCCTTTATTTGTTGTTTTTAACGTCTTACCAACGTTACATCCCTTGTCAAATCAGTTACTATTTAAACCTCATGCTAAGCAAAGATTCATCACACTATATGTTGACTAGTGGCGTGTTCTAACTTTACAATGCAAGGTTTTTTTTAGCTAGGGTGTGTCCTCATTCTAAAAATGGTAATAAAAATGAGGACACACCCTAGTAATGATCTGACGGGAGTGCTGTTATTTCCCTAATAACGGGTGATCTGAGTCACTCACCGCCCACTAATCTAGCATATTTTTTATACTTTGCTTTAAAAAGCTTGAACTCATAAGGCTATCTACTACTTGTCTAGGGAGAGATAAGATGAATAGTGCTATTGTACTGTTAGTTGGTGTCGCCGCAATGCTCTGCGGTTATGTATTTTATTCGAAGTTTATCGCCACCAAGATTTTGGCATTGGACAACAGTCGTCCCACGCCAGCGCATACGATGAAGGATGGGGTAGATTATATTCCCACCAACAAGTATGTATTATGGGGACATCATTTTACATCGGTGGCAGGGGCTGCTCCAATCATTGGTCCTGCGATTGCGGTTATTTGGGGCTGGGTACCGGCCATTATTTGGGTGGTTTTGGGTACTATTTTTATGGCAGGCGTACATGATATGTCGGCCATTTGGGCCAGTATGCGCAATAGAGGTCAATCGATTGGCTCTATTGCCGGTACCGTCATGGGTACACGTGTACGTAGCTTGATGATGGTCGTTATCTTTTTATTATTATTGATGGTGAATGCTGTATTTGGCGTCGCTATTGCTAATATGATGATCAAAACGCCCTCTGCCGTATTACCGGTTTGGGGCGCGTTGATAGTGGCCTTTATCATCGGGCAGTGTATTTATCGCTACAAGATGAATTTGGTTTGGGTCTCCATCATTGGGGTCAGTGCTTTATACGGGCTGATCTATCTTGGTCCTATGTTCCCCATTGTATTACCTGAGACTTTTTTAGGTCTGCCTGATAATGCGCTATGGATTATTATTTTATTTGCTTATGCAGCCATCGCTTCTTTATTGCCGGTATGGATGCTGCTACAACCACGTGATTATATTAATGGTTTGCAGTTATTTGTCGGTTTGATTTTATTGTACGCCGCGATTTTTATTGCGACCCCCAACATTGTCGCGCCAGCCATAAACACGGCGCTACCAGTTGGCACACCTTCCTTGATGCCATTATTGTTTGTCACGATTGCCTGTGGCGCCATCTCAGGCTTCCATGGATTGGTAGCTACGGGAACTACCTCAAAACAGATTGATAAAGAAGAGGATGTGCGCTTCGTTGGTTACTTCGGTGCATTTGGTGAGGGCATGCTTGCCCTAGGAGCCATTCTCGCAGCCACAGCAGGTTTTGCGACTCTAGGAGATTGGGAAGCGGTTTATCAAAAATTTGGCGACGGTTCTATCGGTGCCTTTATTGATGGTGGCGCGACCATCTTAAATGCCGGTGTGGGCATTGACATGGTGCTATCTCAGACCATGCTGACTGTCATGGCAGCCTTGTTCGCAGGGACGACTATGGATACTGGGGTGCGCTTACAACGTTATATTTTCCAAGAATTTGGTGAATTTTATAACATCCCCGTTCTTAATAAGAGCGTAGTAGCTACGTTGCTCGCTGTCGGAAGCTGTCTACTGTTGGCATTTGGCGCGGGTGGTATCGACGGTGCTGGCGGTATGATTATTTGGCCATTGTTTGGGACAACAAACCAACTTATGGCGGCTTTAACCCTCATGATCGTTACTGTCATTTTATTACGTAAAGGTAAGCCAGTTTGGTACACCTTGGCGCCATTGTCATTCTTGTTAGTGATGACGGTTTTTGCCTTATTGATTCAGCTCAAAACCTTTTACGTTGATGGTAATTGGCTGCTTATCATTATGGACATCATCATTCTAGTCGCAACGATTTTAGTGACGTTTGAGAGTCTATCGGTATTGCGTAAAGAGTGGACCTTGCATAAAGGTAAAAGCAATATTGAAAAGTAATATCTAGATATAACGTCTAATCACTATTGGAATAGATATACAAAAAAACGCTAGCAGCAACTGCTGGCGTTTTTTGTATGAAATAGGCATGATAGATATAGTTAAAATATCCTAAAATGGCGACGTTATGGCTGATATCAGCAGTGCGTAAGGTATTGATATTACTTTTCACTGATTATAATAAGAAAGACTCACAATACGAGCAATCATTTAAGAAAACGCTGAAAAACAAAAATCTAGTAAATGGGACGATAATGACGACAGATAATATAGAAAACACTCAGCCATGGTGGCAGCGGTTCGTGGCAGGGCTGAATGAGTTTTATCATGCGCCTTATCGCCAGACGATGGCACGTGCTGCACGTGATGAAGAAGATTTCTTTATGCTGCTGATGTTCGCTGAGAGCTTAGGCATTGATAATCCTGCCAGCTTTTATACGTTAGAGCTACAACCATTATTTTTAGAAAACTTCCATGAGTGGCATACCCGCATGGGTATGGATAGATGTCCCTTTGACCACGTTGGTTGCTGCTAGTCATAGCCGTTTTTTAGTTATATCTATTTAGATTAAAGATTCTATTGATTAACAATTAACAATTAATAATTGAGACATGAGTATGGCTTTACACCCTCTACACGGATTAGTAGAACAACTGGCGACGCAACCGATTATATTCGTCGGTGGCAAGGGCGGTGTGGGCAAAACCACGACGGCCGCTGCACTTGCCAGCTATTATGCTGGCCAACAACAAAAAACATTGATTGTCTCAACCGATCCAGCGCATAGCTTGGGTGATGTGTTAAAGGTACGGCTCAATAATGAAAAAACTGCCATCACGCCGTATCTGGACGCCATTGAGCTAAATCCTGATGTCATCGTCGATGCGCATTTTGCTCAAGTTGAGCGCACGATTACCGCCTACGCCAATCCAGACATGATGCCCAAAATTCGTGAGCATCTCAGGCTATCAAAATCTGCCCCTGGTGCCCAAGAAGCCGCTATGCTCGAATCGATGTGTCAGCATTTGGTCGCGGCAGCAGATGCCAATTATGAGCATATTATTTTTGATACCGCTCCAACTGGACATACTTTGCGATTGCTGGTACTACCAGAGATGATGGGCGCGTGGACAGATGGATTACTGTCACAGCAACGGCGACAGGCGAAACTGCGCTCGGTAGCGACACATTTGGACCGTCACAATCAAAAAGACAGCAGCCAGAAAAAAGATAAAACTCAGCCAAATAATATAGCAAATCCATTTGCAGAAAAGAAGTCTGACCGCTGGGAGCAAGCAGTATCCGTGCTGGAGAAACGTAAAGAGCTGTTTCGTCAGGCGGGAGCACTGCTGCATGACCGTCAGCAGACTGCTATTGTATTGGTCATGACCGCCGATGTATTACCATTGGCTGAGACCAAACGTGCTATCGAACAGTTAGAAGACAGCAAACTCACGCCAGCAGCGATAGTCATCAATCAGCTCATAGCACCGGCCCAGTCTGATGAGTTTTGGCGCCATCGTGCTGAGCGCCAGCAGCAGCTGATGTATGATATCGACAAGAGCTTTACTAGTTATCCGCTTTATCCCATTTATCTGCAGCAAACCGACGTACGTGGTACTGAGGCATTAAGTGCATTGTTGCAGCCATTGTCGTAAATGCAACTTTGAAAAACCAAATACATGTTTTATTCAAGCAGAGTTGTCTAACTACTCACGCCTATGTGATTGCAACTTCCCAGAAAGTGACCATGCCATATCGAGTCGCAAACTTTGGGCAAGCTCTGCTTTACCACTACTGAGCGATGACCATTGTGGTTTGCCTCGTGCTTTTTTAAGCTCGCTTGGTAGTTTGTTGGTTGACCATGGCGTCACAGCGTTGTCTACTTCACTGTTATTTTCAGCTGATGGGTCGCTGCCGTCATTCTCACCTTTGTATAATAGTTGCGTGGCATCAGTCGCAGCGTGACCGCGATGGCGTAGGGCAGTGAGTAAGTCTATCGCACGAGTGGCGAGCAAGGTTAAGGTAGCAGGGTCAATGTATAAGCGTTTTACCCCAGTAATCCGGTCAGCAATGCTACTGGTATTCGATAATAACCCACCTGCGATACCGCCTATTGCCGCACCCAAACCCAACGTCGTGCCCAATGCGGCCGCATCAATGCCCAATCCTAATAACGCGCCAGCTGCCGCGCCCGATGTCGTACGAATCCCATAGCTTTTTAGCAATTCAGGGTCAAACGGATCTTGCTGATAGGCTTGTAACTCAAGCGGCGTTGCTGCCACCGCATTATCATAAAATTTATATAAATTAAGCAAATTATGCTGCATCGCGCGCTCACTTTGCCGAACGGCTTCTTGCATCTGCTGCAATACTGGCATCGGGTCATCATCATCACTAATCTCACGCACAAAAGCGGCAACATTCAATAAAAAATCCGCGATGATAATATTGGCCTCATCGTATAGCTGTGCCCAGTCTTCTGTGCGTCTCTGCATGAGCTGTTCTAGCATTTCTGAATGGGTAAGCATGGTCGCAAGATTTTGCCATAAATGCATTTCATCTTCGAACTCAAAAGCGACCGAATCAAAACGGGTAGAGATATGCAGATTGCGTCTTGCCAGCATGGTCTGCCATTCATCAATATTGGCATTTTGGCTATCAGTAAAATTAAACACCGGCATAACAGGTATCGCTGCCCACGATAAAATGGCCAACTCATCTTTGTATTTACCCAATACTGGCTCACGCGCATCGACAACATAAACTGCCATATCACTTGCCAGCAATTGGCGGATAACTTTGGCTTCTTGGCTATAGTCCTCATTGCTACTTAACGCATCACCACCTTGAGCGATATCAGCTGCCAAAAATTGCTGTAGACGTTCAATACCATCGCGACGACTGGCGGTATTGTCCTCCAACCAATCCATCAATCCCGATGCGTCCTCTAAACCGGGCGTATCATATAACGCCACCAGTACTTCGCCGGTCTGACTATCGGTCAGTTGGGCGCGTTCGACATGGCGTGTCGTCGCGGCTTCGTTTTTGACTTCACCAAAATACACGTCACGTAATAAGGTACGCAAAATAGAGGTCTTACCCGTATTGGTATGACCGACCACCGCCAGTTTTAATGGCTCACCGCTGGCTATCGTAGTTTTCTTACTCTCGCGAGTTGTCGAATCTTCAGCCTCATCCATAGTATTAGAATTGGTATCGATGGAAGTGGCGACGCCGGTTATATTGTTAGCACTGGATTTATTAATGTTAATAGGCTGGGTAAGTGCTGTCTTTGAATTTTCTACGTTGATAGGCTCATCTTTTAAGGCCTTGTCGGCGAAGAGACCAACAGGCTCATTCTTCGTTTTATTATTATCCATCATCTGATCCCGTATTATATTTATTAGAGTCTGGTGAAAATTTGAAAAAGTTATTATCATTTTTTATTAAGCAGTATAAGTACTTACCAAGCCAATCTTTCGTGCTGATAGAGCCGTTTGCCATTGTTGATATCGCACATTGTGTTGCAAGTCGTCAGTAGTGTCAGCGTCATCATTAAGTAGCTGCACAATCAGTCCGTCTTTAGCATGAGCCGAAATTTTATC
The DNA here is from genome assembly GCF_040309625.1 of Psychrobacter sp. 78a-MNA-CIBAN-0178. Lineage (NCBI taxonomy): Bacteria > Pseudomonadati > Pseudomonadota > Gammaproteobacteria > Moraxellales > Moraxellaceae > Psychrobacter > Psychrobacter sp. 78a-MNA-CIBAN-0178. The sequence continues at coordinate 78,656 of NZ_JBEOOZ010000005.1, forward strand.
AAGCTTGCGTAGCGTGCCACGGTCAGGCAGTGCTTTGCTATGAATACCGAGCAAGACTTGTACTGGATGGGTCTTTAAATACACTGTTAATCGATCCATATCATCACGGTCATCAACGATGCCAAAATTCTCTATCTCACTACTCTCATTAGTATTGGCATCAAGACCTTTTTGCCACCAGTTATCTTGCTCTGACGGATATTCAAGTAGCGCAACCAGCTTTTTTCCAGCGCTTACAGTTGCCTTTGGAGCGATAGGCGCCGCTACCTCAGTAAAATCGTCGGCATCAACCACATGACGCTGCCAAAAATTTAGAATTTTTTGATAATAAGGCAGCTTGATATCCAAACGCATTTTTTTACGACGGAACATGAAGGCACAAAACGCCCACGCTATCGCTCGTGGTACGATACCGTACATCAGCAAACTACCAATTAACAAGCTTGCCCATTGCCGCGCCACAGACAATGGCATGGCATCTGTCACCAGTCGGCTCTGTACGATAGCGGCATTGTCAGGTACGCCAAATCCGACCATACTGGGCAGCCAGCCAAGCACTTGGGTGAGGGTAATCAGTGCCTGATCGGATAGCAGCGTCGACTCCCAACTAAAGCTATATTGGCGTACAATTAATAAGAATATAATCGCAAAGAGCATACCGGTTAAGGTAGCAAGCCATAGCTGATGGCTAAAACGACCCAAATACCAGCGCATACCACTGTGCTGTAATTGGCGCTCGTACAAGTCGACTGCCGCCTTGGTGACATCGTCCTTACCACGGATAAGATAACTGGGGCTAACAAAACTCGCAAACCAGCTGGGCGACTGACGACCTTGGTTAAGCAAGGTCATGACTAGCCAGCCAGCTAGCATAAGGGTATGAAACCCAAGTAAACAGACCAAGACATAAAAGAAATTGACGACATTGGCTTGTAGTAAGGTAAATAATCCTAAAAACCCCGAGATGCACCACACCACACTCATGATCACCATGATGCCTTTTATGCGTCCATCAATCTTGCCCAATACTCGTGCCAGCGCGCCGTTACTATCGATACGTGAGGCACGGCGATGCAGTTTTTGGACGGGTTTTCCATCCTCATTTTGCAGCTTTTCCGTGATGAGTAGCGGGTCAGTGGCAAAGACATGCTGCTGCGTCTCAAGCGTGCGTACCAGCTCAGTCAATTGATCTTGTGGTGAGAGCATAAAGTGATAATATCCGTATAAAAGCGTTCATTTAGAAGACAATTTTTGATTATTGTAGCGTATATATAATAGCGATTACTGCTGTTATTTTGCAGCGTCACAAACCAATGATAACTAAATAAGCCATTATTCAGCATTTTTGTCATGGTAAAGGTGATAAAAATCAGCCAGAATGCATGAATGAATGATAGACAGGATAGTCATAACCATAAAGATAAGCCATACACTAGGCATGTCCTCATTTTAGAAATACAAAAAAAGGAATCGTTATGAGTACCAAAACTTATCTAATCATCGGCGGTACAGGTGGCATTGGCAGAGCCATGGTGGAGCAATTGGTAGAAAGCACGGCTAATAGTGATAGCCAAGACAGTCTACGTGTCTTTGCGACTTATCATAAAAGCGTTCCTGATTTTGAAGCAGACAATCTCTATTGGCTGCCCATGAACATCTGCGACGAACAGAGTATCAAACAAGCTGCTGATGTCATTAGTCAACAAACCGACCACATTGATTGGCTCATCAACTGTGCAGGACTCCTACATACTGCGACGCAGCAACCCGAAAAATCACTACGTCAGATTGAGACGGATTTTTTCTTAATAAATATGCAGGTCAATGCCTTAGCCGGTCTGCTTATTGCTAAGCATTTTAAATCCTTATTAGCCAAATCTGAACGTAGTAATGACAGTCCTGCTGTTTTTGCCACCATTTCTGCACGAGTCGGTAGTATCAGCGACAATCAGTTGGGCGGTTGGTATAGCTATAGGATGAGCAAGGCGGCGCTCAATATGGGCATGAAAAACTTAAGTATCGAATGGGGAAGGTCGCTCAAAGATGTGTGCGTGGTCGTCATGCAGCCCGGAACCGTCAACACGCAACTGTCAGCGCCTTTTCAAGGCAATGTGGCTGATGGGCAATTATTCTCGCCAGCTTATAGTGCAGAATGCTTATTAGAAGTGCTAAGCCGCATGACGGCTGCGCAATCTGGCAGCTTTGTTGATTGGGCAGGGGAATCTATACCTTGGTAGCGCCAAACGATTGAATATTAAAATTGATTCAATTCAATAGAACAAAATAGGGCGTGTCGTTATCATAATATTAACGGCACGCCCTATTTTGTTGATAAGACAAGGATAAATTAAGCGTAAATCTCTAGGTGAGCAAATGCTTAGTTCGCCATAAACAAGTCCATAAACTCATGCACGGGTGTTTGCTCCAAGCGTTTTTGGTCGCTGCATAACGCAAAAATAGCCTCGCAGCGACTGTCAATAAAACGCGTCGCCAGACTGGCTCGAAACTTGGCTTCTAATACAGGCAAACCTTCTTCACGGCGGCGTTTGTGACCGATAGGATATTCTACAGCGACCTTATCGGTACTGGTGCCATCTTTAAAGAACACTTGAATGGCATTGGCAATCGAACGTTTGCTTGGGTCATGATAGTCTTTTGAATACCGCGGATCTTCCTCTACCACCATCTTGCTGCGCAACTCATCGATCAATATATGATGCTGCTCATGATAATCGTCTTCATAGTTTTCTGCCATCAGATCTCCTGTGAGCAACGGCACAGCCACCATGTATTGCAAGCAATGATCCCTGTCAGCAGGATTGGCAAGCTCGCCTTGTTTTGAGATGATCCGAATCGCTGAATCATGCGTCGTCAAAACGATTTTTTCGATTTCATCAATTCTATCTTCGATACGTGGGTACAAAATAACGGCCGCCTCGCATGCCGTCTGCGCATGAAACTCAGCGGGGAAGCTTATTTTAAATAAGATGTTTTCCATCACATAACTGCCAAAGTCACGCTGGAAGGTAAAGTGGCGCTCGCTTTCGGGTTTAGTGGCTAAGTCTTTATTGGTGTGGCTGAACAACACATCATAAAAACCCCATTGCGGTGCGGTTAATGCACCAGGGATACCCATCTCACCGCGTCTGGTAATATCTACCAAGCGTACGGCACGGCTGGTCGCATCACCTGCAGCCCAAGATTTACGGCTTCCGGCATTGGGAGCATGACGATAGGTGCGTAGTGCTTGGCCATCGACGAGGGCTTGTGAGATAGCCGCCATGATACGCTCGCGCGGTAGGTTATAGAGCTTGGCGACGACCGCAGTTGAGGCCAATTTTACTAAGAATACATGGTCAAGCCCAACGCGATTAAAAGAATTATCTAACGCCAATACGCCTTGAATTTCGTGCGCCATAATCATCGATTCGAGCACGTCTCTCATGGTGAGCGGTGCGCGACCTTGGCTGACGTTTTGCTGACTGAGATAATCTGCGACTGCCAAAATGCCACCGAGATTGTCTGACGGATGTCCCCATTCAGCAGCCAGCCACGTATCGTTATAGTCTAGCCAGCGTACGATGCAGCCTATGTCAAAGGCGGCTTTAATAGGGTCGAGGCGATAATTCGTGCCGGGCACACGCGCACCATTTGGGGTAATTTGATCGGGGCAATCGGGGCCCAAGTGCTTGGTGCATTCAGGGAAACGTAGCGCCAGTAAACCGCAGCCCAGTGTATCCATCAAACAATAACGAGCAGTACTCCAAGCGTCATCACTGTTTTTGGAGTCTTTATCGATAGAGTAATTTAAAACATAGTCGGCAATTTTTTGAATTTCATCGTCATATTCTGGACGGACATTGCTTTCGACATTAGACATAATCGTCACCTCTTCCTTAAGTTAGCTACTTTGTTGACCATTGAGCGTTTACCACGGCCATGGTCATGACTCAAAAGTAGCACAGTCAATATGGAACTGCCAGATTGAATTATGTTAAGAATTTAGCAAAGGTTGACGATAAGTTGTGCTATGTCATTAGATAAATTAAGCCGGCGATAAACATTAGACCTAATATCAATAGCAATAAACTCAAAAACTTAGTGACAATTCCTGAGCCTGATCCTTCAGTGTGCTGTCTTTTTACTTTGCCTTTTTTAAGCAGAGGCAAGGTCATTTTGATATGTTCAATGCCATCTTCAAGATAATGCTCGCCTTCAGGAATGAAGCCTAACGACTCGTAGAAGCTGAGCAAATACGCCTGTGCGGAGATGACGATGGTCTTCTTTGCGTATTTTTTATGACAATATTTAATCGCTTGCGTCATGATTTGACGCGCGACGCCATTGTCACGATGTTCCGCCAGTACCAGCACTCTACCGATAGCGGGCATAGAGCTGGCGGTTTTGCCCGCCGGATGGGCGACAGAAAGATTGGCTTGCAAGGTATTAAACTCAGGCGGGATAATTCTGCAATAGCCAATCAGCGCCTCATTTTGATGGGCGACTAAGTGCAAACAATCAAAATCCACTTCGTCCATGTCTTGATAGGCACAGTTTTGCTCGACGACGAACACCTGCGCGCGTGCTTTTAAAATATGATAAAGATCAACTGAGGTCAGCTCATCAAAGGTTTTTATAGAGAATTCACAAGTCATAGTTTACTGGCTTTTGGCAAATTGTTGGTTAGTAAGTAGAAGATAAAAAGTGTCGCGTATTATACCGCTTTAATCTTATTCTGCATTAACCGTTCAAGGTTTGACTGATCTTATCCAAATTTAAACTATCAGACATGGCGCTAAATATCTCGAAGTACTTGCCATGTTTCTCATACAGCGCTTCGTGAGTGCCTGTTTCGACCACGCGGCCATCTTCTATCACGACCAAGTCATCCGCATCGATAATTTGGGCGATATTGTGTGACACCATAATCACCGTACGGTCTTTTTTGATGAGATCTAGGCTTTTTTTCACTTGTTGACTGGCAATCGCATCAAGGCTGGCGGTTGGCTCATCCAAAAATACAATGGGGGGATCTTTTAAGAACATCCGTGCCAGCGCGATACGCTGCTGTTGGCCACCTGATAATGATTTAGCCGTACTTTCATAGCCCTCTGATAACGATATGATTTGCTCATGAATCGAGGCTTTCTTTGCGGCGACGATAATATCTTCATCAGTAGCATTCATATCGCCATAGCGAATATTTTCACTAATCGTACCTGAAAAGATATGATTGCTTTGCAGCACCAGACCGATATTTTGACGCAATTCATGGGTATCGCAGTCGGCCAAATCATGCCCATCTAAACATATCGTGCCAGCATCTGGCGCGTAAAACTTCACCAATAGATTGATAATGGTGCTCTTGCCAGCGCCGCTTAAGCCCACCAGTGCCGTAATGCGATTGGGTTTAATAATAAAGCTGATATCTTTTAGTGCTTGCGTGCCATTAGGATAAGTAAAATCAACGTTTTTTAGCTCAATGTGACCTTTTAGATTTTTGGTACTCATTCCTGATATGTTTTCGACTTGCTGGTCATCCTCTAATATCTCAAAGAAGCCTTCAGCATAGGTCAGGGCATTATTGATTTGATCATAAATACGATGTAATTGACGGATAGGGGCGGCGACGTTTTGAAACAGCATGACATGGAATAAAATCATCCCGATGGTCATCTGGCCTTTTAATACAAAATAGGACGTCAGCACGATAATCACCACCACGCCTATTTGTTCAATAAAAGTCTTTATCGCGTCATAAATAAAACCAATACTACGAATACGCAGCTGATTGTCAGTCATGTCTTTTTGAATGGTTAAGTGCTTCTCAGCTTCTATCTTCTCTCGCACAAAGGATTTTACTACGCTGATAGAGTTAATCAGCGAAATAACCAAACCACTTTTGGCTTCTCTATAGCCACGCATCTGCCGACGGAAGCCTTGCAGACGCCGAGCTTGTTTTTGGCTAATAAAAAAGTAAATCGGGATAATAATAAGACCGACCAAGCCGATCCAAAAATTGGTCGAAAACATAATAATGAGTGAGACAATCGCACTGGCAAACAGCGGCAGCATATCGATAAAGAAATTTTGCACTAGGCTGGTTAGACTGCTAACGCCATAATCGATACGGGTTTGTAATTTACCGCTGTCATTTTCGCTACTGGTATAAAACGCCATGCGATAGGTCAAGATACGCTCAATGATTTTTTGTGATAAATCACGCGACAGATTGATACGAATCTTTTCACCATAAAAGCGCTGACCAAACGAGATGAATATCGATAACACCTCTTTGGTCAATAGCACCGCACTAATAATACCTAGCATTCGCCAACCCGCGTCCCAAGGATCGGCAAGGGTAGCAATTTCGGTCAAAGTATCAACCGCATAGCGCAGCACAAAGGCATTGACCTGTGCGGTAAAGGAACCAAGTACCGTTAATATCAGTGTTGCAATGATTAAGATTTTATAAGGCGCGGCAAAGACAGCAAGCTTTTTGAGAATATCCCACAATAATGCCCGCCGCTCCGTTTTTTTAAGTGGCGGTTTTTTATCTAATTGCAAATGGCGTGATTGCGGAGGTGTTGGCATAAACGCTTAACTCATGGGTATTAATATTTCACTAAATCTTATTTATATTAAATAATTGAAATAAAGTTTAGTATTATTTAGTATTGTATAGAGACATTTTTTATTTCATTTTGGGGCAGTCATTTGAAAATACTTCCTTACGTCTTAATCAGCCTTTTAGGTGGTGCTATTGTTCCGCTGCAACTGGCCATCGTCAATGCTTTTCGAGAAAGTACACAAGCCTCTCAAATACAATCTACCTTTTATTTATACTTAGGAGGTGCATTAGCTTCTTTAGTGCTGTCGTATGTGATGAGTGGCGGTATCAAGCCGCCAATGATTGAAAACGCGACGTGGTGGATGTGGTTGCCAGGATTTTTGGGCAGCTTTTATATCTTATTCATGTTTATCGCTGCGCCAAAGATAGGCGCAGGTAATACACTGCTTTGGGTGTTTCTTGGACAAATGTATTTTGCCCTTATTCTAAGCCAAACGGGCTTGTTTGGCTTAGCGGTTAAAGCGATAGATATCTATAAAATCGCTGGCTTAGCCTTAGTCACTATAGGCGGGATGTTAATGATATATGGTGAGACGAGAGTTAACGGTTAAAAACAATCCGCTGGTACAAACACTTCACCGACCATGATACGGCGCGCTGAGCGGCTCATCGATACTTTTTTGGCTTGCCAGCGACCATCGACTTGTTCTGTTTTTCCGCCTACGAGTAACGTTCCTGAAGGATGACCAAAGCGCACTTCCATCAATTCGCCTGCACCTGCCGCTTGGTTAACTAGAGTCCCTCGCGTCGTCGCTGCTGCTGCTATGGCAACCGCTGCTGTGCCCATCATGGCATGATGCAATTGTCCCATACTCATCGCTCGTACGACTAAATCAATATCATTAGCATCAACGGCCTTGCCACTAGAAGCAGTATAGCTTTGCGCAGGAGCAACCCAAGCAATCTTTGGAATATGTTGACTGCTTTGTGCTTCATTGACGTTTTTAAACAATCCCATCGCCACGCCACCTTTGGCACGGATTTTCTCAAGCTTCGCCAAGGTTTCGCTATTACTGTTGATATCACCTTGCAGTTCGGTACCCGTAAACCCAAAATCTTCTGCTTTCATAAAAATAGTTGGAATACCGGCACTGATAAAAGTTGCCTTGACGCTATCAGTATTTAAACCACAGCTAGAGACATCAAAATCATCAACTAGGTTGCCAGTGGGGAACATATCGCTTGATGAGTCAACAGGATCAATAAATTCAATTTTGACCTCAGCGGCAGGGAAGGTCACACCATCTAATTCAAAATCGCCGGTTTCTTGGACTTGTACCTTGCCTTGTTCGTCCATGTAAACAGGCACATGGGCGATGATGGTTTTACCGATATTCTCTTGCCAAATGCGTACTTCGCAAATGCCACTCTCACTATCGTCATCAATACTATTAGCAATTTTATCAGCGTCAACTAAACCCATGTTAATCGCACAAGCACCAACGGCAGCGGTTAAATTGCCACAGTTACCTGCCCAATCAATCATTGGCTTGGCGATATTCACTTGCCCAAACAGATAATTGACATCGTGATCGTCACTAGATGATGGTGATAAAATAACGGTCTTAGAGGTGCTAGAGCTACCATTGCCTAAGCCGTCGATTTGCTTACCATAAGGGTCAGGACTGCCGATGACACGCAATAAAAAGTTATCACGCGACTTGCCAGCGACTTGGCAACGCTCTGGTAGGTCGGATAGTTTAAAGAAAGTGCCTTTTGACGTGCCACCGCGCATGTAGGTGGCTGGGACGGAGATTTGCGGGGCGAAAAATGAAGTTGGTTGGGTCATTGCTAGAAGTCCTTTTTGTATTGTTATAAGATTGGGTATGGCGGCGTCATCAAGTAAACACGAACGAATGGACATGCTCGTTAATAATGATAGCGACACGAAATAATCGTCAAATAGTTATCATCAACGGCGTACACCAACCGATTGGCATCATCGATGCGTCTTGACCAAAATCCGGATAAGTTTTCTTTTAAAGGTTCAGGTTTGCCAATGCCTTCAAACGGATTACGCTTACATTCGGTAATGAGCTTGTTGATGCGCTTGAGTGTTTTTTTATCTTGTGTTTGCCAGTATAGATAGTCCTTCCACGCAGCATCTGTCCATGCTAATTGTTCACTCATGATCAGATCTTTTACGTTTATGAAAGCCTTTGAGATCAAGCATTCTCAATATCACTATCTGTAAGCTCATTGTCATCGCTACTACCGTCACTTTTACCACTGCCTTCTGCTGTATCAATTAGTTCACGCGTAACAGTCTTGCCAGCTTTATATTGGGCAATAGAGTCCGCTAAGTGCGCCGCATTGGCAGGTGATTTTAATAAATAAACCGTTTCCATTAGGCTATTATAATAATCGAGAGACATCACTACCGCATCATCCGCATCACGGCGAGTCACGATAGTGGCATTGGCATCGTCATTTACCGTATCTAAAACAGACTTTAAATGCTTTCTCGCTTCTGAAAAACTGATTACTCTCATGAGAGACTCCTATACATGTACAATACATTGTACATGTTACGCTATTGATCAGTAGAACTCAACCCATCCTGATTGGGTGAAGCTATTGTGATCACGAATTTTAAAGTTTGGACTCTTTCTTAAGTTTAAACGAATCTTCGTGTGGCTCAATACTCATACGGAAGGACTGCTTTCCGGTAAAAAAAGCAACCATCCAATTCCAAGTCGTCGCCAAACGATTTTTGGCGGTGCTAAGCGACAAGATATGAATGACAACCCAAGCAAACCACGCAATAAAGCCCTTCAAATGCGATCCGTTAATATCAGCAACCGCAGTGAGACGTCCAATCATCGCCATATCACCGCTATGTTTATAATGAAATGCTTTATCAGTTTTACCGCTTAAATACTTACCGAGATAGGTGCCCTGACTGCTCGCCACTTGACCTAACTGGGGATGACCTTTCGGGTACGCTTCATCATGAGTGGCCAGTGCAATATCGCCAAGTGCGTATATGTCGTTATGATTTATCAAACTCAAATGACTGTCAACCAGTAAGCGCTTACCTTGACCATAATCCTCTGTATCGAGCCCTTGTATAAAATCACAAGTGACGCCTGCCGTCCAGATAAGGTTGTGTGTGTGCAGAGTCTGCCCACTTTGTAGGGTAACCATATGACCATCGTAACTTTTTACAGGATCACTAAAGATCAGATCAACTCTGAATTTCTCCATTTGTAGCTTGGTATACTGTTGTGATGATTCACTCATTGGCGCGAGCAACACAGGATCGGCCGTCACTAACGTTATACCGCCGATATTATCTAATAACTCTGGATACTCTTTATGAAGGGTATATCTACGAATTTCAGACATCACGCCTGCCAGCTCAACACCACTAGGACCACCACCAGCGATGACGATGGACAAGTAGGGCTCACGCTCGGCAACGGGCAATGAAGCCGCATAATTAAACTGTGACAGCATGTGGTTGCGGATACTGAGTGCGTCTTTTATGGTTTTCATTGGCAACGCATGCATGGCTAACTCTTGATTGCCAAAATAATTGGTCTCTGCACCCTTTGCAATAATCAAACGGTCGTAAGAAATCTCACCGGTGTCCAGAGTGATGGTTTTATCTTTAGGATTGATGCTTAAGAGCGTACCTTGACGATAGCGGACATTGTCATAATTTGAGATGTATCGACGTAGCGGATAACTGATATCTGATGACGCTAAAAATCCAGCAGAGACTTGATAGATCAGCGGTGGGAAAAAGTGATAGTCATTACGGTCAACTAAGGTGATACGGTCAGCGCTATATTTGGCCAATTGCTCAAGACAACGAATACCGGCAAAGCCTGCACCAATTAAGACGATATGACGGCGGTTATCTGCTTCTGTAGGTGATTTTTCAGGTAACTGCGCAGATAGCTTTGAGGATAATGATGCTTGGTGACTGCTCAATGGCTGGTTGTTTTTATTCAGCTTGATTTCATTGTCTACGATAAGAGTGCTCATTATATTTCCTTTTTGTCTTTACAGTAATTTGTGAAATAACAGAAGCTGATGGGGGTCAATAAAATAAGGTAATGATTAGGACAATACGTTGTGAACCAAACCAGTATATTATAAATCAACGGGGTTTGAAACCTATAGCAAGAGAACAAAGGCTGAATTTTGTTCATTAATTTAGCGAAAATAAAAAAAGAGCCACTTTCAAAGTAGCTCTTTTTGTACTTAACGTTTTAAAAGATGTAAATCAAAGGCAAACATCTACGCAATATCTAACGTGCCATCGATAAACTCTTTGGCAAAGCGTTGTAGCATACCGCCGGCGTTATACATTTTGACTTCATCAGCGGTATCTAAACGACAGATAATAGGGGTTTCAGTTTTGCTGCCGTCGGTACGATTAATGACTAGGGTCATCAGCCCGCCAGCGGAGACGTCACCCGTTACATCAAAGGTTTCCGTACCATCAATGTTTAGGGTATGGCGATCTGTGCCTTTTTCGAACTGTAACGGTAGCGCGCCCATGCCCACTAAGTTTTGACGATGGATACGTTCAAAGTCTTCAGCGACGACGGCTTCCACGCCAGCTAAACGCACACCTTTTGCCGCCCAGTCACGGCTTGAGCCTTGACCATAGCCATCACCTGCGATGATGATGAGCGGCTGCTCACGGTTCATATAGGTCTCAATCGCTTCCCACATGCGCATAATTTGACCTTGTGGTTCCACACGGGCCAGTGAGCCTTGAATAACATTGCCTGCTTCATCACGTACCATCTCGTTCAATAATTTTGGATTGGCAAAGGTCGCACGTTGCGCGGTCAAATGGTCACCGCGATGCGTTGCATAAGAATTATAGTCCTCGCTTGGTAAGCCCATGGTATCGAGGTACTCGCCAGCGGCCGAGTCACCCATAATGGCATTAGACGGTGACATATGGTCGGTGGTGATATTGTCACCCAATACAGCCAATGGACGCATGCCTTTTAGCTTATTCATCGCGGCCATTTTACCTTCCCAATAGGGCGGACGGCGAATATAAGTGGTCATCTCGCGCCAATCGTATAAGGGGCTTAGTGCCTTGCCTGTATCTTTTTTGGCTTCATCAAACATCGGAATATAAACGGCATTGAATTGCTCAGGCTTCACAGCTTTGGCGACGATGGCATCGACTTCTTCGTCATCAAACCAGATGTCTTTTAGATAAACGTCGTTGCCGTTTTGATCCTTACCTAATGAATCTTTTTCGATATCGAAACGAATATTACCCGCGATGGCATAAGCGATAACCAATGGTGGTGACGCTAAGAAGGCTTGCTTAGCATAAGGATGGATACGACCGTCAAAGTTACGGTTACCAGAAAGTACCGCCGTGCTGAATAGGTCGCGGTCGATGATTTCTTTTTCGATCTCAGGGTCTAATGCACCGCTCATACCATTACAAGTCGTACAAGCAAAACCAACCACATCAAAGCCGATTTTTTGTAGATCAGGCATAAGTCCCGCTTCTTCTAGGTACATTTTTACCGTTTTTGAGCCTGGAGCTAATGATGATTTTACCCAAGGTTTGCGTAGTAGGCCTTTAGCATTAGCATTACGAGCGACAAGACCAGCAGCAACCATGTTGCGAGGGTTAGAGGTATTGGTACAGCTGGTAATGGCAGCGATAATTACTGCGCCATCTGGCATGAGGCCATCTTCTGGTTGAGGGAGTTTGTCACCCTCACCGTGAGCAATACCTTTAGCAACCAAATCCGTGGTTGAAACGCGAGCATGCGGACGTGAAGGGCCTGCCATATTACGGACAACTGCTGACAAGTCAAATTCAAGCACGCGGTCGTAAACGGCATTTTCCATGCCATCTGCCCATAGACCGGTCTGCTTCGCATATTGCTCGACCAGTTTGATTTGTGCTTCACTACGACCTGTTAGGCGTAAATAGTCGATGGTTTGCTCATCGATATAGAACATCGCAGCCGTCGCGCCATATTCAGGCGTCATATTGGAGATAGACGCACGATCACCAACGGTAAGCGCGCGCGCACCTTCGCCGAAGAACTCAATATAGGTAGAGACCACGCCGGCATCACGTAAAAACTCGGTCATAGCCAGTACCAAATCGGTACCAGTAATACCTTTTTGCAATTTTCCGGTTAATTTAACACCAACGTAATCCGGCAAGCGCATATACGATGGGTTGCCTAGCATGACACTTTCGGCCTCTAATCCACCGACACCGATTGAGATAACACCCAACGCATCAACCATTGGCGTATGGCTGTCGGTACCGACCAAAGTATCGGCAAAGGCTACTTGTTCACCGGCTTTATTGTGTACGACTTGGACGACTGGCGACATTTTTTCTAAATTAATCTGATGCATGATGCCGTTACCCGGTGGTACGACGTTGACGTTATCAAAGGCATACTGACACCAGTTGATAAAGTGGAAACGGTCATCATTACGGCGCTCTTCGATAGCACGGTTTTTCTCAAAAGCGTTTTCTTCAAAGCCTGCATGCTCAACGGCTAGTGAATGGTCAACAATCAACTGCGTTGGGACGATTGGGTTCACTTTTGAAGGGTCACCGCCTTGCTCAGCGATGGCGTCACGGAGACCTGCCAAATCAACAAACGCAGTCTGACCTAGGATGTCATGACAAACGACGCGAGCAGGGTACCATGGAAAATCTAGGTCTTGCTTACCTTCGATATGTTGCTTAAGTGCAGCGGTCAAATCCTCAGGTGGGCAACGACGCACTAAATTTTCACACAATACTTTTGAGCAGAACGGTAGCTTGTCATAAGCGCCAGCTTCAATGCTCTCAATCGCTTCACGAGTGTCAAAGTAATACAGGTCGGTGCCGGGTAATGGCTTTTTAAAGGGTTCATTCATCGGTTGTACGAGGGCGTTGTCCATAAGTCACCTTTGGCTGTTGGCTGGTTGGAATGAGGGCTAAAAAAGAATAGTTCTTTTAGCAAAATCATCAAGATAAAAGCAGAGTTTGCTAAAAAAACTTTTAAAGCGTTAGAGGTAAGTATTTGTAGGGTGTGATTCATACATAGTTTTAAAACACGTAAGGAAGACACACCCTGCAAATCATCTATATCAAGAAAAATTAACGCGCACTCATCTCTGGTACTGGACGCAATTCTTCACCGGTATATTCTGCACTTGGGCGAATGATACGGTTATTGGCACGTTGCTCAAACACGTGTGCTGCCCAGCCGGTTAGACGCGAACACACAAAGATTGGCGTGAATAACTTGGTTGGAATACCCATAAAGTGATAGGCAGATGCATGGAAGAAATCGGCGTTACAGAACAGTTTCTTTTCACGCCACATGACTTCTTCACAGCGAACTGAAACAGGATAAAGCACTTCATCACCAACGTCAGCGGCTAGCTTCTCAGCCCAACCTTTAATGACGACGTTACGTGGATCTGACTCGCTATAGATCGCATGACCAAAGCCCATGATTTTGTCTTTACGCGCCAGCATACCCATCATTTCTTCTTCAGCGTCATCAGGTGAGCTAAAGCCTTCAATCATATCCATCGCTGCTTCGTTCGCGCCGCCATGGAGAGGGCCACGCAGTGAGCCAATCGCGCCGGTAATGCAAGAATGGATATCAGATAGAGTAGACGCACAGACACGCGCGGTAAAGGTCGAAGCGTTAAACTCATGCTCTGCATACAAGATAAGTGAGACGTTCATTACTTTTTCGTGTAGCTCGTTTGGCTTTTCACCTTTGAGCAGATGCAAGAAGTGACCACCAATCGTCTCATCATCGGTGTCGGTTTCGATACGCACATTGTCATGAGTAAAGCGATACCAGTAGTTGATGATTGATGGGAATGTCGCCAGCATACGATCGGTTTGATCGTTCTCTTGCGAGAAATCAGTTTCCGTCTCTAGGTTGCCGAGCATAGAGCAACCAGTACGCAGTACATCCATTGGATGGGCGTCAGCTGGAATGCGTTCGAGTACGTCTTTTAGGGCTTGCGGCAGACCACGCAGTTTTTTGAGTTTGGCTTGATAAGCCTCTAGCTCGCTCTGGGTTGGCAAATTGCCATAAAGTAGCAAGTAAGCCACTTCTTCAAAAATACATTTATCTGCCAGTTCTGACACATCATAACCGCGATAGGTCAAACCTGAGCCTGATTTACCAACAGTTGATAAAGCTGTTTTACCTGCGACTTGACCGCGTAGACCTGCGCCTGACAATACTTTTGTTGATGGGTTTTGTGCTGCCATGATGAAATTCCTTTTGTTGGTAGCTTTTTTGGGTTGGAAAGGGAGTGTTTATTACAGTTAATTTATAGTTCACTATATAGCTGAGCGCTACATAGGCTCTGAGGCATCTAAATCGACATTACAACGCTCAAATTCAGCATTAATGGGTACGTTTAATACCTCCATAGCGCTGCCTTCACCCTCAGCATTGTTGATCTTCATATACTTGACACCGAGCGGCGATTCCATAAACGTCTGAATCTTAGTCATCTCTTCTGGTGTAGGGTCAGCCATCGGCGTGGCGATTTCTTCGCCGTTCATAGCCCGCAATTGCTCATTACCAAAAGCAATTAGCTTTTTGCCCACATCTGAAGAATAAAATTCGTTTAGCTCATTTAACTCTGCAGCAGTAAACTGGCTCTTATAAAAAGCATCCATTTCAGCCTTGCCCAAGTCTTTGTCGCGCGACTCAAGACAGCTTACTTGTTCGTCATTGAGCGCACCGCTATTAATAATCGGCGTGAATAGTAGGCTGTTGACAGTATCTAGCGTAATCGTTGTCATGACCAAGTCATCTTGAGTGGCAGGTGCGGTAGCATCAACTTCAGCAGTGCTTGCACCACTGGTGGTGTCGTCGGCGGTTTCTGGTGTTTTATCACAGCCCGTCATGAATAATAGCGCCGCAAGCGTGCTACTCAGTAGTGACGTTTTAAGAGCAGTATTAGCAGTAAAAAATGGCATAAATAACCTAAAAGTAGAAGACGGATTTCGAAAAGATAACACACTCAAAGGTGAGCTATCTTTTCAGTGTTGCCAATAACTAACTCTTAACTACTTATTAGCAAATAGCTTGTCTAGCGTCTGCTCAAACTCATGATAATTTAAGAAATCATACAGCTCCATGCGGGTTTGCATGGTATCAACAACTTTTTCTTGTGTGCCATCAGTTAATAGATGCTGATAAACGTTTAATGCCGCTTTGTTCATCGCACGGAATGCTGATAGTGGGTACAACACCATCTCGACACCCACGCCATATAGCTGGTCAGTGGTGTAAAGGTCGGTCTGACCAAACTCTGTCATGTTGGCGAGTACTGGAATATCTAGTACATCTGTGAACTTACGATACATTTCGATATCGGTTAAGGCTTCAGCAAAAATCATGTCTGCGCCTGCTTCTTGGAAGGCAACAGCGCGCTCTACAGCGGCATCAAGTCCTTCAACAGAAAGTGCATCAGTACGTGCCATAATGACAAAGTCGCTATCAGTTTTGGCATCAAGCGCCGCCTTCAAGCGATCGACCATTTCTGAGATACTGACGATTTCTTTGTTAGGGCGATGACCACAACGCTTTTGGGCGATTTGATCTTCGATATGTACGGCGGCCACACCAGCTCTTTCCATCTTTTTAATCGTTTGTGCGATGTTAAAAGCACCGCCAAAACCGGTATCGATATCGACCAATAGCGGTGTTTCTACAGCGTCAGTAATACGGCGCGCATCTTCTAGGACATTATCAAGGCTCGTCATACCTAGGTCAGGTAGACCAAATGATGCATTTGCCACGCCCGCGCCAGACAGATATAGTGCTTGGTGACCGACTTGGGTCGCCATCATCGCCGTATAAGCATTGATTGTACCTACGATCTGTAGCGGTTGATTGTTATCATTTTTTTGTTTCATGGCACTGCGGAAGCGGGCACCAGCGGATGATGAAGTCATGTCGTAGTCCTTACGTGGAGGGGTAATCTTATCGTTGTTGCCTTTGATTATACCCAATTATTCAAGCCCAAAAAGCAGTGTTTTACGATAATCGTTTAATTTTTATAAATATATAAATTAGTTAAATTAAACCTATTTATTAAATGAATAGCATTATCTATTTTTATGCGGTTGAGGAAGACTATTATTCATAAACCTCAAAAATTGAATTAGGACAGCTGAGGTGTTTTACATTTAGTTACAATTAACTTTGTTTTACTATAACAACGAAAAAGCCCTAGTAGCTGAGCTAAAAGGGCTTTTTTATTAGCTAAAAGCGGCGTTTCAGCCATTCGCTAAATCTTAAAAACCAGTTAACCAAGCATACCTGCGAGGTTGGCTAAGAATAATAAGGCGACACCGCCTAAGAACAGTAAACTTATAATCGAATAAATATTCATACCTGCTGATAGTTTTTGATGGTTTTTCACTAAAGAGTAGTTCAACCAGCCAAAAATAGGCGCAGATACAAAGGCAGATATCATAGCGAACTTCAACATCGCGCCTAACTGTCCGGCGAAGAAGCTGATAATAATTAAGCCACCGCCAATGGCATAGGTCGTCCAAAAAGCAATCTGCTTCCTATTAATCTCGTGTTCACCTTTTAGCAAACGCCAGCACTCAGCATTGGCACGACCGTAACCATCCGCACAAGTAATGGTAGTCCCAAACATGCACATAAAGGCGACGAAGGCGACTAGCAGTCTTGACCATTCACCGATAGTGGCAGTATACATATTGATAAGCTGATCAATATAAGCAACGCCAGCGGTTTGAATCTCTTGACCGGAGCCATACTGAACGAAAACACCCAATGCTAAAAAGAACAACGCTAAAATAGCAGAAACCAAAAAGCCCACATTAAAATCAAGCAAACCTTGTTTATGAGTGGTGTTGTCCGCTTTTCTCTTTGCCGATGTCCACATCGAGGTGATAGCAGCGAACTCAAGCGGCGCTGGCATCCAACCCATCAATGCTACGATAAATCCTAATGTCGCTAAATTCCAAGGAGACGTCGGGATAAAATCAGGCGTCATCACCGTCGGCTTGCCAGCAGCAATCAGGACCGCTAATACGGTTGCGGAGACCAGAGCAATCATAATCCATTTGGTGACCCCATCAAGCAACTTATAATGACCGGCAATCAGAAAAAACCAGGATACCGCAACGATTATGACCGCTAAACTGATACTAGACAGTCCCACGGAAGCTGGCAGCATAAAGCCCAATATTACCGCCGCAAGTAGTGTCACAGCACCGGTACTAATCACCGCAGATAGGATAGATAAGACAAAATAAATCCATAGATAGGCTTTTGAGCGCTTAGCATAACCGGCGATTAAGCTCTCGCCAGTATCATAGACATAATCTGTACCGAAGCGAAAAAACGGATATTTGAAGACGTTGGCCAAAATAATCATAATGGCCAGCTGCCAGCCATATATGGCACCTGCTTGGGTGGATGAAATCAAATGCGAGCCGCCAATAGCCGCTGTCGCCATTAGAATACCGGGACCAAAGATGCGCCAGCTAAATCCTTCTTGCTGGGCAGCAAGGGTATCTTCAGCGCCTTTATTAGGGGTGCTAGGGTTATGGAATGGTGGTGTGGACATGAATACCTCGAGATGGTTAATACGGCAAATCATCACTTTCCTGTGTCAGTTTGCCAGTGATCATTAGAGAAGCGCTTTATACCATTTGCACAGCGCTTATGTTAAAACGCTAAATATAAAACGATTCATTTTGTATCGACTTTAGCATAACGATGCCGTACAGGAGAATGGTTATTAAAATTATTATTACTATTTGTTTGCATGTCCATTCTAGATAGTTAGCATAATAAGCGATTACTATCAAGTGTCAGGACTGATTATTTTTTGCGGTTCTTTATACCATAATAACTGGCTAATATCTGATAATTTCAGGCTATTCTTATCATTTACGGCATTGAGGTAAATTTTTGCTGCCGATAAGTGATACCGCGCTGCTCATAAACCTGATAGATAGCGCTTAACAGATCTGGGATTTTAGGATGTACAAAGTCTTTTAGCGTATGTAAATAGATAGGAGAGGTGACATTTTCGTGAATCAACCGCTGATAGCTGATTTGTTCCGTCCGCACTGTCTGTAGGCTAGCCGGCACTAAAGTAATGCCTTCACCAGCAGCAACCAAACCAAGAGCGACTTGCAAATCACTCACGGTGGTGGTCATAAAGGGAGAGATGCCATATTGAGCAAATAAATGCAGCAAAGGTTCGGTGATTGGCTCATTTATCAGTGAATGCTCGCTGTTAGGAATAGCGTGTGCTGCGCTACTTTTTGCATCAGTTGTGAACGTCGCTGCCGTCGATGTGCGTGATGTTTTGTTTGAGGTTACTAGGGTTTTGGCGACGGGCAAATGCGTTTGGTGATATAGAATCAAGCGATTATTTGCCAAATCTATCAGGCGCTGTTCACGCACATGCGCTAACGGATGCGCTTTAGGCAGCGCCACCACATAGCGCTCATGACGCAAGAGTATCTGTTGAATCCAAGGATCTTGATGCGCAAAACGACCAAACCCCACATCAATCTCACCATGCTTTAGCGCATCCATTTGCTGATACGAGCTGATATCTTTTAGATTAACCTCGATATCAGGGTTGGACTGTTTGAGGGTGGCGATTACTTCGGGTAGTAGACCATATAGCACCGAGGGTACAAAACCAATATTCAATGCTGCGCTCGGCGCTGATAAGCGCTGGGTCATACTGGTAACGGTATCAATCTCTGTCAATATGGCACTGATTTTATCGTAAAAAAACGCACCGGCTTCGGTCAAGTGTAGTGGTCTGTGATAACGATCTACCAATACCACGCCCATGTCTGTCTCAAGTTGCTTGATGACTCGGCTCAGACTGGGTTGCGATAGTCCTGTCTTGGCGGCAGCGGCGCTAAAACTGCGCAAATCGGCGATAGCAATAAAGGCGTTGAGCTGCTTTAGATCCATGTTGTTATACCTATTACTTTTTTACTCATTGTCTTATTTCTGTATTCATCAGCTACTTAAGAGAAAATAATACGCTATTGGCTATGTTTTGTACCAATAATACGCTCACCTAGCCAAATTATGTTTGAAGCTAAGTAAATGACTAACTATATTAGTGGTTAACGATAGTGTTACAATTTAGCAAGCAATTAGTATCACCCCCTTAATTCTAGCAGTTATCCCATATCAGTAGTATAAACGGGCTTGGTATCATTCTATGAACGACAAAAATAATGACAATAGTGCTGACCTTGAAGAAAAATTGGCTAAAATTGCTAATACCAAGTCACGTAAGCACAAACGCAGCAATAATATCTACGAGCGCTTCATCAATCGTGTTGGCAGTACAGATGAATGTAGTCAGACTGAGGGTAAATCCGACCAATTAACGGCATGGGAAAAAACGCAAAAATCCTCTAGCTATGAGCCTTTAAGTGCAGAAGAGTTACAGTTATTTGCCAGCTCAGAGGCTGAGCAAGAGATAAATGTTGCAGCCTCAAATACCACAACTACAGATATCAGTTTTGATTTTAGTAACGAAGAGTATATCTTTAACAATAACTCTCCGCTAGAACATAATCAGCAATCATCAAATACAGACTCGTTCAATAACTATCATAGCTATAATTTGAATGAAGATTTGAATGAAGACTTAAACCTCGAACTAGACAGTAATCATATTGAACATACTAATGAGGTAATTGACTTAACATCTACTGATGATACAAGTGCTAATCCAGCTCATGGCGATGACACAATCCTTGAAAATAAGGGCATCGAAAATACAGTCGCTCCCGTTATTGAAGCGATTACAAAACCGCAGGGTAAGCTGGCAAGCAATAAAAAGCCGCTCATTATTGGTGTCGCTCTCGGCACATTATTGGCCGCAATTATTGTGCTCACTTTGAATGCTAGCGGCATTTTATCTGCCTTGACAGAAACGCCTGCTACTGATGCCTCTAAAAATATGGCGAGCGATGTCGAGGACAAAATAAATAATGACATTAATAGCAATGCTCAATCAGCAGCTCAGGCTAAAACTACCTTAAACAAGGCCGCAGTGGTTGATGCTGAGCAATCAACAGCTAGCAATGGCAATCAAACCGCCGCACCGCAAACAAATGCCGCCGCTAATAAAAATAGCAGTACAGAGGAAGAGACAGAGCAGTCAATAGACGCATCTGCTGATGGCTCAAGTGGCGATCCAGCCATTACTTATGAGGACTTTAGGAAAGAGTCGCAACGTACATTATACCGTGAGGCCAATGATTGATAATTTTGAATCATTGGTTGGTTACTGTACTTACCCAAGATTTAGAATGTTCAAAACGCCCTAGCTTAAATAAAATTTTATCAGATATTAAAAAATAAACTTCCGTTTATATAAATTCAATATTTCGTACCGTTTGTCAGTCAGTTATAGCGCTCATACCAAAACAACTTGCATAGCATCAATACATTTGTATTATTGAATGTATTGATGCGGTTATATACCGTTGTTGACAAGGATTGACTTGGTATTGAGCTATGGAAAGTACAGACAAAAAACACGATTTTGATGACAGTTTTAATGAAGGTGTAGAGCTCAGCGAACACCCTGAACACCCTGATAGTGAGCTCAATATCAATACACGCTCGCGTAGTGTTTACGAACAATATTTGAAAAAAACCATGCAAGACATGGTACATGAACCAGAGTATTGCTCAGAAAACCCACCATCAAAAACAGCAGATTGTGATACTTATACTTATCATCCCAATATAACAGCTATAGAGGCCGAGTCTGAGCAAACAACGACTTTTCCACCAATTCTCAATAAAACTCAATCATCCGTAGCAAGCACTACAAAATCAAGTACTACAAAACAACCAATAGGCAAGTCTCACAGCAACGTTAAGCTGGTCATTTTGACGGCGGTATCCAGCGCGGTCATTATTGCTGTTACCGTTGTGATGCTTGATATGAATGGCAGCTTAGTGTCTGCCTTTGATCGTGTAACGTCACTCAGTAAACAAACATCAATGACGAGCGCCAATGCGCCAGTCGTTGAGGCTGAGCCAATGGTAAAGACTCAAGAAAATAAGCATGGCAATAAAAAAGAGATAGACAAACAAAGTATCAAACCGAATACAGCAGTAAAAAATGAATCTGCCAGCACTGAGCCAGCGATTACCTATGAGGACTTTAGGGAAGAGGCAAAAAATACCTTATACCGTGACAGTAAAGAGTAAATCCACTTTTCATACTTACCGTATAGATGCACTTCTATCTTAGTTTGGTATTTGAGTGATAAAGTATTGACTATCATTAGTATAAGAAAATCCCCTTCACCTCTTAGGTGTAAGGGGCTGCAGAGAGTGAGTTTTAATGACCTTTAGTGACGTTATTATTTTATATCAATGGACGCTAAACTAAAAAGGCGCAAAGTCTATCGTTAGGCCATATCAATTTCTATGGTTGTCAGGCTTGAATCTTCTGATAATTGGTAAGTTACCACCACATCATCTTCATCACGCTCTACCTGATAAGTCGCAAGCTTTACCTCTGTATCATCCAAGCATTGACCAGTCACAAGATCAAAGCGCTGCTTATAAATCGGCGAGGCGACATAAAGTATCGACTCTCTAATACCGTCGTCGCTCGTCAGCGTCGTACCGCCGATCAGTCCTCTAGATAGAACGTTTGCTCGACTAAAAGGGTCGTAGTTATCAATGGCGAATAACTTGCCTTCTTTGGTACGAAAAATGGCAATTTGCTTGCCGTCAATAAGCGCGCAAACGCCAGTCTCAGGGAGGATGTCTTGCAGTTTACAAACGGTATGCTGGGTCATGGGATTATCCTTAGCGTTTGACTATGAGTAAATAGAAATCAGACTCTAAACACAGCCAGTTCTAAAAAGTGCTAGCGCTGTGTTTAAAGAAGACAGTAGAGCGTTTAAGCCAATTCGGTCACTTGGATTTTGACTTTTTCAATATCCGTTGCGGGGCGAATCTGCGCGCGTTCATTGACAAAGACCACGTTATCATCTCCTTGTTCACTATTGACAAAATGACGGAAGCGTTTGAGCTTTTCGCTATCGGTAATGGTGGCTTGCCATTCGCAGACATAATTATCGACTAGCAGCTGCATTTGTGCTTCAAGCTCGTCCGCTATGCCTAAGCTGTCCTCAATAATGACCGCTTGTAGATACTCAAGTCCGCCTTCCAAACTTTCACGCCATTTTGAGGTGCGCTGCAGCTTATCGGCAGTTTTGATATAGAACATGATAATACGGTCGATATATTTGACTATCGTCTCGGTATCGAGGTCGGTGGCGAACAGCTCGCCATGGCGCGGGGTAATACCACCGTTACCGCAGACGAATAAGTTCCAGCCGTTTTCGGTGGCGATCATGCCAAAGTCTTTGCTTTGCGCCTCGGCACACTCGCGCATACAGCCTGACACACCCATTTTTATCTTGTGCGGCGAGCGCACGCCTTTGTAGCGATCCTCGAGCCTAATCGCCAGACCCATACTGTCATCCACCCCGTATCGGCACCAGTCATTACCGACACAAGACTTGACGGTACGTAGCGACTTACCATAGGCATGACCGGTCTCAAAGCCAGCGGCTACCAGTTGTGTCCAGATATCAGGCAACTGCTCCATACGCGCGCCAAATAAGTCCACGCGTTGACCGCCGGTGATTTTGGTATATAAGTTAAACTCTTTGGCGACTTGTCCGAGAATGATAAGCTTATCGGCGGTAATCTCGCCGCCCGGTACTCTTGGCACCACTGAATAGGTGCCGTCTTTTTGGATATTACCCAGATAATAGTCATTGCTGTCTTGTAGCGGGGTCAGCTCAGGTTTGAGTACGTAATCATTCCAGCATGACGACAAAATAGAGGCGACGGTTGGTTTGCAAATCTCGCAGCCATGACCACTGCCATGTTCGGTGAGTAGCGCATCAAAGGTTCGAATACCATGCACCCGAATTAAGCTATATAACTCCTGACGGGAGTAGGCAAAATGCTCGCACAAGTCGTTATTGACCTCAAAGCCTAAGGTAGTTAATTGGTAGCCTAAAGTGTCCTTAACCATGGGCGCACAGCCACCGCAGCCCGTGCCAGCATTAGTGACCGCTTTGACATCGCCAATCGAGTAGGCACCATTGTCGACTGCAGCGCAGATAGCGCCTTTGGTGACGTTATAACAAGAGCAAATCGTTGCCGTATCAGGCAGGTTTTCTATACCCATCGTCGGTTTTTCGACATTGGGTAGTATCAAACTCTCAGGATGAGCGGGCAAGTCGATATCATTGAGATACAGCTGCAATAGGTTATTATAATCCTCAGTATCACCAACCAATACCGCACCAAGCAGGCGTTTGTTATCAGCGGTCGTGACCAGCTTTTTGTAGATACCTGTCGCGGGGTTTTGATATAAATAGCTCAGACTATCTACAGCTTTTCCATGCGCATCGCCAATACTACCAACATCGACGCCCATGAGTTTGAGCTTGGTACTCATATCAGCGCCTATAAATACCTGCTCGCTATGACCTGCGATTTGCGCCGCGCAAATGCTCGCCATACTGTAGCCGGGCGCGACTAAGCCAAACACTTTATTGTCCCATACCGCGCATTCGCCAATGGCATAAACGTGCTCAGCATTGGTGCGACAGTGCTCATCAATTAAGATACCACCGCGTGCGCCCATCTCAATACCGCAATCAGGGTTGCTCTTTATAATATCGTCTTGCGGACGAATACCTGCGCTAAAGACAATCATATCGGTATCGAGCGAGGTATCATCGGTGAATTGCATGGTGAGATGACACGCATCAGCGCCGTCAGTATTTGGATTGGCTATTATCTCTTTGGTGTTTTTACCTGTCAAAACCGTGACACCGAGCGCTTCGATTTTACGTTTTAAAATATCACCACCAGCGGCATCAAGCTGAACACCCATCAGCTGCGGCGCAAATTCTACAACATACGTCTCTAGTCCTAAGGTAACCAAGGCTTTGGCTGCCTCTAAACCAAGTAGACCACCGCCCACAACCACGCCTTTTTTGACTGAGGGTTGCTCGGCGATGGCAAGGATGTCGTCCAAATCCGCAATAGTGCGATAAACGTGGCAGTGCGGATGATCGCGTCCTGTAATAGGCGGCACAAATGGGTAGGAGCCTGTGGCCAGTACCAGCTCGCTGTAGTCAATCTGCTCACCATCTTCTGTGGTAATAGATTGGGCGCTTGAGTCAATATTAACAATGCGTTGATTGAGATGCAGTTCGATATTTGATGACTTATAAGCGCTAAGATCAACTAAATTGAGCTTGCCAGCATCTTTGTGCTCAAAATAGCTGGATAGATAAACGCGGTCATAAGCAGGGCGATCCTCTTCAGCGAATACATGAATCTCAAAACGCTCATGTAGGCCTTGTTCTATGGCGCGTTCAACGAAATGGTGCCCGACCATACCGTTACCGATGACGACTAGCTTAGGCTTACTGGTTGTATTCATTGCTGTGTTACTCATACATTTATCCTCAATAAAGGGTTGTCTAAATATTGCGGTCTAACGGTTGTGACGAAGAGTAATATTTAGTGCCTACCTCCATTACTGATTCAATAACTGTGCCAAGCACCAAAGGTGCGCGCAGCTTCTTCCCTTTATGAGTCGCTAATAATGTGAGGATGAGTGCAGTGCACCTAGTCTGTTTATAAGTAATCAAAGCGCTAAAAGCCCTAAAAGAGATTGGGATAATAAAGAGTGGCTAAAAACGACTACGCTTTAAAAAGTGGCAACAGCGTTCAGTTATGCACCAAAATAGATGACGTGATGCACCATATTGATTACTAATGGCGCTATTAGTATTTTTTATTGATATAACCAAATCAAGACAGTTTTTATTATTAATGAAATATAGTTAATCTTTTCATTAAGGCTTGAATGTCTTTGATAGCAAGGCGTAGACCCTTTTATTGATAATTAGGATATATAACGATAATCACCACTAAGTCTTCTACTGGCACAGCCATTGCACCGCCCTAAGTGTTCTAACTGATAAGTTTTTTCACCATTACTTATTATGACAACTGTAAAGTTAGCCCCTTAAGGAACTCGTTTATGTCATCATCGCCAACCTCTAAATCTGCTGCGCCAACACAAGATAAGCTCAATATTTTCTCCTTTAAAGATAAAAATAAGATTCTACATTTAGGCTGGATCGCTTTTTTCTTAACCTTTTTTGTCTGGTTCAACCACGCGCCTTTTTTGTCTGCCATTGGTGAGACCTTGAATTTGAGCAAAGATCAAATCAAAACTTTGCTGATATTGAACGTCGCGCTCACCATACCTGCCCGCGTCATTATCGGTATGCTGACTGATCGCTTTGGGCCACGACTCATCTACACCGCCATTTTAGCTATTGGCGCGATTCCCTGTTTTACCTTTGCTTTTGCGCAAGATTACAACACCCTTGCCTTGTCTCGATTCTTGCTAGGCTTCGTTGGGGCAGGCTTTGTAGTGGGTATTCGCTTGATGAGCGATTGGTTCCCTGCCAGTGAGCTGGGGACGGCTGAAGGCATTTATGGCGGCTGGGGTAACTTTGGTTCCGCTGCGGCTGCATTGCTACTACCAACGGTTGCTATTGCTGCCGCTGCTATATTAGGCGGTGATGAAGGCTGGCGTTATGCGACGGCCACCTCGGGGGTGGTGATGATGCTGTATAGCGTGATTTTTTATAAGATGGTGCGTGATACGCCCAAGGGTGCCACCTATTTTAAACCCAAAAAATCTGGCGCGATGATGGTGACCTCAACCGGCGATTTTTGGCTGATGATGACCTTTAAGCTACCGATGTATTTGGCATTAGCACTCTTAGCGTGGAAGCTATCACCAGAGGGTGTCAGCTTACTCAGTCAGGCGACTGTGAACATAGTCTATATCGGTCTGACCCTGCTATTTATTTATGAGTTTGTCAGCAGTTACCGCTTTAATAAAGAGGTATTTACGACGCCGGTGCCAAAAGCGCAGCGTTATGATTTCAAGCAAGTGGGTATTTTAAACATTTTATACTTTGCCACCTTTGGCTCGGAGCTGGCGGTGGTGTCTATGTTGCCGCTGTTTTATCAAGAGACCTTTAATCTATCGATTGTCATGGCAGGGGTGCTCGCCTCAAGTTACGCCTTTATGAATCTGATGTCGCGTCCGGGCGGTGGCTGGCTAAGTGATAAGTTTGGGCGCAAGATTACCCTACTGATTTTGACCGCAGGACTAGCAGTCGGCTATGTACTGATGGGTATTGTCGACTCGACGTGGCCGATTGCACTGGCGCTACTCATCACCATGTTTTGCTCGTTCTTTGTACAAGCCGGCGAGGGCGCAGTCTTTGCGGTCATTCCGCTGATCAAGCGCAGTATGACCGGACAATTCGCGGGCATGACAGGGGCATATGGCAATGTCGGCTCAGTGGTTTATCTGACCGTACTCAGCCTCGTCTCCTACCAAGCGTTCTTCTTTGTCATTGCGGCAACCGCCGTGGTTGGATTCATAGCGCTATTCTTTTTAAAAGAACCTGAAGGCGTGATTGTTGAAGAAATGCCTGACGGTAGTTTTGCGCAGATTCAGGTAAGCTAACTATGCAAAAAGATACAACGCTAAACGCTCAAAGTATAGATACAACGAGCCATGACGGTGCGCATGAAGCACTGTGGTGGCTGGATTTTTATACGACAAAAGGACGCAGAGCTGAAAACCAAGACAGCTTGCTGGTGACCACTTGTCTGCCATATCGCAAGATAGCTGAGACTATTGGTATCAATAACCAGCATTATCACGCCCCTTTATTGGTATTGATAGCCGATGGCGTTAGCGCTTGTCAGTTTCCCAAACAGGCCAGTCGATTGGTGGTTAATACGGTGGCTCATCACCTGACTTTAGCGCTTGAAAACACGCTGCTTGATAAAACAGCATCGACAAGCTTTGATGATCATCAAATCGCTAGCCTAATTAAAATAGCGGTGAACAAAGCCAACGATGCGCTGTATTTCCCGCAGGTTTATCAGCGCGTACCGCCTTTGTTGTCCACTTTGTCAGGTCTGCTATGCATCGGCGATCGCATCCATTTATTCCATACGGGAGATTCGCGCATTTATCGTATCGATATCAATAGCTCGACAGTGCTGACCAAAGACCACCGTGTCCATCGTGGTCAAGATAAAGGGGCGCTGTCTGCGGCTATCGGCGCAGATATGTACATTGAGCTGCAGCAGTCGGTGTTTACCTTGCATCAAGAGGAATGTCTGGCACTAATGACCGATGGCGTCTATGAGTCTATTAACGCCGCAGAGCTTGAGTTTGAGCTGTGTACAGCAGCACGAGCGCTAGGTACATCAATGGAGACGTCAAAGCTGGCGAATGATATTTCTATCAGTCAAAACCTATGCGAGCAGGCGTTTAATGAGGGCAGTCATGACAATTTAACGATGATAATACTCGGTATAAAGACGCAATTACTCCATAAAAAAAAGACAGGCGACGGTGATCATACTAACGACAGTAGTGACAATGTAAATAATGACAATGGTAATAATGACCCGTTTGCCCTTCACGATATCTATCGTTATCAGTTATTAACGGGCTTAGACGTTGGCGCACGGATCGATGGCTTCACAGTCGTTGAGGTGATAGCGCGTACGGCTCGTAGCGAAGTGTATTTAGTCGAGGACGAGTATAAACGGACATTCGTTATCAAGTCCCCAAGCCTAAATACTGTAGCAGATGGCAATTATCTACGCGAGTTTTTAAAGGAGCGCAGCATAGGGCTTAGCCTATCCAAACATAAGCGAGCAGGCGAGAGCGCTTATAATCAAGCTGACCCTAATACCTTTACAGACACGCATAGCGCATCAAATTACAAAGCCGGTTTAAGCAAAAACCTAGCACATAGTGTGTCAGGCTTGCTTCGCTATTATCCTGTGCCTGCCAGCAGTCACTATCTGTATCACTTGACTGAATACATTGAAGGCGAGAGTCTAAGAGCTTTTATTGATCGTCACGCACCGTGTGATGTGTGGCAAACTTATGATTTACTCACCAAGATCGGTATGGCAGTGCGAGTGATGCATCGGCACTACCTGTTGCATCAAGATATCAAACCTGAAAACATCCTAATAAGCGCTGATGGTGCGATCAAACTGATTGATTTTGGTTCGGCAAGCTCCTCAATACTCAAAGACAGCACCAGACCTCCCAACGGCGATCTACATTACGCTGCACCAGAATATTACAGCGATGCACCAAAAGGAGTGCACTCTGATCTATTCTCTATAGCGGTGATTGGTTACGAGCTGCTAACTGGCACTCGTCCTTTTAGCTCGCAAGCACTCATGAATGCGACTCAAACCAACCAGACCTTAATCCTGCCGACCGAACGTTTACGCAAGTACCGTGTACCCGCTGCTAGCCAGCAAGCGTTATTGCGTGCGCTGCATCCTAATACCCAAGCTCGCTACCAAGCGATTGGCGAATTCCTACAGGATTTTAACCCTGATAATGCTAGCAATACTAGTGAGCCTGAACCGCTTATTGTCCGCCGTCCACTACTGGTATGGCATAGCATTTGCTTTATTGAGTTTGTACTCATTTTATCGCTGTTGGCTTATTTCACATAAGGTGAGCTTTAACCAAAAATGATATGACACGCTATATATTTACTACTGTACATTGCAGCTAAGGAATACTCTTATGATGTCGTCATTGGTATCAAATGATCAAGCACCACTTACAACTAAGAACTGCCAGAAGTCCAAAACCACACTACATGCTAGTGCTGACAGTACAGGCATCGTCATCATTGGTGCGGGTATGGCAGGCAGCCGTTTTGCTATTGAGCTGGCGCGCGCCCGGCTGCAAACGGCGTCGGAAAATTCAAGCTCTTTACCGATAACGCTTATCAGCAAAGAGCAACACGTAGGCTACAATCGTATTATGCTGTCCCCTGTACTAGCAGGCGATACCGTGTTTGAGGATACTTATCTTTACGACCAAGCAGAGTATGAGCAGCTTGGTATCACTGTGCTTGCAGGTGTCAGCGTCGATGCGATTGATAGCGCTCAGCAGTTAATAGAATTGGATAATGGGCAGACGCTAACTTATGCCAAGCTAGTACTAGCAACAGGTTCGAGCGCGCGTGTTATTCCTTTTCCCAATCATGATGCTATAGGCGTTCACGTCTTTCGTGAGGTCGCCGATGTTAAGGCGCTCAGCCAGTATGCGCGTCAAGCTAAGATAGGGATCGTCATTGGTGGCGGAGTCTTAGGGCTGGAGGCGGCTTGTGCATTAACCGCACAGGGGGCGTCGATGACCGTTGTACACATGGATGACTATGTACTTAACCGTCAACTTGATTTGCCTGCTGCTACCTTATTGCAAGCAGAACTGGTCTCTCGCGGTATCAGGCTAGAAGTCTCGGCTATTACCGAACGTATAGTGACGACAGCCAGCAAGGTCTGCGGGTTATTGCTACAAGACGGGCGCACCTTGCCTGCTGACTTTATCGTAATGGCAGTAGGCGTCGTGCCAAATGTAGCACTGGCAAAGGGCAGTGATCTTGAGGTCAATCGCGGCATTATCGTTGATAATTATATGCGCACTAGTTGCCCCAATGTTTATGCTATTGGCGAATGTGTGGAGCTGGACGGTGAGCTGTTTGGGATGGTCGCGCCCGTCAATCAGCAAGTCGATACTTTGGTTTCTGTATTAAAGGGCGCTTTATTAAAAGATACTGTATTAGAAAAAACCCTATCAAAAAATACTGTGCTTAAGGACTCTGTGTTAAAAGACGAAGGGATAGTAGTTAACAGCTCAGAGCCCAAAAAAAACTGGCAGCCCTTTATTAGCAAACCTTTATCATTAAAACTAAAGGTATCTGGTATCAGTGCTTTTTCAGCAGGACAAGTTGATTTTGATGAAAGTGATGCCTTAAATATAGAAACCATCACCTATCAGCAAACCAGCATCAACCACTATCACCGCCTCTACTTGCGAGACAACAAGCTCGTCGGCGCGGTACTCTACGGTGAGGTAAATGAAGGCGGTTTTTACAGTGAACTGGTTAACAGTAGCACTGATATTACAGCGATAAGAGAGCATTTAATCTATGGTGCGGCCTACTGTGATTTGAATACCCTAAATTCAAGCAATATAGCAAAGGATGCAGTAGAGGAAGTCTTATGAATGACAACCTCAGCGAAAAGACTCTAAAGGTTTCTAAAAATACCCAAAACATGACAAGCCAAGTCATTGCGACGCAAGATATAAGTGCAACCACAAACCCTACTCAAATAACGCCACTAGGCGCTTTAAACAACCATTCGGTAACGACCATTCGTACCACTTGTCCTTATTGCGGCGTCGGCTGCGGGGTTTTAGCTCAGGTTGATACAGCTGGCACTATCAGTGTAACAGGCGACCCTGAGCATCCTGCCAATTTTGGCAAACTGTGCTCAAAGGGCAGTGCGCTGGCACAAACGCTGGGAGTTGAGCGCCGATTGACTGAGCCTTATTATCAAAACAAGCTGATGTCTATGCAACGACAACAGGCTATACCAATAGCGCCATTAGATATAGCTTCTAGTAATAAAGCTATAAACGCATCTGCGACAAAAGCGCTCATAGAAAATACGGATTGGGACACGGTATTAGAAGATATTGCTCATCGCCTAAATGACACCATTGCCAAGCATGGTCGCGACAGCATTATGTTCTATGTCTCAGGGCAGCTATTGACTGAAGATTATTATGTCGCCAATAAATTTATCAAGGGCTTTATCGGTAATAACAATATCGATTCTAACTCCCGTCTATGTATGTCATCAGCGGTGGCAGGACACAAACGTGCGTTTGGCGCTGATATCGTCCCCAGTAACTACGAGGATTTGGAAGCTTGCGATTTATTGGTGCTAGTCGGCTCCAATATGGCTTGGTGTCACCCTATATTGTTCGGGCGTTTCCTTACTGCCAAAAAAGCGGATGCTCATAAAAAACTTATAGTCATTGACCCGCGCCGTACTGACTCTTGCGAGTTTGCAGATTTACATTTGCCTATCGCTGCGGGCACCGATACGCATTTATACAATGGACTACTGCATTATCTTAGCGAGCAAGAATGCGCAGATGAGGCTTATCTTGAGTATGCGAGCGGTGTTGATGACGCTTTGAGTGCGGCTAAAACATGGAGCATTGAGAAAGTGGCAAGCGCTTGCCAAGTCAGTATCCAAAGTATTCGCCAGTTCTATCAGCTAGTCGCTAGCCATGATAAGACAGTGACCGCGTTTAGTATGGGCGTCAACCAGTCCAAAAGCGGCACTGACAAGGTCAATGCCATTATCAATACCCATCTACTGACAGGGCGGGTCGGCAAAGTAGGGGCTAGTCCGTTTTCACTTACTGGTCAGCCAAACGCCATGGGCGGGCGTGAGGTCGGTGCGCTATCCAATCTATTAGCCGCGCATCTAGAGTTGAATAACAGCGTACATCGGCAATGGGTAGCTGACTTTTGGCAAACGCCGCAGCCTATAGCACCAACAGCGGGTATCCAAGCTTGCGATGCTGAAGAGGCGATTTTGGATGGACGTATCAAAGCCATTTGGATTATGGCGACCAATCCTGTGGTGAGCTTACCTGAAGCCGACAGATTTCGCCAAGCGCTCGCTCACTGCGATTTGGTTATTGTGTCTGATTGCTCGGTAGACAGTGATACGGTGCACTGCGCGGATATTGTCTTGCCAGCGCAAGGTTGGGGTGAGAAATCAGGTACAGTGAGCAACTCTGAGCGGCGTATCTCACGCCAACGCACCTTGATGCCTGCGCTCGGTCTTGCCAAGCCCGACTGGTGGATACTCTCGAAAGTCGCTACGCGTATGGGGCTGGCAGGCTTTAATTATCAGCATCCTAGCGAGATATTCAATGAGCATATAGCCCTGACTGCCTTTAAGAATGATTTTAGCCAGCCTGCATCTTCAACCAATCAACCGCGCTATCTGAATGTAGCAAAAGATTTGTCAGTGATGCATGTTAGCTCAAAGCTAGATAGTCATCATAAGAGCCAAAAGACCATCTTACCTTTCTTAAGTCATGACGACTATGAAACCATGACGCCCTTTCAATGGGGCGGTGCGCGCATCGTGCCCCTGCAAGCCAACCTTATCGCTATCACGCCAGCCGCCAAGGCCAGCTTGCCCAATCTGCATCAGTATCGCTCAAAATCAAAAGTGAATAATAAGAAAAGCGATAACAGGAGCGCTACTTCTGAGTCTGATAGTGATAAATTACTGACGGTACCTCTACGACTAATTACCGGCAGACTACGCGATCAGTGGCATACCATGACGCGTACGGGACTGGCGTCGCAGCTCAATCAGCATGAGTCAGTACCGACGCTAACCCTGCATCCCGATGATGCCAAAAAACTCAGTATCGATAAGGATGATTATGTGCAGTTGCATCCTCGCTATGAAAGTAGGGAAAAAGATAGTGAGTCGATTGATGCAAATGAGCATGCTAAGGTACTGGCACAAGTCGCCATCAGCGATAGTATGCGCATCGGTGATGGCTTTATGCCGATGCACTGGAGCGATGCTTTTGCTAGCTTTGCCCGCGTAGGTACGCTCATTCCAACCGTAGTCGATCCGCATTCAGGGCAGCCTGAGCTTAAAAACTCAGCCATTTTTATCAGTCGCGTACCGATGCAGACGCTTGGCAAGATTTTGGTGCATCCTAATCTCCAAGACGCCATGCTGGTGCACTTGCAGGCTATAAACAGTCGTCTTGCGCAACAACAGCGAGCCCAATTATCAGAGCAAGCATCGTTTTCAAATTTAAATACAGAGAATGATTCGTCCTATTTAGTATTGCCAGCGCTGACATGGAGTATCAGTCGGCAAGTAAATAGTGTCTTAATTACTTTAGCTAGTCCAATTAATAACGTTGTCGAACAATTACTCGACCCTAACTTTTGGCAACAGTTTATCGACACCTATCAACATGATCTAACAGATAAATTGTTGCTTAATAGCGCTTTTACCCTTAATCAATTGGCAGGACAACTGCGCTTTATCTCAACGCAATCGGATACGAATGGTGTAGAGATAGATGGTCACGCATCAGATATTACAAGCGCTACGAAAGATAACGTCCAACTACTGCTCGCGGTTTACTTCGCTCCAGAAGTGACTCAACTACCGAGCAGTCATTGGCTCGATAGCTGCTTTGCCAGTACCGAGGCGATACCCGTTGATCAGCGCTATAAGTGGCTGCTCGCAGGTCGTCCAGCCACAGGTTATATCGACCCAGGTCCATTGGTATGCTCGTGTATGGCAGTCGGAGAAAACATCATTATTAATGCAATTACCAATGAGCAGTGTCGTAGCGCGCAAGCGGTTGGCAACGCTTGCCGAGCGGGTACCAACTGTGGCTCATGTATCGGTCAGATTAATGAATTGATCGCACAGTACGCGCATAGTACGCGCCACTTATGCAAACTTAGAGAGGCAAATGGCACATCACTTGCAACTGATAAGTACTACTAATGGTAAGTCAGTTACCGTTTAAAAGGACTGTTATCAGGGCAACCAAGTCATTCAAGTTATTTGTTCGTCAAGTATTCACTTTGCTGTATTCATACTGTTATTAGGAGCTATCGCCATGAGTCATTCATCTGTATTTGTTCCAAACCTTGCAACCCATAATTTGGCGAATCAAAATTGTGCTCAAAATGCTAATTCATTAAATAGACAAGACTCTGTATGTACAGGCGTAGTCTATTTAGTTGGCGCAGGCTCGGGTGATCCTGAGCTATTAACGCTAAAAGCCTTGCGTGTGATGCAGCGGGCAGACGTCGTGCTCTATGATAGTTTAGTCTCGGAGGATATTTTAGATATGTGCGCGCCGAGCGCCGAAAAGATATTCGTCGGTAAACGCAGATCCAATCATGCCTTACCGCAAGAAGGCATCAACGAGCTACTCGTTAAGCATGCGCTGGCAGGCAAAACAGTCGTCAGACTCAAAGGCGGCGACCCTTTTATCTTTGGGCGCGGCGGTGAGGAGCTCCAAGAAGTCGTGCGCCACGGCATTCGCTTTGAGTCTATCCCCGGCATCACGGCCGCCAGTGCCGCTGCGAGCCGAGCAGGTATCCCATTGACCCATCGCGATCATGCGCAGTCTGTCAAGTTTGTCACTGCTTGCAAAAAGGCAGGCGCGCCTAACAACGACTATCATGAGCATCTAGATAGCACGCAAACGGTGGTGTTTTATATGGGTTTGCATCGGTTAGATGAGATGACTCAGGGATTGATGGCTGCAGGTCGCGACAGCGAGACGCCTTTTGCTATTATTAGCCATGCCAGCTTACCCACGCAGCAGTTACTTATCGGCACGCTTGGCAATATTTCTAGTCAGCAAGCGAGCGCGAATTTGCCAACCCCTGCGCTTTTAATTATGGGCGATGTGGTGACCTTATATCATGAGTTTGCCGCCTACAATCTTGGCGCTTTGGGTAAAAGTGTATTTGCTAACATTGAAAACACTGTAACGACTAAAATTACGGAGGTAACTTAATCAGCTGTCCTGCACGAAAACAGTGCGTAGACAAAAGATAATAATAGTATCGGCATTCATGATTTTTTATTAATAGTGGCTTAAGTTTTAGCAGCTTTTCTTCCCAGTCCCATCTTCACATTTGCCAATATCAGTCCGGATAAAATGAGCGTCATCGCCAGCATTTTCCACCACGTTACTATCTCTCCTGTGAACAGCACTGAAGTTGCCATACCGAATACAGGCACCAGTAGGGCAAAGGGCATAACCTTAGAGGCTATATTTTGCGCCAGTAGATGCGCCCATAGTCCAAAGCCAATCAGGGTTGAGATATAGACAATAAACCCAAGCGATAGCCAAGACTTAATCGATGCCTGCGTAAATGTCGCAAGCTGCCATGCTTCGGTCTCGAATAGTAGAGATGATAACGTCAAAATCACACAAGCGATCAGACCGCCCCATACTACCAGTGCTAGCGCAGACAGTGCCGATGTCTTATTTGAAGCTTTATTATTGCTATTAATAGGCGAGGTAGTAGAGGTGTTACTAATGCTTTGCTGTGTTGAGGCTTGTTTTGAAGCAATATTGCCAAAGCTCCAACCTATGGCCGCAATCAAGATACAGATAAAACCAATCAAAGGCATATCACCGCCGAGATTGAGTGCAATGACACCCAGTCCTAGCACACCGACCACCATACCGATGATTTGCATGCGACTCACCGCTTCACCCAGTATGACAAAAGCCAGTAATACGGTGATAAAAATCTGAACCTGTAGCAATAACGCCGTCAATCCTGCCGATGCACCCAAATGCATGGCGGTGAATACAAAGGCATATTGCATGACAAAGGTACCGATGGCATAAATAAATAGCGTACGGTTGAATTTAGGTGGCTTGAGGAACAAAACCAACGGCACGGCAGTAAAGAAAAAGCGTAGGGCAGTGAGCATTAGTGGTGGAAAGCTTTCAAGCGCCCATGCAATAAAGGTAAAATTCACACCCCATATAAAGGTAACCAATACGGCTAAGGCAATGTGGATTGGGGTCATCAGATTATCCTAAATAATGATTATTAATTGACACTAAATTGTTGAGTTTGGGCGTGATGGAATTGACCAGTACAAATACAGCCTATGCCGTATGCTGCCGTCAAAGTTTACAGTTAAACACACTAATCCTTGTTTAGACTCTAAATCGCAATCAATCGATTATACTCAAACTAGGGCGTGTCCTTATTTTAAAAATGGTGATAAAAATGAGGTAAATTGCAGTCAAACAAGGAAAATAGTGCAGATAATATCGAGATATTACCTAGCTATTTGACGATGTTTGGCAAGATTTAACCATTTTTATCACCATTTAGATTGCTATCGGTTGAACTGAGGACACGCCCTAGAGCGACTTAAGAGCTTATCACTTCCCTTAATAGTCAATAAAAAAGCAGACATCATAATCGATATCTGCTTTTTTGTATTTCAAAGTCGCTTTTTAAGTCATTATTTTTAAGCAATGATCAGTCCTGAGGTTTGATTAAGTACTTCTCACCAGTGGCTTGTTTACCATAAGCGGCGATTGACTGTAACTGCAACGCTTCTTGTAGCGTGACTTCATGCGTATAGCTGCTGGCAAATGTGGTGGTAATTTCCTCTGCCACACGCTTGCGCATCGACATAACCGTTTCAGTGCCCAGTTTGGCGAGCGCATTGAATAATAGGAATCCATTAACACCCCACGCAAAGCCAAAGTTACGGTTCAATGTGATAGGGCCACGGTTTAATGCACCATAAATATACGCTTGTTTGAACGTGCTTGAGCCGTAAACATTGTATTCTTCCACATCAGCAGTAATGGCCGCTTCCATACAGTTGAGAATATCGCTGGATAGTTGACCGCCGCCGATAGGATCGAATGAAATCGTGGCACCTGTTTCGACAATCGCTGCCGTTAAATCTGCAATAAATGTATCGCTGCTTGAGTTGACCACATATTTTGCGCCCATATCACGCAACAGTTTTTCTTGCTCTTCCTTACGTACAATATTGATCAAATCAATACCGTCAGCCATACAAATGCGGTTAAGCATTTGACCAAGGCTAGACGCCGCTGCTGCATGAATGATGGCTTTGTGACCCTCAGCACGCATGGTTTCGACCATTGCCAGTGCGGTAAGTGGGTTCACAAAAGACGAAGCGCCTTCTTTAGCAGTCGTGCCTTCTTTTAATTCCAAGCAGCTTTTTACATTGACACAGTGATATTGACGATATGTACCGCCGCCAATCACAGCAACCATTTTGCCCATTAGTGCTTGTGCGGCTGGCGATGAACCCGCTGCGACCACCGTGCCAGCGCCTTCGTTACCCACAGGTGTGTCTTTATTCACACGTGTTTTCAGTGCTGGCATGAACTTTGCGGGAACATCAGCGGTAACGATAGGGTTTTGCTCAGTACCTGATTGTACGGCGGTTGACATGTCAGCCGCGCTAAACATCACCCCAAAGTCAGAGGGGTTTAATGGTGCCGCTTCAATACGAACGACGACTTCATCGGCACCAGGCTGCGGCATCTCAACATTTTGTAAAGATAGCGTTAATTTATTGTCGTCACTGATGGTTGAAACCAGTTGGATATTTTTATCAGTCATAATTTTTGCTCCTGCAAATGATGCGTGGCATCACTGCTTTGATTGATATGGGCTGTATTTTAGTCTTAATTGTATTCTCAGCTACATTATTTAGATTGGGCAGCTTGTATTTGAGCTTTCACGTGTTGCATAAATTTGGGCATATTTGCTAAGCGATCTGCCTCTACTTTTTGGGCAATGTCAGATTGACTCATCTTATCATTCCATTCTTTCATGCCGGGTATCTCTGCCAGCACATCCCAGTCAAGTTGGGTTGCGGCAAAGGCATTGACGATTGTGTTTACATAATGAACATAAATATCAGCCATCGTGAACTGTTCACCTGCAATCCAAGGTGAAAATTGACATAGACGATTTAAGGCAGTTATGCCTCGAGTTAATACTTGGCGTACTTCTTCTTTGACATCGTCAGGGGCGTTGGTGCCTGAAAATACATAAGGAATCAGGCGGCGGCTTGGCAGTTCAAAATAGAGCTCCGATATTTTCATGATTTGACGGACAGCTGCACGCTCTGTCGCAGATTCAGGATAGAGCGGTATAGCAGGGTAGGTCTCTTCAATAAAATCACAAATAACACTCGATTCTGAAAGAGTAACGCCCTCATCTGTTGTGATAGCAGGTACTTTGCCCACTGGGCTGACGCGTAGTAACTCATCGCTACCAGCGAATATAAGGTTTTCTTGGAATGGCAGTTCTTTATACAAAAGAGCATATTTGACTATATTGTAATAGTTGCTCGCAGCAAAACCGTGCAAAGTAAGCATAAATTATTATTCCGTTATTAACGTGAAGGTTGCTTTTAGTTGTAGTGCTCAAGCTAAACATATTATTCCTGTTTTTTAATAGGGTGATATATAGCGTAAAATGTGAATCACTATTGCTTTTAAGACAATAATAGAGTCAAAACATTCAAATATTGATGTTTATATGATAATAATTGAATATTTATTGAATGGAGACAAGGATTCGATCAACTGCGTGCGATACGATATTTTAGTAAAGTCGTCGAAACAGGTAGCTTTACTAAAGCGGCAAAGGTGTTCGATGTACCGCCATCCTCATTATCAAGACGCGTGTCGGATTTGGAAAAGAGTTTGGGTGCGACACTATTAAAGCGTTCGACTCGTTAAACTGACCGAAGTGGGTCAAGTTTATTATAACGATGTGCAGCACATATTGAATCAACTAGAGCAAAGCAAAGAGACCGTTCGTAGCTATCAGACAACGCCAATGGGGCGTTTACGCATCAGCGCAATGGTGGGTTTTGGCGAGAAGATATTGCTGCCTGTGTTGGATGATTTTAGTGCGTTATATCCTCAAATTGTGCTCGATGTCAGTTTAAGTGATGAGCGATCAACACTTGGACGCGATGATGTCGATATTGCGATTCGCGGTGGTTATGCACCAAATGAGCGGGTAATTGCAAAACGTCTTATGGATAACAGTTTTATTCCAGTCGCGTCACCACATTATTTGGAAGTACATGGCGTACCGAATCATGCACTAGAATTAAGAGAACATAAGGGTCTTTATTTTAAGACGCCATTAGGAATGACGCCATGGTTATGTCTTATGGATGATCAGTGGCATGATGTCTCAGGACCAGTGGTAGCAATTTCAAACAATGGCCCATGGCTGGCAAAAAAAGCCTGCGCGGGCGACGGTATTCTAATGTCAACGCGATGGGCGTTGGCTGAATATCTTGAATCGGGCGCATTACAAGAGCTTAAGTTTGAACATCCATTAGCAATCACTCAGAATTCTGAGATGGCCGTTTATTTGTTATATAGTCACTGCACTACAAAAGAGTTATGATTTGGATGAATATCATAAAACAATTTAGATAAGTCATTTTCCATCCAGCCTTGGCGTAAAAACTTCACTTGAGCCCATTTTTTCTCGATGGGATTTAAGTCAGGACTATAAGGTGGTAAGAATAGAAGCCTGTGACCATGCCTGTTAAGCAACTTTTGAACGCGCTTATGAAAGGTCGCATTATCCATAACGATGACACATTTTTTCTTAAGCTTTGGTATCAGCGTGAACTTGCACCAGTGATAGAAAACCTCTTTATTGATGTTGGTCTTTAAGCAATCGAGTGCAAACAGCATTTTGCCATATAGCGCACCAATCACGTTGGTTCGCTCTTTGGCTTGCCAGTTGTAACTGCCAATGCAGGGGCTACCAATGGGTGCATAACCACAAGGACGCATCGTTTCACTCTCAAAGCTACTCTCATCCATGTAGACAATAGCAAACCCTTGAGCGATGTAGTGGTTAAGTTTTTTAGGTAGTGAGCCCTCTTTAGTGGACAAGCTTTGGGGTGCTCAAGTGTCTTTTTTTTTGCTAATACCAATACGTTTTAAGGCTTTGCTGATGCCTGTTGGGCTACAATTAAAACGCTGTGCTCGCTCATAGTGATAATCGTCAGGGTGGTCTTTGACATCTTGAGCTAGGGCTCCATCCTCTATTTTGTAGGGCTTAATATATCGGGTGGTTTTACTATGAAGACGCTTTTTCCACTTCTGGATAGTCGTTGGACTGATATCATAGAAAACAGCAGCTTCGGCAAAGGTCATGCCCTCATCTAAGCTTTTTAAAACTTGTTTGCGAAAATCTAGGGAGTAAGTCATAGTTGTTTATAGTGGTAATCGTTTAGTTGATTTATTTTATAACATTTTTGTGGTCATCCGACTATAGTGTGTTAAAAAGCATGCTAAGAAAATAGATGAAGGATGAAAACTGTGCTCGAATAAGACCACGGTGTACTTTGTCAAACACAGTTCGCAAAGCATGTGCTCAAGTTATACAAACTATTAAGACTGCTAACTGAGCCAACAGACTATCTATAGTATTAATTATTCAGTCTTACCCAGACAATCTTAATCCATAAATAAGGATGTATTATGAGTAAGTCTGATCAAAATCCTAATACTGCTGTCAATAAGCATAATACCCCTTCGATTCGTGATCCACTTGAAGAAAAAATCACCCCCGGCAACAGAGTTTGATGATCTTGCAGTAAATGAGTTCGCCGGATATCAGTTGCGCATTGATGATGGATTGGTCGAACGACCAAGCGAATACTCCCTGGATGAGTTACGGGCGATGCTGCAGCAGGAGCAAATTACAACCCATTTCATTTCTGCATTCAAGGTTGGAGCGATGTCGCTAAGTGGACTGGCATGCCAATGCGCCATATACTCGACTTGGTTCGTCCGATGCCGAAGGCGCGCTACGCCGTCTTCTACTCTCTCACTGAGGGCGCTCATGGCGGCGTCTACTACGACTGCCACAAAATGGAGAATATGCAGCACGAACTGACTATTCTGGCCCTCGATATGAATGACGATCCACTCAGTGTTCTACATGGCGCGCCACTACGACTGCGGTGTGAAAACGAGCTTGGTTTCAAGATGGTTAAGTGGATTACTGCAATTTAATTTGTCCATGATTTTTCCCATCTCGGCTCAAGTCAAGGTGGTTACAATGAGGACCATGAATTTTATGGCTACAAGATGCCGATTCGATGACGGAAGCGCTCAATGAAGCAGTTATTCCAGCCTTGTATTAGTCAACTATATTTCAATAAATGTCTTTTATAAGTTGTCTAATCTATAGTTGATGAACAGAAGTCTTAGGTGGTTTAGTGTGAATTGTAATCGGTTTAAATATGGTAGTTTAAATGCTTTCTTAAAAAATAAAACATAAATAGCAATCATGTTTAGTGAGTTACAGAACTCACATCAAACAGCACACTCCAGTCACTAGATTTTTACTGTGGCTATGGCACACTTCTTATTAAATTCAATGGCTTAGTATTAGACTTTTTTAGGTCCATATTAAAAATATATTAGAAACCGCAACGGCTTTTGATACGCAAATTATTTCGAATGTATGGCATATTTGTCTGAAACATGACGCTACATTAAAAAGGAAGAAACGTGACTTCAGGACGAAGCCCCAGCATAAATAGGGAACCTATCTATATCTCGCCAGAAAAATTTGCTGACCATTTATTCCATCAGCAAGAGTACTGTTTGTTTCTAGATATAGATGGCACGTTAGCCGATTTCACACTTAATCCTAAAAACAGCTTCATCCCAAATGCAACCTTAATACTTTTACAAAAGATACAAAACCATGGCGTAAAAATTGCTGCCGTGACAGGACGCAGTTTGGCTGAAGCAAAGCAAATGCTGTTTCCTTTAACATTACCAATCGCAGCAACTCATGGATTAGAAATAGCGTTTGATGATGATAGTATTAGTAACGATGAAAATATCGTATCTATTGATACCATCGAGCTTGCGACAATAAGGCAGGCTATCATTCAATCTTGTAGACCCTACAATAATCTTATCATAGAAAAAAAGCCCTATTCCGTTGCGCTCCATTTCCGAAAAAATCATGCTTTGGCCGATGTGGCTTATACCATCATGACAGAAACCTTAAAAACTCATAATAATTGGTCATTGAAATCCGGTAAATATGTATGGGAAGTAGTGCCGAAAGGAGTGAGTAAAGGCACAGCCATTCTAACCTTATTAGAAAAAATACAGAGCCCTAAGCCTCTTTTTCCTATTTTTATTGGTGATGATATTACTGATGAAGCAGGATTTGTGGCTGTACAAGGTGACAGTAAATTGCTAGAAGACGACTCACAGTTAATAAAAGGGATGGGGATTAAGGTCGGTTGTGAGCCTACTCATGCCAATTACTACGTCCATGACACTCATGAGGTGACTGTTTTACTAGATAGCCTTTTAAGCCTTTGCCAACAACATAATGAGTTAGTAAAAGAAACCGTGAGAGTGAGAGGGAGACACGTGGTATGAGCCGCTTAATCGTCTTGTCTAATCGGGTCAAAATGCCTGATAACAACCCAATGGCAGGTGGACTTGCAATAGCACTGCAAGACGTATTAAACGGAAAATCAGTCGTTTGGATGGGCTGGAATGGTGAAATTGTCGAGCGCTATAATGATGATTATACTAATGAATTTAGTAGTATCAAACAAACTGCTTTATCAGGCGCTGATGCGCCGTGTGCCAATATATTCATCACTTATATGACCACTGCACTTACCACTGAGCAGTATCAGCAGTTTTACTGCGGCTTTGCCAACAATGTACTGTGGCCATTATTGCACGAGAGAACTGATTTAATTAGTCAAGCGCCAGAGGATTACGCAGGCTATCAAACGGTAAATCGCCTTTTTGCCAAACAATTAAAGAAGATTATTGAGCCTGATGATGTGATTTGGGTGCATGATTATCATTTTTTAAGTGTGGCATATCATTGTAGGCAGCTGGGTATTTGCAATCGTATCGGCTTTTTTTTCCACATCCCCTTTGTCTCATTACCTTTCTGGCAATCACTTGATAAAAGCAGTGAGCTCATTAGGCATCTTGCTCATTATGACGTGCTTGGTACACAAACTCAGCAAGGGAGAGCCAACTGCTTTGCTGTATGCAATTATTATTTAAAAGATTTGCTAATAAACGTCTTACATGCCCCGCAAGGTTTTAGTACCTCTACTCAGTCAAAAAATACGCAGGTTATGCTTAACTTAGGTCTAAATTATCCTCACTATTTGCGGATTGATGCCTATCCAATCGGCATAAATGTGACAAGAATACAGCAGCAAATTAGCCATTTATCCTTGCAATATGCTAAAGCCAATCAGAATATAAACACTATAAAATCTGCTGCCCAAAAAATTATTGCGGTGGACAGAATCGATTACTCAAAAGGGTTGTTAAAGCGTTTTTCGGCATACCGCGATTTTTTACAGCAAAATCCTTTATATCAGAATCAGCTGACGTTAGTACAAATTGCCTGTCCTAGTCGCCTAAATGTGCCTACTTATCAGCGTCTCTATGACGATGTGAAAACTGCTGTTAATGATATAAATCAACAGTTCTCACTCAGCAAGTGTAGAAATGATATTTCTGAAAATGAGAATACTAT
Source organism: Psychrobacter sp. 78a-MNA-CIBAN-0178 (assembly GCF_040309625.1). Lineage (NCBI taxonomy): Bacteria > Pseudomonadati > Pseudomonadota > Gammaproteobacteria > Moraxellales > Moraxellaceae > Psychrobacter > Psychrobacter sp. 78a-MNA-CIBAN-0178. Next base: position 122,503 of record NZ_JBEOOZ010000005.1, read on the forward strand.
GGGTAGTTGGCAAGCGATCAACTATTGTGAGAGTGTCATAAGCCACGAGACGTTAATGACCATATTTTGGCAAAGTGATATCGGCTGGGTCAATTCGCTTAAAGATGGTATGAATCTGGTTGCCAAAGAATATATTGCCGCACAAAACCCTGACAATCCTGGCGTGTTATTGCTCTCACGTTATGCAGGAGCGGCCGAGCAAATGCAAGCCGCGATTATTATCGATCCACATAAGCCAAAAAGTATGACAGAGGGTTTAGGCATTGCTTTGACGATGCCGTTAGATGAGCGGCAGTCGCGCTATCAATCGCTGCTACAGGGACTACAACAAGATGACTTACAGGTTTGGCAGCAGAATTTTTTAAATGATTTGTATGATGTCAAAAAGCATCAAACGGATCGCTTGAACCCTATCTCAGTTCCAATATCTGACTCATAAGGATAATTAGGAGGCCTCATGTTACTGCTAAATGCAAAAAACTCTTTATTATCAGAGATTAAAGCCAGTATAGAAAATAACTTGCTGGCTGATAATCAAGCCATTAGTACACTTAGCTTAACTGATACTTTACGTCATAATATCTTAAAAACCTTAATCACCTATAGCGATAAAATCCCGCATCCGGCAAGTGGCGCTAGCCCTATAAATAGTGAAGTCTCAGGTACGTTGAGCCGTTGGCAGATTCTGGCCTATGTGGCAGGGATTGATTTAACGATTGCAAAATGGTTTGAGTCGCACTTGGATGCGCTAAGCATTTTACATGAAGTAGGCTACGATAAAGCGGATCTAGGGTGGTGGGCTGTTTGGGCAGCAGAAGGTAATCCTATAGGTTATGAGCAAGGAAAAGTCAGTGGTACCAAAGCGTGGTGTTCAGGGGCCAATATGGTAGATCATGGACTCATAACGTATCGTAATGCCAATGATCAAGCGCAATTGCTTGTCGTAGATATGAGGCAATCTGGTATTGAGATTGATAACGAGGAGTGGCAAGCGGTAGGGATGAAAGCCACTGATACAGCGACATTACAGTTCCATGAAGTATCGGCTATTCAAGTTGGGAGAGCCAATGAATACCTAGAACGGGTGGGTTTTTGGCATGGGGCGGCAGGCGTTGCGGCTTGCTGGTATGGAGCAACGTCTTACCTAGCAGACTATTTAATCAGTGCTTATCAGCAAAAGCCAAACGATTATAAAGCCATGTATTTGGGTCAAATTAGTACGGCATTGGCAGTTACTCAGAAATATTTTCATTATGTTGCTGATTTAATCGATAGTCAGCCACAGATCAGCCATGAACTTGCCATACGCCAGTTAAGGTCACAAGTTGAGCAAGTCGCTCGCCAAGTAGTGGAGGTTGTCGGACAGGCATTGGGCGCAGCGCCATTTTGTCGCAATGCTCATTTTGCAAGATTGTCAGCGGATCTGCCCGTGTTTATCCGCCAAAGCCATGGCGCTTTTGACTTACAGAAAATCGGTGAGTTAACTAGCGTTTTAGCCAATGAGTTAACAGACAGGCAGGATAATATATGGCAACTATAGTATCTATTAACACTACAAAGCTTATACCCAAAGATGATGCCGTCGCGAATGCTGCTATTTTTGAAGGTAACCATCCGATCGTGGGTGACCGTGTTATTGAAGGTGATGGCACCAGTCAAGAAGCTTGGCAAAATTGGGTAGGGCTGCAAGATTTGACTCAATTGGAGATTACAAAAAGCTTTACGCCCTATCAACGAGTCTGCATCTTCGCCCCGCATCCTGATGACGAAGTACTAGGCTGTGGGGGTCTGTTGCAACAACTGGCAGCAAATGGCAATCCTATTGTTCTTATTCACGTGACCAATGGCACACAAAGTCATCCGAACTCGCAAATTTATTCTCAAGAAAGCCTTGATACTATCCGACCACAAGAAAGTGTTAAAGCGCTGGAAGTATTGGGTGTGGCTAATCAGGTCACGACTATGGCTCTAAATTTAGCAGATGGCAATGTCTTTGCCCAACAAGATCAGTTTCACCAAGAATTATCCGCAATTATTCAACCTGAGGATATTTTAATAACCACTTTTATAAATGACGGACATCCTGATCATGAGGCAACTGGACAAGTGGTCGCTTCATTTGCCAAGCAGCAGCACCTAGCTTGTTATCAAGTATTAATTTGGGCGTGGCATTGGGCAAAACCTGGCGATAGCCGTATCCCTTGGCACTGTGCAATGAGAGTTAATTTAACCACTGAGCAATTACAGCGTAAACTCCAAGCCATCACCTGCTTTAAAAGTCAAATTACTGCAGATGACAGCACGGGAAGCCCACCAATCTTATCGGCGAAAGCGATTGCTAGAATCAGCCAACCTTGGGAAGTCTATTTATATGAGTCACACCCCTAAACCTAAGCCACCAATGGATATCAGTAACTTAGTCGATAGTTTAGAGTATTCTAAAACTGTCTCCGCTGACGGTACTGCTATTAGCAACCAATTAGCTGCTTATTCAGAATCGTATTTTGACGCGTTATATAATGACAATACCGATCCATGGCAGTATCAAACTCGTTGGTATGAAAAACGAAAACGTGATATGTGTCTAGCGATACTGCCGCAATCTCAATATAAGCATGGCATTGAATTAGGCTGTGGCAACGGCGTACTGAGTGAACTATTGGCTCAACGTTGTCATGCTTTGGTGAGTATTGATGGCAATCAGCAGGCGGTGCAACTTGCTAAAGAGCGCTTAGCAGAGTTACCTCATGTTAAGGTGATACAAGGGGTTATTCCCAATAGATTATTGACTTTAAAAGATGCCCTTTGGGATACTTATCTTTTATCGATTAGTACACCTGTTAATGAGCCGCCCTTTGATTTAATTGTCATTAGTGAGATTTTATATTATTTATCACCCAATGATATTGACACAGTAATCGCTTGGACTGAGCAAAACCTTGCTGTAGGCGGTACATTACTATGCTGTCATTGGCGGTATGCTATTGAGGGTTTCACGATGACAGGTGAGACCGTGCACCAGCGCTTGCACGATGTTTTTAATTTCACAAATAATGAGAAGCATCAGGTTACGTTCACTCATCAAAGCAAAATAATAGACAGCGATTTCTTATTAGATGTTTGGCAACGCTCCCCAAGCTCGGTAGCTATGCAAGAAAACTTGGTATGACAAAGTGTAGCATTCAGCAAAATAGGCAAAGGTAGGAGATATGAGAATCGGTATTGTAATTCCTGCTCATAACGAGGCGATGACTATCGCTAAATGCTTAGCATCAGTGCAATCTGCTATCGATCAATTACCTTCAACCATTAAGGCGTACCCGCTGGTGGTCCTCGATAGTTGTACTGATGATACGCAGAAATTGGTTAAGGCCACGGGCGTTGATTATCTATGCTGTAACTATCACTGTGTGGGACAAGTGAGAGACATTGGAATTCGTTATGCGATCGAAAATGGTGCGACATGGCTTGCCTGTACAGATGCTGATTCAGTTGTGCCTATGGATTGGTTGGTACAGCAAATTGAACATATTATCTATCAGCCGACTGATATGATTTGCGGCGTGGTAGACATTGATAGCTGGGCACATTTGACGCCGCAAACGCGCGAAGATTATATCGCTCATTATCAAGATAGGATGGGACATCGTCATATTCATGGGGCAAATTTAAGTTTTAACAGCGAGGCTTATTTAGCTGTTGACGGCTTTACGCATCTGCCATGCCATGAAGATGTGGATTTGGTTAAAAAGTTTGAAGACCAAGGCTATGCTATTACTTGGAGCAATCGCGTTCGTGTGCTGACCAGTAGCCGCTTGAAAGCTCGGGCGACAGAAGGTTTTGCAGTGTTTTTAGCTAATCTAGAAAACAATAATTTATATTAATATACTCACTATCAGATTTTACTTACTTATTACTGAATGTGGATATACTTCAAAAATATTAATTAGAAATCCTGTCAAACAAGCTTAATCGACAGCTTACAAACCTCAGACAGCTATATTCATACCAGTAAGTGCGTAAAGTTTAAGAAGGAGGGAGAGGCGTCTTACCTCAATACCTTCAAACTAAATCTTCTTCAACATCATAAAAACTAAAGCATCTTTAATCTAGATCAGGGTCTAGACATTATACACAGGGAGGTAATTAATGGATTGGGCTAGTATTTTTATCTATGACACGACTTGGTCGTTTGCCGCTGAAATCGTCATACGTGTGATAGTGATGTTTGCTATGATTATTTCGTTTCTACGATTCACGGGTAAACGAGGCATTCGCCAACTTTCTATTTTTGAGTTAACTATTATTCTATCACTGGGATCTATCGCTGGTGACCCCATGTTCACTAAAGATTTGCCGCTTATTCAAGCTGTGCTTATCATGGGTATTGTGCTGCTACTTTATAGATTGTGTACTTGGGTTACCGCAAAATATAAGGTTTTTGAGAATTTACTAGAAGGCAAAGCTACTTATATCGTTGAAAATGGCTTGTTTGTACTTGAAGATGTTAAGAAAGATAAAATGTCTCATGATGAGTTCTTTGCTGAAATGCGTCAATATGGCGTGCGTCATTTAGGACAAGTAGAGACAGGATTGCTCGAAACAGATGGTGAGTTTAGTGTACTATTGTTTCCACGCAATGAGACCCAGTATGGGCTACCTATTTTCCCCAAAGAGTTTCAGGCAGCGAAAACCATAGAGAATGGGCAGCCCTACGCTTGTATGCATTGTGGTTATGTGAAATATATATCAGATCTAAATGAAGAATGTAGCCGTTGTCAACACTCAGTAGGTTGGGCTAAGGCTCTTAGTACTAAGATCGTAAATTAAATTCGGCAGAGGCTATCCTGAATTCTGTGTAACTGCTTATTCTCCTGTTATTGGATTATAAGCAGTTACACAGTTTTTAGGAAAGGCTCTATTAGTTTTTTATTTCATTCATCTTTTTATAGACATCAAAACAGGCTTTTTACTTAGCAGTAGTAAGCCTGTTTCCGATGTAATGAGTCTCGCAAATGTGCAACGAGCAGTTTTAACTTTTGATCTGGTTGCCTGGCCTTAGGATATACTGCATACATGCCCAGTTCCTTTCGTGTAAACCGTTGCAAAATCTGAGTAAGTGTATGTTGTTGTATCTCCTCATGGACCAACGCTTGGGGCAAAAAAGCAATGCCTAAATCGCTGAGCGTGGCTTGTTTAATCGCACTAAGATGATTGCTATGAAACCTACCATGGACAGGCATTAATTGCTCTGTGCCGTCTATACATACTGGCCATATGTTGTTAGAGGTATTATCTAACTTATAGATTATGCACTCATGATTGTCTAATTCTTCAGGGGTTTGAGGCGTACCATATCGCTTTAAATAGTCTGGCGTCGCACATATCACCCATCGGCTATCTATAAGACGTCTTGCAATGAGCGATGAGTCTTCAAGCTCAGCGGTCCTTATTGCCAAATCAAAACCTTCTTCTATCAAGTCAACCAAGCGATTGGTAATTTGTAAATCCACCGATATTTCAGGATGTTGTTTACAGAATTCAGCAATAGATTCGCTCAATATCAAATTTGCAGAGACCACAGGCAGGGTTATTCGTATGGTGCCTTTCATATCCTCGCTGTAACCCGTTACTGCATCTTCAGCTTCCTGAAAGGCATGTTTAGCAATTTTAGCTTTGTCGTAAAGCGTCCTGCCGGCATCGGTTAAGCTCAACTTTCTAGTGGTTCTATAAATGAGTTGAGTATTTAAGTTCTCTTCTAATCTTGCAATGCGCTTGCTCACTACTGAATTGGTTAATGATAGCTTTTCAGCGACTTTAGAAAATGACCCTTCCTCAACAACTTGGACAAATAAAACCATATCGTCAGCTTTGACCATACTTGTGCTCCAATTGGCGTAATGCGGATTAGATTATAGCAAAAAAGGAAAATAACATTGTCCATTGATGCAATATATCAATTAATTAACAAGGCGTAGACTATTTTAGGGCTTTTTGAACATGGGCCATAGACTGTCGCAAGTCGTGCTCGGTTTTGTCTACAAGACGGCTTGGATAAATTAGCAGTCCCTGTTTGTGAATGTTTAATACAACTTAGTCATCATTGAGTCGTCAAAATAAAGGCTGCGATGACTTGGTTCAAGGAAGATCACACAATCAAAAGGATGTAATTTTGAATCAAACAATATATGGGCTGTTGGCATTACTGCCAATCGTTCTCTGTGGTATTTTTCTTATAGGCTTGCAATGGTCGGCCAAAAAAACAATGCCAATTATTTTAGCTGTTACCGCTGCGCTTGCCATTTTTATATGGGATATGACGCTTAACCGAGTGTCATCATCTATTATTCAGGGTTTGGTGATAACTGTCTCGGTGTTGTGGATTGTCTTTGGTGCTATTTTTTTGCTGAATACATTGAAAAATACTGGTGCAATCGCCGTTATCCGTGCTGGGTTTACCAATGTATCGCCAGATAGGCGTGTGCAAGCCATTATTATTGCATGGTGCTTTGGCTGCTTTCTTGAGGGTGCCTCAGGTTTTGGTACAGCTGCCGCTATTGCTGCGCCTTTGCTGGTGGCGATAGGATTTCCAGCGCTGGGTGCAGTGTTGATGGGCATGATGATACAAAGTACACCTGTATCATTTGGTGCGGTCGGTACGCCTATCGTTATTGGGGTAAATAATGGGTTAGATAAAGCGGCCATTAGCGCTCAACTGGCACAAGAAGGACTACAGTGGGGCGACTTTTTACAACTGATTACCAGTCAAGTCGCCATTATTCACGGTGTCATTGGTACGTTTATGCCACTTTTTATGGTGATGATGCTCACCCGCTTTTTTGGTAAGAATAAAAGCTGGAAAGAAGGCTTCGCTATTTGGCCGTTTGCGATTTTTGCAGGCTTGGCATTTACAATCCCTTATATGATAACCGGTGTTTTTTTAGGGCCAGAGTTTCCTTCACTGGTCGGAGGTTTAGTTAGTATAGCCATTGTTGTAAACGCTGCTAAAAGAGGGTTTTTAGTCCCAAAAACAACTTGGGATTTTGCGCCTCAGAAAAACTGGCCAAGCGAATGGATGGGTAAACTGGTGGTCAGTAAAGAAGATGTGACGCTTGATTTAACCAGTAAAAAGATGTCTGCGGTTATGGCGTGGTTCCCTTATTTACTCGTTGCAGTCTTACTGGTGTGCTCAAGAGTATTCGCTGGATTTGAATCCTTATTAACCAGTGCAACGTTAGATTTTACGACGGTTTTAGGAGAGGCAGATGTAAGCGCTAGTTTTAGTCCTCTGTACTTACCTGGAGGCTTGTTAGTAATAAGCGCCTTGGTTGCCGCTGCTCTGCAAACCAAAAAACCAGGTAGTGCACTAAATAATGCCTTTAAAGAATCAACTAAAACGGTCTTAGGAGCTGGTTTTGTACTGGTTTTTACGATTCCAATGGTCAGAATCTTTATCAATTCAGGGGTAAACTTATCAGATGTGGCGAGTATGCCAGTCGCCAGTGCCGAGTTGTTTGCGGGTACTTTTGGCAATGTTTTTCCATTGATTAGTGCAACCATTGGTGCTTTAGGTGCATTTATCGCAGGCTCTAATACCGTATCTAATATGATGTTTAGTCAATTCCAATATGAAGCCGCCATGAGCTTACATATTTCACCTTCTCTAGTCATCGCGGCGCAAGCGGTTGGTGCCGCAGCCGGTAATATGGTTGCCATACATAACGTGGTGGCTGCATCAGCAACGGTGGGTTTACTTGGTATGGAGGGCGCCACACTTAGGCGTACTATTTTACCCACCATATACTATGTGTTGTTCTGTGGCATCATCGTCATGGCCGCCATTTACATTTTTGGTTTTCAAGGGCCCTTAGCATGATGAATGACACACAATCACAAGATAAGGAGCATCATATATCTTCGTCAAATCGCGATTCTCAAGGCATGCTTAGTGCTGATCAAGTACTAGACAAGCTAACACAATTACTGGGTGCTAGTAATGTACAGGCTGATCCAGAGAAAAATGAGCACTATAGAATGGGGTGGCGCTCTGGTGGTGGCAGTGCCTTAGCCGTTTTATTTCCGCAAACACTGCTGGAGATTTGGCGTAGCCTAGAAGTATGCGTTGAAGGCGACTGCATCATTATCATGCAAGCGGCTAAGACAGGTCTGACTGAAGGCTCAACACCGAGCGGTAATGACTACGATAGACCAGTTGTGGTGATTAATACGCTGGCAATAGACCAATTGTATTTGATAAATGATAATGAGCAAGTAATCAGTTTGGCTGGGGCGACTCTACACCAACTACAAAGTCAGCTGAAAGCGGTGAATAGAGCGCCGCATTCGGTGATTGGTTCCTCGACTTTAGGGGCGTCTATTATTGGTGGGATTTCGAATAACTCGGGAGGGTCCTTGGTAAAAAGAGGCCCTGCTTACACTGAGTTGGCTTTGTTTGCGCAGATTAACACACAAGGTCAGTTGGTATTGGTTAATCATCTAGACGTAGAGCTAGGTGATACGCCAGAAGAAATACTGACTAATTTGCAAAATGGTAATTTTGATAAAAGAGAATTACCTGATAGTGGCAAGATGGCATCAGACAAAGAATATATCGCCAGAGTAAAAGATATTGATGCAAGTACGCCAAGCCGCTTTAATGCTGATAAGCGCCGACTGTATGAAGCCAGTGGCTGTGCAGGCAAGTTGGCGGTATTTGCAGTACGCCTAGATACTTATCCAACCGCTACAAAAGAGAAAGCTTTCTATATAGGCAGTAATAGTGTCAGTGAGCTTGCCCAGTTAAGAAGGCAGATATTATCAACTTTCAAAAATACCCCCGAAGTTGGCGAATATATGCATCGCGATATATTTGATGTATCCGCTAAATACGGTAAAGACACTTTTTTAAGTATCAAGCATCTCGGCACAGATGCCTTACCAAGGTTATTCTCTATCAAAGGCGCTATTGACGCTAAATTTCATAAGTGGTCGTGGATGCCAAAGCATTTCACCGATAAAGTCATGCAGTTTATAGCTAACTTATTTCCAAAACATTTACCTGAGCGCATGCTAGCGTACCGTGATAAGTACGAGCATCATCTCATAATAAAAATGAGTGATGACGGGATAGTGGAAGCTCAAGAATTTTTGCAGTCGTTTTTTGCGGCATCAAAAACCGGTAGCTATTTTGAATGTAGTAAAGAAGAGTCAGAAAGCGCGCTTTTAAATCGTTTTGCGGCAGCCGGTGCCGCATTACGCTATGAAATCATACATGAAAAAGAAGTTGGTGAGATATTGGCATTAGATATTGCCATACCGCGTAATGAATTAGAATGGCTTGAAACCCTACCTGAAGAAATTGAAAAACACTTAGAGATGAAGCTGTATTACGGACACTTCTTTTGCTATGTGTTTCATCAAGATTATATTTTGAAGAAGGGCAGTGATGCACACCTTGTTAAAAAGATGATGTTAGAGCTATTGAGCGCACGCGGAGCCAAATATCCTGCTGAGCATAATGTAGGGCATCTATACGAAGCAGAGCCTGATTTGCAGAATTTCTATAAAAGCCTAGACCCAACCAATAGCTTTAATCCTGGCATTGGTAAAACATCAAAAAATAAACGCAACTGCTCGTGCTGTGTGTAATAGTTAGTGTAGGCTGAGCTTTATGCTTCAAAAGCAAGTCAGTTCTATTCATTATGATTAAGCATTCTATCGCTGATCTTTATGCTGAAGCACGAGTACAAAGCTAGAATAAAAAAAGATATATCATTTGGCACTAATCAACACACCATTAGAGATTCAAAAATATTACATAGATATCTAACAGCATAAAAAGGGTAAGCGTATGATTATTTCATCTCCAAACGACTACAGGGCTGCTGCCAAGCGCCGACTGCCACCATTTCTATTTCATTATATAGATGGCGGTGCTTATGAGGAATATACCTTAAAGCGTAATGTTGAAGATTTATCAAAAATTGCTCTTAGGCAACGTGTACTGAATGATATGTCACAGCTCAGTCTCGAGACGCAATTATTTAACGAAACCCTATCAATGCCTGTCGCATTGTCACCAGTCGGTCTCACAGGTATGTATGCACGTCGTGGGGAGGTACAAGCCGCTATGGCAGCCGATCAAAAAGGCATTCCGTTTACCATGTCGACGGTTTCGGTTTGTCCGATTGAAGAAGTGGCGCCTAAAATCATCCGTCCAATGTGGTTTCAGCTTTATGTATTAAAAGACCGAGGCTTTATGAAAAACGCCTTAGAGCGTGCCAAAGCTGCGGGGTGCTCGACCTTGGTTTTTACGGTGGATATGCCGGTACCAGGCGCACGCTACCGAGATATGCACTCTGGCATGAGCGGTAAAAATGCCACTATGCGCCGTTACTTACAGTCTGTGACGCATCCGCAATGGGCATGGGATGTAGGACTAAATGGCCGTCCGCACGATCTGGGCAATATCTCTACTTATTTAGGCAAGCCAACAGGGCTAGAAGATTATATAGGCTGGCTAGGTAATAACTTCGATCCCTCTATTTCTTGGAAAGATTTAGATTGGATTCGTGAGTACTGGGATGGACCTATGGTCATCAAAGGTATTTTGGACCCAGAAGATGCCAAAGATGCGGTGCGTTTTGGGGCAGACGGTATAGTCGTATCCAATCATGGTGGACGACAACTAGACGGTGTTTTATCCAGTGCACGGGCGCTGCCTCCTATTGCTGATGCGGTGAAAGGAGAGATTAAAATCTTAGCCGACTCTGGAATACGCAATGGCTTAGATATTGTGCGCATGTTAGCTTTAGGCGCTGATATTTGCATGCTAGGGCGCGCTTTTATTTATGCTTTAGCAGCGGATGGCGGTGCAGGGGTAAGCAATTTGTTAGAACTGCTAGATAAAGAAATACGCGTCGCAATGACCTTGACTGGTGCCAAAACGATTGCTGATATTAATTCTGACTGTTTAGTAAAGCTGGAGAATTAAACTTGAAGCCGTTAGTTTAGTCATCAATCGTAATAATGAAACTCATAATATTGTTGGCTGACTAGGGATAGACAGATATACCATTACAGGAATGGCTGACCCAGTATCACCAAAAAATAAATGATTAATACCTAAAGCTAGCAACGTCTTGGCTGATGAGAAGCGAGAGCTTCGAGATCCACATAAACAGGTTAAATGGCTTACACCATAGAAAACCTACATTTAAGACGGCACGACTATTTTTAATGAATTTGATCAGGAGATCAAGGATGACTATTGATAACCACGTACTACGCGAACGCATCCGCTTATTAAGCTCATTTCTAGGAGAGGCGATTTCTCGGCAAACGGGTGAACAAACGCTTAATACGATTGAAACCCTGCGCAAAGGCTTTATCCAACAACGACGCGCGCCTAACGAAGCGAACCAGCAACAACTCATCGACTTCATAGCCTCATTAGATAACCAAACCTTAAAAAATGTCATCCGCAGCTTTTCTATCTATTTTTTCTTAGCCAATCTAAGTGAAGAGAATTACTTACGAGAACAACGTCAAGCCTTGCGTATGCAATCGGAACATAGCTGGGAAGGCTCGTTTCGGCGTACGCTGCTTGAATGTCGTGAGCGCAATATTGAACCCGCCCAAATGCAAGAGCTGATTGATCAGCTAAAATTTATCCCTGTCTTTACCGCCCATCCTACTGAAGCGCGTCGCCGTACGACGATGAATCTATTGCAGAGTTTATTCAAGCATAGCGATGCTTTGAATAATCTTCCTGAAAACAGTTTCGCCTATGAGCAAGCGAAAGAACAAACGGCGCAAACCATTGATTTATTATGGTCATCTGATGAAGTACGGACGCGTAAACCTTTAGTCTATGACGAGATCAATAATGGCCTGCATTATTTCAATGCCAGTTTATTCAGCGCCATTCCCAAAGTTTACCGTAATATTAAAGACGCCATTGTTGATATCTATCCTGAGCTAACAGACTATCCCTTACCGGCGTTCATGAGCTTTGGTTCTTGGATCGGTGGTGACAGAGATGGCAATCCCTTTGTCACTCATGACACCACAGAAATGGCCGTATTGATGCATGCCAATACCGTCTTGCGTCACTATCAAGTGTTGATCAAAAAATTGCGTCGTGAACTGATTCACAGCGATACAATTGTCGCTATCGAACCTGACGTGTATACAAAAATTGAAAGTTATCGTGAGCTCGACAGACGAGTCTTTGATTACAATACTGACGATTACAACAATGAGCCGTACCGAAGACTGTTATCGATTATTCTTGCCAAAATAAAATCGACTAATAGCCATATTCAAAGCAAAGGTAGTGATAGCGAGGCTGAAAAAGATGCCTACGCCGACCCACAAGAGCTGTTAGAAGACCTGCGTATTATTCGTCAGAGCGTGAATGGCCATGATACTGCTCATAGCGATGGCTTATTGCTTGACGTTATTCGTCTGGTGAAAACCTGTGGCTTTCATTTAGCCGCGCTGGATATCCGTCAAGAGTCGTCTTATCATAGTGAGGTGATTGACGATATTTTTGCCAGTGCCTCTAATCTGCCAGATTATCAAACTTTGAGTGAAAGCGAGCGCCAAGAGTGGCTGACTCGTTTGCTTGCAAAGCCTGGTACACCGCTCATTTATACTGATAACTTGACTGATAAAACACGTGAACAATTGGCATTGATGAACTCAGTGGCGACATTACGTAAGCTGGTCGGGCAAGAGACTTTTGGCAGTTATGTTATTTCGATGACTAATAATGCCAGTCAATTATTAGAAGTTTTATTATTGATGCGGTTTGCTGGCCTGTGCAGGGTTGATGAGGCAGGACAGTTATCTGCTGATTTGCCCGTTGCACCCTTGTTTGAGACCATTGAAGATCTTAAAAATATTGACAAGATTCTACCTGCCGTGTTGGATAATCCACTGTATCGAGGACTGCTTGCGCACTCAGATAACACCCAAGAAATCATGCTTGGCTATTCAGATTCATCAAAAGATGGCGGTATCATTACCTCTGCATGGCAGCTGTATAGCGCGCAGCAAACTATCAATCGTATCGCTGAAGAATACGGCATCAAAACGCGCTTGTTCCATGGTCGTGGTGGCTCAGTGAGTCGTGGTGGCGGATCAACGCATAACGCGATTGCCGCACAACCAGCGGGTACATTGCATGGAGAAATTAAAGTCACTGAGCAAGGCGAAGTACTCTATGCCAAATATGCCAACACCGACACCGCTGTATTTGAGCTGACCATGGGCATCACCGGTACATTGAAAGCCTGCTCTACCAGATTCGTTGTGCAACCCGCTGAGCTGCCAGATTATGAAGCACTCTTTGCGCGTTTGGCAGACGCGGGTGAACAGCATTATCGTCAACTGACTGATAATACTGAAGGGTTTTATCAGTTCTACTCACAGGTGACCCCTGTGCAAGAAATCTCTTTATTAAATATTGGCTCACGTCCCGCGCATCGCAAAAAAGGCTTGCCGAGCAAAACGACTTTACGGGCAATTCCTTGGGTATTTGGCTGGTCATTAGCGCGTTTCACCTTACCTGCTTGGTATGGCGTCGGCAGTGCGTTACAGAGCGTTAAAGAGGAAGAAGAGTTAATGAGAGAGATGAATAAGCATTGGCCATTTTTTAGCGTATTTATCAGCAATATCGAAATGGCTTTTACCAAATCTGAGATGAATATCGCTCAGGCTTATAGCCAGTTATGTGACGATGAGGCGTTACGTGAAAAAATTATGCAAGCGGTCATCGATGAGCACCAGCTGACCTCTTCTGGTTTAAATTCCTTGCTTAACCAAACATCGTTATTAGAGCACCAGCAGAATCTTGCCGCCTCACTACAGTGGCGAAACGCTTATTTAGATCCGATTAATTATATACAAATCGAGCTGTTAAAACGTGCCAGACAAAAAGACGTTACAGGCGTCATCAATCATGATGAGCTTGATGTTGAGGGTCCATTAATCCGTAGTATTAACGCTTTGGCAGCAGGTTTGCGCAATACGGGATGATTGCTAGAGAAGTACATTCAGATACCTAAATACATTACTTTACTCTAATCAACTTAGGAAGGTTGAAGAAGTGTAGGGTTAACTAATTTAGACATTCAGCTATACTAGTAGCTGAATGTCTGTATGAGGAACTAATCTTTATCTTTATAAGAAACGTTATGACAAATGATAATAGATGGAATAAGTCAGTTTTTAGTAGTTCCTTTGAGCTCTAGATTACGGATGCAGATGTGGGTGAGTTTCTATCGTCAGGCTGCCTAACTAAAATATATCAAGTTTGTTTATATAGATTTGACTATAGGGGTCAATAATTTTAGAGGCTAAAGATAAAGATCAGAACATGACAATTGCTTTGATAATACTTCAATACAAAGCATGTGGGAATCACCGAATAGCAAGTTGGTGTACTGGCAAGATTTGAACGCATTATTGGTATTAATAAGTACATTGAGCTAAATCAAAAATACACTATAGTCCAAAAATATTTAGGCGTACAAAACTATAATAGATAGTGAAGTAGGTCAAAGTAAGAACCGAATAATAAGTTGTAGACTATGTGTTGCTATTGAGCTAGAAGGCATTAAACAGATATCATGAACTCAACACCACACAGCCATCATTTAACATAATATACATTATGCGAAAACAAACCAACGGTCTGAGGAAGTTTGGATTAAACAATTATTACAGTTCATGCTGACTATATTTGCTAACTTAATCTCAATGGTTGCTTTGAATGTTGCTCTGAACAATGAGCCGCTATGTATTAACGAACATCACAACCATTATTAATTTATATCTACACAAGTCATTATCTAATCGAACGATCTCTATCTAAAAAATAATTCCAATACCTAATGTTATTACGATAAGGATATTTTTATGATGCCGTCATCTCGTTTTCATATGCCTCAGTCTTATCTTTATAAACCCTCAACCGCTACAAGTATGGCATCAATACTGATGGCCACACTTATTGTCACTGGCTGCCAATCGTCTGCTGAGTCCAGCGCGACCATCTCTAATCCGCAAACCAGCAACGCATCATCACAAGTGCTCTCTGACATGAGCCAGCAGACACTCAGACAGCAAGCGCTACGTATCCAGCGTGCACTCGCTAACAATGACTTTGCTCGTATCACGGATGATATCCATCCCACACGTGGCGTCAGGTTCTCCATGTACGCTTATGTACGCCCTGAAACGGATAAAACCTTTAGCCGTGAGCAATATGCACAATATTTGCAACAGTCAAAAATTCGCTTTACTTGGGGCGAACTTGACGGTACTGGCGACCCATTAGTGATTCCGCTGCCAGAATACTTAGATACTTGGGTTGATGCCAAAAAGTACAATGATAGCGCTGTCAGCATCAATGAGTTTCGTCGTAATGGTAATACCATCAATAACTTAAAAAAAATCTATCAAAAATCCGATGTTGTTGAGTTTTATTATAAAGGTAGCGAAGAGTATGATGGTATGGACTGGCGGGTGTTACGTTTAGTGTTTGATAATTATCAAGGCAAACGTTATTTGGTGGCTATTGTTAATGATCAGTGGACGGTTTAATTAGATAATAAGCACATGATTTAATTATTAAAGATTAAAAAATGGCAGTGTATTCTGTATGATGCACTGCCCCTTTTGTGTTTACACTGTTATATATTCATTTTTTAATATGTAATATATTTAACATCAACTACATCGGTGTTTGCTTAAAAAACTTGACCATAATCTCATAGATATCTGGATATGCGTCGACCAACTTTTCTGGCGTCTCAAAAAACACTTCGCTGAGCACCGCAAAGAACTCAGCGGGATTGGTCGCGCCATATCGATCCAGTCCTGACTTACGATGCGTTTGAAAATCCTCAAAATCTCGCGCCATAACCTCCGTCCAGCGCGCAGGATCCATGCCGGGTTGCAATGGTGGAAAGCCATTAGCACGGCCATTGAGCATATCGAGCTTATGGACAAACTCATGAATGACGACATTGTGACCATCGCGTTCGCCTGAATGCTTGGCATCCTTCCATGACAGAATGACCGGTCCACGCAGCCACGCTTCGCCGCTACGATGTTGGCTGCCTTCATGGACGATACCGAACTCATCTACAGTGGTACTGTCACTTTTGTAAGAACCGGGATAAATGATAATGGACGACCAGCCAGCGTACCATTCTAGACTTAGATTCAATATCGGCAAACAGGCTTGTAAGGCAATGGACTGCCTGACTGCATCTGTGATTTCAAAGCCTTGTGCGCCCGTAATGGATTTATCATCCAAAAACAACGTCGCCAACTCAAACAAACGAGTCATCTCGTCCTCGTTTAAGCGCTCAAGTATCACAATACGCTTGGCAGCCTGCATCCAGTCCGCCTTAGTAAAGTCACTGTTATCGAGTACGCGCTGATTGTGCCAGTCTTTTATTATGCTAAACATGCGTTGTTTTCCTTAAAATTGATTATCAAGCGTTGTTGTTATAATGATAACTGCAAATATTCATAGTTAGACTTATCTTTTGTAGCGCTCATGGATGATATCTCTGTATATCAAGCCTCTAATGACAGCATATTCATAATCAATTTAATCAACGTCTCTTTTTGATTGGGATCAGACTCAGCGACCAGTAAGGTTAAAGCAGCAAGTCCCGTGTTATTAATGACCATTTCCCCACTTTCATTGAGCAGCCGCTTATTACGATGTAAAAAATCCACGAATAAAAAAGCACCACTGCGTTTATTGCCATCGGTAAAGGGATGGTTCTTGACCATAAAATACAATAAATGCGCCGCTTTACTCTCGATAGTCGGATAGGCAGGCTCGCCAAACACGGTTTGCTGCAAATTGCCCAGTACACTGTCTAACCCGTCACCGCGAGGCTTGGCGAATAGCTCAGTTGCCTCACCGCGTGATATTAATTGCGCTTTTAAATTATTTAGTGCGCTCATCGCTTCAGTTAGGCTAGGCAATACACCGCCCTCCTGCCCTGCTGGATCGTCAAGCAAGCCTTCATCATAGCGTTGTAGCCATAAAAACGTCTGCGTATAACGGCTGATAATCTCAATTAAGCCGCGCCCTTCATCAGTATTCAGCTCAGGGCTTTGGGCTGTTTTTTTGATTAAGTTTAACGCTTGCTGGAGCTCGGCAGAGTTTTTATCGAAGCGTTGCTGATTGAGCGTATAGCCTTGCACTAAGTATTCACGTAAGCGCTGGGTCGCCCATATACGAAACTGCGTGCCTTTTTTAGAATTAACCCGATAACCCACAGAAATAATGGCATCTAGATTGTAAAAGCGAATGTTGCGTCGCACTTGTCGGTTTCCCTCTTTACGAACTACCGAGGATTGCTCGGTAGTTGCTTCGGGGTCGAGTTCGCCTTCTTTATAGATGTTTTTTAGGTGCAAACCAATCGTATCAGAGTCTTTTTCAAACAATGTCGCCAGTTGCGCTTGTGAGAGCCACAAGGTGTCGCGCTCTAGACGAATCTCAATTTGAGTTTGCCCATCATCTGCCAAATAAATCTCGAACTTCTTTTCATCCATGTTGCTCCATCCTCTTAAATGGGTTTATAAGGGTTTGTTCAGATGAGCACTTCATATAAGTACCATCGCTAGCGAACCCTTAAGAAAGCAAGATATCGCTGTTTTTTGCGGCAGTTAAGTTATTGTTGTGTTGTATTTTAACGGTGACAACTTTAAAAAAGTCACAGGCTTGTTGTGCATAGGCTCGTAGACACGCTATAGTCAAGACAAGGCACAGGCTACATATTGGACGTCTTGCACCTGCCGATCTGCCTATCATAACCCGTGTATGCGTTATAAATAATAACTTTACCAAGGATGCGTGAGGTATTTATGAACCAACAATCACTTCAATCTCAAAGCCAAAATGATGGCCAAAGTCAAAGCCAAGATCAAATGGCGACTTCTCCTAACCCAACCATAAGTAAGAGCCACGCAAAAGACAAGCAAAAAAAGCGACAGTGCTTCGATGAACTGCAAAATGCCAAGGGTGAGTATCGTCTTGCGGCTAAGGCTGTCGGCGATTGGCTAGACAACATCAGTATGGATGCGCTCAACCACCTGAACGAGCAAGCAGAAAATATATTTTATCGTAAGGGCGTGACTTTCACTGTCTATAGCGATGCCAAAAACATTGAGCGGATGATTCCTTTTGACATCATTCCACGCATTATCTCCGCCAGCGAATGGCAGCAAGTAGAAGCTGGTTGCAAGCAACGGATTACTGCGCTCAATGCCTTTTTGCATGATATCTATCACGATCAAGCCATTATGAAAGCAGACATTGTTCCTGCCAGCTACGTCTATGCCAGTGGTTGCTATGAGCCATGGATGATGGGCATTGAACTTGATAAGCCTATCTACTCGCACATCAGTGGTATCGATCTCATTCGAGACGAGACCGGTCAATTCTGTGTATTAGAGGACAATCTTCGTACGCCATCTGGTGTCTCCTACATGCTGGAGAGCCGCAGTATTTCAGAGACTCTATTAGCTGATTTGTTCGCTCATACGCCCGTATTAGGGGTTAGCGACTATCCGCAGCGTCTCAAATGCTGTCTTGCCAGCTCAACCACCAAGTATGATCCACAGATTGTTATCCTAACCCCCGGTCGCTTCAACAGTGCTTATTATGAGCATGCTTTTTTGGCGCATGAGATGAATGTACCACTGGTACACGGCTATGACTTGGTGGTTGAGGACAGCAAAGTCTACATGCAAGGTATCCGTGGTAAGGTACAAGTCGATATCATTTATCGCCGAATTGATGACCCTTATATTGATCCCTTGGCATTTCAGTCCAACTCAATACTAGGCGTGTCGGGTCTGATGAGTGCTTACCGCGCTGGTAATGTGGTCGTCGTCAATGCGCCCGGCACTGGTGTGGCAGATGACAAAAGCTTGTACCCCTTTGTGCCCGATATGATTGAGTTCTATTTGGGTGAAAAGCCCATCTTGCCCAATATCGAGACCTATCAGTGCCGCAAGCCTGACGAGCTAAGCTATGTACTAGACAATCTAGACAAGCTGGTGGTCAAAGAAACCCAAGGCTCCGGCGGCTATGGCATGCTCATAGGGCCAACCTCTACCAAACAAGAGATCAGCGACTATCGCAAGCGTCTGCTCGACAACCCCAACGGTTTTATTGCGCAGCCTACAATTTCATTATCTACCAATCCGACCGCTGTTAGTGATGGTATCGCCCCGCGCCATATTGACCTGCGCCCCTTTGTACTCAGTCATGGCGACGGTTCGGTCGATATCGTACCGGGCGGTCTTACTCGTGTGGCGATGGTCGAAGGCTCGTTAGTGGTCAACTCATCACAAGGTGGTGGCATCAAAGATACTTGGGTCGTCGATGACAGCAGTTTAGAGAAGAGATCTTCAGACAAGCGTAACGCGCCAGCTTCGAGCAAAGCCGCCTTGGCTAATGGGCAGGCGGATAAGTCTAACAATCTAGCACTGAGTGCTGCTGGTCACGCCAGCTACCACAATCGCATACAGCCTATCGAAGCGGGTTTTGAGGACCTCGATGATGCGCCAATGATATTGCTGCTGTCGACCAGTAGTCATTTGATCTGGCTCGGTAGGTATAGCGAGCGACTCTACTACTACGACAGCCTAATGAAACAGTTGATCAAAGGTGACCTAAAAAAATCACAAATACAGCATTTAATCAGCCATTTAGGCTTTGCGGCAGAGGCGAATGAGCCGCTAAAAGTAATGAAGGCACAAATACTTTATGACTTAGAGCAAAAAAGAATCCCTAGCGTGGTCCAATCCATTGAGACCAATGTGCAAGAGGCCAAAGGCGTGATTGGCAAAGATACTGCAGAGCTGTACAACCTCATTAAACGCTTATCAAGTGCCGGTACTTATCGAGCAGCGACGCTACAGCTATATGCCTGTAATGCAGCAATGGAACAAGAGCACCCTACCGTGACGTGTTTTTGGCAATTAGGTCGGTATTTTGAGCAATTAGAGCGTGCAGTCCTACTCAATGAGGACACCACCGAGATTAGTCTTGAATTTAAGTATTGGATTAATCAGCTGCCAGAAAACACGCGCTGGCGTGAACTGACTCGCTTGACCAATCAGATGATCAAATCAAAGCAATTTAGCGACTTTAAGCTCATTAGCCGAGAATTCAACATCATATTACAGCAAGGTGTATAGCGTTTAGCTTAGTAAAATAGACAAAAAGCACCTTAAAGAGGAAAACATTATGAAACTTCAAATAAGTCATCAAACCAATTATTACTACGGCGAGCTGGCACAGCGCAGCGTTCAGTATATTCGTATGACGCCGATGCAATTACCGCATCAAACGATTCATAGGTGGGATGTGATGCTGCCTAAAGTTGCCGTCAATCAAAAAGACGGCTTTGGCAATGACTGGCTAACGCTTAGTCGTAATGAGGCACACAATAACTTGCAAATGCAGGCGTCCGGCATTGTCGAGATCAATACCGATACCGAGCGATTAGAGGACATGGACAACGTCCCCTATTTGCTATTTACGGTACAAAGCCCATTGACTAAGTGTTCAGAGGCGATGCGCGCCTTTGCTGCACCTTATCTAAAAGACCCGACCCATGACAGCCTTAAAGCCATGGCGACTGAGCTATTGACCAAAATGCCTTATATAAAAGATGCCACCCACGTGGGAACGACGGCAGCCGAAGCCTTTAACATCGGCGCTGGTGTGTGCCAAGACCATACCCATGTATTTTTAGGCTGCTTGAGGGATCAGCATATCCCAGCGCGTTATGTGTCAGGTTATCTATACGATGACACAGAGAATCATATGGCTAGCCATGCTTGGGCAGAGGTTTGGCTAGAGGGCTACTGGTATACCTTTGACATCTCAAATCTGCTGTTCCAGCCAAGCTCGCATGTGTATGTCGCTATTGGTCGCGATTACTTAGATGCCGCACCAGTACGCGGGGTAAGGATGGGCGGCGGCTATGAGAATCTTTACAGTCAAGTTTTGGTCTCAAGATTGTCATAGTAATAGATGCAGTCTATCTATCAATATCAATATCAATATCGATATCGATTCTGCTTATTGAGATAAGGATTTCTTATGACTTACTGCGCTGCTATTCGTCTAAAAGACGCGATGGTTTTTGCGAGTGACACCCGTACCAACGCTGGCATTGACCATATCTCGACGTTTAGAAAACTCTACCAATACGGCGTTGAAGGCGAACGTTTTATGGTGCTACAGACCGCTGGCAGCCTTGCTACCTCACAAGCGGTCTTTAATAAGTTAAAAACCGATATCAACCTGCGTTCTGAGAGCAGCTTACATACCGTCGCGACACTGTTTGACGCGGCGCAAATGGTGGGTGAATGCATGCGTAGTATCATGACTCATGCTCAAAGCGTCGCTAACGATAGTAATAGTGGCACCTTTACCAGCTCGTTTATATTGGGCGGGCAAATCAAAGGCCAGCCTCCTGAGCTATATATGATCTACCCAGAAGGCAACTGCATTAGAGCCACGCAAGATACGCCGTTTTTTCAGCTGGGTGAGAGTAAATACGGCAAGCCCATTCTCGACCGCTCGGTTAAATACGAGACAGACGTCAAGCATGCGACCCAAGCCCTGATGTTGTCATTTGACTCAACCATTCACTCCAATCTGTCTGTAGGTATGCCCATAGATTTGTTGATTTATCAAAATGACAGTTTGAAGATGCCCAAGGGTCACCGTATCGAGCAAGACGACGAATACTTCAACGACATCAGTCGTCAGTGGTCGGTTGCACTACGTAATACCTTAAGTGAATTACCTGAATGCCCAGCAGATTATTGGGAATAGAAAAATGATTGGCGCAGATGAAGGCTTGATAGTAGTAATGAATCAGAATAGATAGACTAAGATCAATATTACTTTTCACTGACTATATCAATAAAAAAAGAGAGGGCTTGGTCAACAAGCATTCTCTTTTTTTTGGAAATTAAGCCGTTAATAAATGCCTCACATACAGTACCCAAAGCTACATTTATGGTTTATGTACACTAAGGCTTGTTAGCGCTCACCCTACCACTAGCCGCATCATCTGTGTACTGATATAACCACCAAAGGTGCCCACCGCATAGCCTAAAATACCCAAGAATACGCCAACGGGCGCCAGTGAGGGGTGAAATGCCGTGGCGACAATCGGTGCAGAAGACGCGCCGCCGGTATTGGCGTTAGAACCTACTGCTAAAAAGAAAAATGGTGCACGAATGATTCTAGCGACAATAAAGATAATCACCACGTGAATACTCATCCACAATAGACCAATGAGTAGCAAGCGCCACTGCGAGACAATACCGGCGAGATTGATTTGCATACCGATAGCAGCAATCAATACAAAGATAAATACCGTACCAATTTTGGAGGCACCAACATGATCAAGGCGACGAATTTTGGTAAAGGAAAATACTACCCCTATTAAGGTGATAATCACCACCATCCAAAAGAATGAGCTGGCAAAGCTGTATTGTACTGCCCAGCTATAGGGTGCAAAGAAGCCTGCTATCTGCCCGCCGATAAAGTGCGCCACTCCAACCATCGCAAAACACAAACCAAACATCACCATCAAATCATTTAAAGTCGCCGGACGGGCATGATCACGCTCGTAGCTCTCTACAGCGGCGATGACCTTATCAATACTACTGGTATCAGCCCGTAAAAACTTATCTATCTTAGCGCTGTGCTTGGCCATGACCAAAATAGCCAACAACCATAACGACGCATTGGTAGTATCGACCAAGATCATCATGCCAAACAAATCATCACTGACGCCAAACAATTCCTTCATCGCCGCTTGGTTTGCTGCACCGCCTATCCAACTACCCGCCACCGCCGAAAAGCCGCGCCATAGAGTATCGTCGGTAAACATCTCAGGTGACACCCATTTAGCAATGCCTAAGCTAATCGGGCCACTGATGACAATGGCGATACTGGCGGCAAAAAACATGGCAATGGCCTTCCAGCCAAGCCCCAATATCTTTGGCACATCCATTGATAGGGTCATCAATAGCAAACTTGCTGGCAACAAATAAGTGGCGGTAAAGCCATAAATCTGTGAGCCAATGCCGTCAGCAAAGATGCCAAGGCTGTTTAGGGTTGCTGGGATAAAGCAGCACAGTACAATACCCGGCAATACCGCATAAAAACGTCGCCAAAATTTACCCGGTAATCCTTGAGTATAGAACACCAATCCGATAACCGCCATAATGACGCCAAAGGCTACTGGTAAACTGTCTACCTTTAATTGAGCAATGGTTAAATGAGAAATGTCGAGCATCAAATGGCTCCGCAGCACACGATAAGTAAAGGCTTGTCAGTATAGACAAGGCAAAAAAGACCTGCAAGCAACGATTGACTACAGAGATAGCTTTTGTTTGTTTAAACTGCTCACCAATACTCATTGGCTATAGATAGAACCACCACGCACAAAAAAGCCAGATAACAAGTATCTGGCTTTTTTACGCTATTTTATCCGATCAAGTCAGTGGCTATTTTATTAATAACCTTTATTAATCATTAAATATAACGGTATTACGAGTTGTTGCTACGATTGCCACCGCTTGAACGACCTTGACCACGGCTATCAGCACGACCAGCTGGGCGACCTTGGCTGCCACTTGGACGACCACGACCCGTTGCAGCACGCTCACCGCGTGGAACGCCAGTGCTATCACCACGGCTAGGAGCACCAGTGCGCTTGCCTTGATACGGCTTGCCACCTGAACGCTCATTTGGCTTGCCAGATGAATCACGTGGCTTACCTTGATAACCGCTGTCATTGCTAGCGCGTTGACCAGTTGGTGCGCTGTCGCTTGAACGACCACGAGCATTAGCAGGATTGCCTTGATAGCCACCGCCTGCGCGACCACGGCCTTGACCGTTACCGCCGCCACTTGAGCGTCCGCGACCACGGCCACGACCATTACCTTTGTTTTCGCTAGGTACATAAGTCTTCTTAGGCTCCATACCTTCGATGATCGATACTTCCATTTTGCGATCTAAATAACGGTTGATCGCGTTTAGCTGTGGACGATCATCCATGCTACATAGGCTGATGGCAATACCCGTACGACCGGCACGGCCACAACGACCGATACGATGCACGTAGTCTTCTGTTTGACGTGGTAAGTCGTAGTTAATGACGTGCGATAGTGCTGGCACGTCAAGACCACGAGCGGCAACATCCGTTGCTACTAGAATTTTGACTTTGCCGTTACGCAAGTCTTGAACGATACGGTTACGCTTGCTCTGTGGCAAATCGCCATGTAAGAAGCTGGCTTTATGGCCTTGCTCTTGTAAAGATTTGGCTAATTTTTCAGTACTACGTTTGGTCGCAGCAAAGATGATGACTTGTTCCATCTCTTTATCGCAAACAATTTTGTCAAGCAAACGGTTTTTATGATCAAAATCATCACAGTAGTATACTTTTTCTTCGATATGCGCTGATTCAACTTTGATTGATACACGCTCAGGGTTTTTAGTGAAGCTGGCAGCGATTTTACCTACTGGGCCATCCCAAGTCGCTGAACACATAATCGTCTGACGATCAGTCGGTGCGGCGCGTAGAATGTCGCTGATATCATCAGCAAAACCCATGTCAAGCATACGGTCAGCTTCGTCAAGTACCAAGACTTCTAGGCTTGATAAGTCAACGCGACCGGCATTGATATGGTCGAGTAAACGACCAGGGGTTGCAACGATAACTTGAACGCCTTTTTTCAAAGCAGTAATCTGACCATTGTAAGGAGCGCCACCTACTAATGGTACGCAGAATAGACCACGCATATCTTTAGAATAAGTACGTACGCTATCATGTACTTGCTGAGCAAGTTCACGCGTTGGCGTTAGGATAAGGGCTTTGGTTAATTTATCAAAGCTAGTCGCACGGCTTAAACGGTCAAGTACAGGGATAACGAAAGCGGCTGTTTTACCACTACCAGTTTGCGCTGACAATAATAAGTCACGACCTGCTAGGGCAAAAGGAATGGCTTGTGCTTGAATAGGGGTTGGGTTGGTATAACCACTGCGATCAAGTGCGGTCAAAATCGGCTTGGCAATACCCAGATCAGTAAAAGTGACTTGATTTTCGTCAGAAGCGTCAGCGTCAGTAGAAGCTGCTTCATTAGTAGTCGTGTTTTGAGTGGTGTCTTCGATAATGCCATTTTCAGCGGCGATTGCAGATAAGATGTCAGTCATGAGAATCCTTGGTAAGTATAAGTTGCTGTAAATTCAGCAAGCTTGATGCATACCACTGATAACCGTTCACCACGCAGCTTTTATTAAATCACTATCAAACCATATAAAATAGCTGATAATCAGAAGCCAAGCCAATAAAGCTTCACTTCTTTAATAAATGCGTTCGTGCTGTCTGACGTATTTTGGTGGTAGTGCCGAGTGTCTCATCCTTGTTTGCTAAAAACGCATTATCGATGCTTTGTCCAAAGCAGATAAAGGCAAGTAACAACCAATCTATCCCATACATGGGTTAGTAGATAAGATATGAGTCAAAAATAACTGATATTTATAAAATGTTATTTAAGTACACAAAATCATCGGCAACAATTACTTATGGTCATCCTAGACCCAAAATCGCAGGCGATGTTATCAATCTCATAATTCACGCTAGTCAATGCTAACGTGGCGACGCAGTATAGCACAGTAAAAACATTATCTGTATCTATTTTTATATTTACTATCAAAATAAGCGCTATCTTCTTAATAATGCAGTGTTTAATAAAGCATTAATATACATAAGCTGCTAGCGTGACATTTTGACTTCTGTTACGTAAGTTGGCATTTGCCATGCCCCGCCCGCTTCCACCATGCGACATAGCCCAGTGGTGCTTTCATGGCTTTTTTCAAAAGCTTTACCGGTCCATACCCAGTCAGTTTTAGATAAGCAGTCGCCAATTCCGCGACCTTTCTGTACGGAAGTAATTTTACCTTTGTCGTAGTCAGTCGCACTAGTGGTGACCAAGGTCGGCTTATAAGGCTTCGTGTCATTGAGTACCCAGATGCCCATGCCAGCGTTATAAGCCCCTGTCCAGCACTCGTGTTGCGCCAACAACTGCGTACTGTTTAGACGGCTGACGCGCCATGAGTTTTTGTCAGACAGGCTTGGGCAGTCGCTATCCGCGTCTCGCATGGTGCTTTTCATCATCGCTGACAACTGCGAGGATCTCATGACAAACTTTTTATTGCTGCTGGGCGCAGCATTAGGGTTTGGTGCGACAAAACGCAGTGACGGTGCAGCCTTAGGCGGTAAGACCGTACTGTTTGGCTTCTTAGCATCATTACTACGGACAAAAGCACTCGATGTGCCTACACGACCTTGGGCTTCATCGGCCTTGAGCATAACCGAACTGGCGCCTTTATCAGACAACTGCCAGCGTGAGTTGCGTAGTACCAGCTCAATCTTGCTCGATTTAGTCAAAGCCTCCAATAGGGCGCTCACCTGCGCTGAGGTCAGCTCAGCATTGCCCGCTGCAGCGGAGAAAGGTTTGGTTTCACCCAGATCCTTGCCGTCGATAAACAAGGAGATGCGATGGCGATTGCCTAGTTGCATCAGAGCTTTGGCAGAACTTTCTTTAGCCCCGCCAAACTTGACCTGACCATCTACGCTGGCATTGGCCCCTGCACGACGTATCAGCAAGACAGAGACGGGTAATTCACTATTGTTTTCTGCTTGGTATCCTGCCAGCCGGCAAGTACGGGTATTATCACAAGCAACCTGCCAGTCTTGACTGGTAAATTCAACGGCCGCCGCATGGCTCATAGCGCTCAACGACGTGATAGTAAGTGCGGCAAGTATGGGTAACAAAATTTTATTTTTAGACATCAATGTGGTTATCTTTATTGTTTTTTTAACTTTAGTTTTAGAGTGAGTCATATTTTTTACGTTACAATTTTTATGAGTATGGGTATAGCGGTAGGCATCATGGTCAGTCGACACTAATGGCGCGCTTAGAACGTTATTATTCTTCATAGTCGTTACTCATTAATAGAAGAATTGTAAACACCTGCCCTTCAAGACGGTGGCCTGTTATCTTAACGTATCAATGTTTCTATCTGTTGTACTAATGTACCATTGTGTAAACAGAGAAGTATAGTATTAATTCAACTATCGATATATAAAGATAGCACTATCAATATGTTAAAAAATAACAAGGCTGATAAGCAACTTGCCTATCAGCCTTGTATTACAGCGTCATTGTTTTTATTTTTCTAATATCATTCTTTTTTTTCTAACAACGAACCATGAGGGACAATCACTTAATTGATTGGTTTTAGCGCTAGATCGACTGCTCGTTTTACTGCAGGACGTTTAGCAATGGTCTGTGCCCAACGCTGCACGTTTTTATAATTATCAACTTGTAAGAACTCAGCGGCTTCATACAGCTTGCCAAGTACCAGCTGTCCATACCATGCCCAGATGATCATGTCGGCAATATTATAGTCTGCTTCGTCATTGCCACACATGTAGACGTTGTCTTTTAGATGTTTATCGAGTACGTCAAGTTGGCGCTTGGTTTCCATGGCATAGCGATTGATGGGGTATTCCATTGGTTCTGGCGCATAAGCATAGAAATGACCAAAGCCGCCACCTAAGAAAGGTGCACTACCCATCTGCCACATCAACCAAGACAGGCAGTCTGCTCTGGCCTTACCAGAAGATACGGGAACAAACTGACCGAACTTTTCTGCTAAGTATAATAAAATGGCACCGGACTCAAAAAGCGCAATAGGCTCGCCATCATTGTTTTTGGCAGCATGGTCAACCAATGCAGGTATCTTTGAGTTTGGATTTATCGCCACGAAGCCTGAGCCAAATTGATCGCCTTCCGAGATGTCAATTTTATAGGCGTCATA
Source organism: Psychrobacter sp. 78a-MNA-CIBAN-0178 (assembly GCF_040309625.1). Classification (NCBI taxonomy): domain Bacteria; kingdom Pseudomonadati; phylum Pseudomonadota; class Gammaproteobacteria; order Moraxellales; family Moraxellaceae; genus Psychrobacter; species Psychrobacter sp. 78a-MNA-CIBAN-0178. The sequence goes on from NZ_JBEOOZ010000005.1 coordinate 150,467, forward strand.
TTCAGCACCTTTAACATTCAGCTCAGCCAGCTCTTCTAATAGGATGTTTACCTTGACACCGTTTGGGGTATTCAGTGAGTACAGCTGTAACGGTGCATCGCCTACTGGTAGGGCTTTATCATGGCGCGCGCCAGCTGTTGGACGGTTGATACTAGAGAATTTGCCACCATTCTCCTTGTCTTGGGTCCAGATTTTAGGCGGTGTATAAGTGCTTTTATCTGTATTATGGTTGGCAGTTGCTTGATTATTATCGTTACTCATAAAACATCCTATTTATTATTGTGTGCAAAAAATTGTATGCAAAAATACGGTTCTACGAAACATAGTCAATGAAAGATACTAGTGATATAAAGCTGGCAGGTAAAATAGCTACCAATATTTGACTGAAAGAGCCTGATAACGTATTTGGTTCATGTATCTGATTGATGTAAAACCGACTATATACGTGTTCTACTATAACGGCTCTATGCCGACTTATTAAAGTCCTGTCGTGTAATTAATGTAGTGATTTTTAGGATAAAAAATCCTTTGGTTACTTTGCTCATCTTTAACTGCGCTAGCGTTGTTTCTATACTACGCGCAATTTAATGGTTTTTAGAGATGAGCGGCTCATAAACGTAATTCTTGAATACCCATAACCTTAAGATAAAGTGATGTCAGTATGGTAACGCTAACTCCTACCCAGAATAAATACCTGCCCTATGTGCTAGCGGTGGCGCTGTTTATGCAGATTTTAGACGCCACTATCTTGAATACCTCACTACCGCAAATGGCACAAGCGCTGGGTGAGTCGCCACTTAAGATGCAGTGGGCCGTTATTAGCTACGCTTTAACCTTGGCTATCTTTATTCCTATCAGTGGATTTTTGGCCGATAAATATGGTACGCGGCGGGTGTTTTTATACGCTATCGTTATATTCTGCGTGGGCTCTATACTGTGTGCTGCATCGCCTACCCTAGATTTTTTGATTGGTTCGCGCATTATTCAGGGTATCGGTGGCGCGATGATGACGCCGGTTGCCCGTTTGATACTGGTCAAGTCGTATCCCCGCAATAAGCTATTGACCGTCATGAATTTTGCAGTGATTCCCGCATTGGTGGCGCCGTTAGTAGGACCCGTACTCGGTGGTTATATCGTGCAATATGCCAGCTGGCAGTGGATATTTTTGATCAATGTACCCATGGGTGTTTTTGGTTTTATCATGGGCAAAAAACTGGTACCTGCTTTATTTGAAGATACCAAGCATTTAGATTGGACGGGTTTTTTATTGTTTGCGGCAGCAGCTTGCGGCTATACCCTCGCTGTTGAATTCGGCTCACAAACAGGTCGCGGGACTTATGGCTTGGTGTTAGCGTTCTTGTCGACGGCGTTGATAGGCGCCTATGTCTGGCATGCCAAACGCCGTCATGCGCCGCTCTTTCCATTGAGCCTATTTGATATTCGCACCTTTAAGATTGGGATTACGGGTAACTTATTTACGCGCTTGGGTATCAGTGCCGTACCGTTCCTATTACCACTATTACTACAAGTGGTGTTTGAATACTCACCGTCGCGTGCAGGTTGGCTACTGGCGCCTATCGCGGTTGGGGCGATTGGCATCAAGCCTTGGGTCAGTCGAATTATCCAGCGTTATAGCTACCGCACAGTACTGGTCTACAATACATTTTTTATGGGCACACTCATCATTATGTTGGCGCAGTTTAATAATGCCTCACAGTGGCTTTGGTTCATCCCTATTTTGACCGTGATGGGTGCTTGCAACTCTATGCAGTTTAGCGCGATGAACACCATTACCATCGGTGATTTAGAAGGTGTGCAAACCAGTAGCGGTAACAGTTTGATGGCCGTTAATCAGCAGCTAGCGATTAGCTTTGGTATTGCCTTTGGCGCTGCGCTACTCAACCTACTACGTGAGCGGTTTGAGCTTGATACCTTGGCTGCCTTTCAGACGACGTATTGGATACTGGGTATTTTAACCATTCTCTCAGGATTGTATTTTTTACGTCTCAAACCTGAAGATGGTCGCGGTCTGTATTAGGTCGTGCCCTAAATTCAAAAACTGAAGACACTTGATGTCATAAGACACACTCATAAGTGCTAAACAAAAAAAAGCCAGTAGAGGTTTGAACGATATCAAACCTCTACTGGCTTTTTGATTGATGAGTGACTGTTGATGAGTGACTAAGGTGCTTTGTCATCATCCATTTGCGATTGGATATAATTCTCTACACCAACGTCTTTTATCAAGTCTTCTTGAGTCTCTAGCCAGTCTTGATACTCTTCATTGCCATCTTTCAGTTTTACCACTAGCTGACGAGATACATAATCACGGTGAGTCTCGCACAGGGCAATGGTATCGGTCAGGATGTCGAACTTCTGCTTTTCTAAGCGTAGATTACAGTCAATCATTTCAGGCACATCTTCAGCGATAAACATTTTGCCATAATCTTGCAAATTCGGTAGGCCGCCTAGCAACAAAATCCGTGCAATCAGATCATCAGACCACTTCATTTCCGCTATAGACTGTTTGTAGAAGCTCTCATTCAGCGCTTCAAGCCCCCAATGACGTGCGATACGCGCATGCAAAAAATACTGGTTAATAGCGATTAATGACTGGCCAAGCACTTTATTGAGTGCACGAGTAACGTCTTTATCCCCTTTCATAATTTCTCTCCCTTTATCATTACCTAATAAGTTAAATGTCGTCTATAGCTATCAATAGCCATCAAGCCAGATGAGGGGATACCTCAGCCATTTGACTTTGTAGGTAATTTGGCAGACCAATCATATCGATAAGACGCAGCTGCTGCTCAAGCCAATGCGCATGATCTTCTTCCGTGTCTTTGAGCTGCTCGACCAACATCTCGCGCGTGACGTAATCATGCTCTTCTTCGCACAGCGCAATACCGTCTTTTAAATGCTGCTGTACTTGATACTCTAAATCAAGGTCAAGCTGTAGCATTTCAGGAACGGTGCTGCCGATATTGATACCGTCAACCTGCATTTTTGGCGTACCGCTTAACATTAGAATACGACGAATGATAGCCTGTGCATGCAAGGTCTCATCTTGCATTTCGTGGTTGATACGGTCGTATAATTTACCGTAATGCCATTCAGCATACATCTCAGAGTGAATAAAGTACTGGTCACGAGCCGCAAGCTCACCACCTAACAGAAAGTTTAAATAATCAATGACTTTTGGGCTACCTATCATCACATGCACTCCTATATTCGTCTGGCAGATTACATTCATAATAATGCATATATTAACAGTATTATCAGTAAACTGCTCAGTAAAGTTAAAAACAACAAAAATTCTTCCAAAGCAAGACATATATAGTAGCATATAGGCGCTATATGGCTTGTAACGTTATGAACTAAGAATAAGATGCTAATTGAGAATCATAATTAGCCAGCTTTTTTTTGCAGCGGCTAAAGAGGTATGTGAGTAATACAGAGAGAGTTCGGCGCGATATATACGAATGGCAATGACCCTACCCTTTATAACTGTTCGCTAACTTTTTTAGCTGAGTTAGAAAAGGTAAGCCTGATAACATAAGCCTGGGTATTTGCAATGAAAGGCAGGTACTTGTGATGCACAAGCCTAAAAGGCACTTCTCTAATAGCCGTTAGACGGCGTAAGCTAAGACATCCAGCTTGGCATGGTGTTCATCAAGGTAATCATTGACCATCGGCTCACAGCAACCACAGCACGTCGCAACATCAAGGGTATCTTTTAGACCGTCAAGGGTATCGATACCGGCAGCAATGGCGGCTTTGATTTGCTTTTCTTTTACGTCGTTACAGATACATACGTACATGTGCTGGCTCCTACGATGGTTACTATATGTCTTGCTGATGCACTTAAAGGATTAAAGAAAAGCTTTTTGAATGGATAAGTTACTTAACATTCAATACTTTATCTTGTTAGTCGTTATAATAACGATAATTATTACCATTTGCAATAGCATTGGCCTATCTGTTTATCATTAATGCACCACTAGAGAGTTTGGTTATGAATTCATGTAACTGAATATAGATAAACGTGTAACCGATTATACTTAACGGTACTAAAATGACGACGAAGTGTAATTTTGCTCATTTTTTAATCTATTTAATAAGCAACTGCTGTTATATTGAACCCCTATTAACCAAGCTCTATTGGAATTATCCTATGTCTGATAATAATTTTACGATACAACCTATCGAATTGTTTAAGGTTTTATCTGATCCGACGCGCTTAAAAATCTTCCAAATCTTATTCAAAAAAGAAGCACGCTGTGTGGGCGAATTGGTAGAAATATTGGATCAACCACAGCCAACCATCTCGCGCCATTTGAACCATTTAAAAAAACTGGGCATCTTAAGCTGTGCTCGCGATGGTACGTGGATGTGGTATGAAGTAGCCGATGATCTGCCTGACTGGTGTCAAGATATCTTGGATATCACCTATGAGCAAACCTCACTCAAAGACTTGAACCTAAATATGTCAAAACTTGCTTAGAGGCTACTCATTCAGTTAATAGTTGCTGAGTTTACTATTAACTGGACTATTACTTAGTCATTGCCCTGCCCTCTACGTTGAAGCCCATACATAATTTAAGCCATAAAAAAAGACCTACATCAGTAGGTCTTTTTTATATGCAAACGATAGTAATTGCACACCATGCTTATTCTAAAAACAGCTATAGTCTTTTGAAAATAGCCCTGTGAAAATAAGACTTAAAACAGGTGGATTATGACCCTTCTATACTAAGTCTAAGAAATCACTGACAAAGGCGTTAGCTGGATGATGTATCAACTCTTCTGAAGTACCTACTTGCTCAACATGGCCATGATTCATCACCACAATCTCATCAGACACAGCGCGGGCTTCTTCTTGATCATGGGTGACCATGATACTGGTGATACCCAGCTCATGATGAATGTCTTTTAGCCAAGTACGCAACTCCTTACGTACCTTGGCATCAAGCGCACCAAATGGCTCATCCAATAGCAACAGCTTTGGTTTTACTGCTAAGGCACGTGCCAGCGCAATACGCTGACGCTGACCGCCAGATAATTGATGCGGATAAGCATTAGCGATTTGTGGCAGCTGTACTAATTCTAGAAGCTCTGCCACTCGCTTATTGATATCCGCTTTGCTTGGTCGCTCATTCTTGGGCAATAACGTTAAGCCAAAGGCGATATTATCGGCGATGTTTTTGTGGCGAAATAGCGCATAGTGCTGAAACATAAAGCCGATATGGCGTTTTTGCACAGGCGTATGGGTAACGTCCAACTCATCAAACAATATCTGCCCCGAGTCCGAATACTCAAGCCCAGCGATGATGCGTAACAAGGTTGTTTTACCGCAGCCAGAAGGCCCTAATAACGTTGTCAATTTACCTGTAGGTACGGTGATATTGATATTGTCTAAGGCAGTAAAATTGCCAAACTTTTTATTAACGTTCCTAATCTCGATGCTCATAATAGTGTCTCTTATTATATCTTTTGTCTTATCGTAGCAGATGATTTCGATTATTGTTTTACTAGTCGCTGTTTTATCAATCACTACTTTAGCCGCTTATACGCTGTCATCTGCGCGCTTTGCTACGGTGGCATTGGCACTCACTGGTAGCTCAGGCGCGCTCGCTAGCCGTTCAGATTTGGCAAACTTGCGCTCTTGTACCTTAGTCATGACTTGTTGTATCAATAGCGTCACTAACGCCAGTGCGGCAAGTAAGCTTGATAAAGCAAAAGCGGCGGTAAAGTTATAATCATTGTAAGCAATCTCAACCAAGAGCGGCATGGTATTGGTCTCACCACGTATATGACCTGAGACCACGCTCACGGCACCGAATTCACCCATTGCCCGAGCGTTGGTCAAAATCAAACCATAGAGCAATGCCCATTTGATATTGGGCAAGGTCACATGCCAAAAAGTCTGCCAACCGGTGGCACCCAAAGTAAGCGCGGCCTGCTCCTCACTATCACCTTGAGTCTGCATCAGCGGTATCAGCTCACGTGCGACAAAGGGAAAGGTCACAAATAACGTGGCTAACACAATACCCGGAACGGCATAAATAACTTGAAAGCCCATGCTCTCAAGCCAGCCACCAACGGTAGAGTTAAGACCGAATAACAAGACAAACATCAAACCGGCGACCACTGGTGACACCGAAAATGGCAAATCAAGCAAGGTCGTGACCAGCTGCTTACCTTTGAATTGATAACGCGTCACGAGCCATGCAATTGCGATACCCATCACCATGTTAATTGGCAACACGATAGCGGCGGTAATTAATGTGAGCTTAATCGCTTGCAGCGCTTCTGGATCGACCAGCGAGGCAATATACAACTGCCAGCCACCTTTAAAGGCTTCATAGAACACCGCAAATAATGGTACTACTAGCATGATAACCATGAATAAGACAGCGATGCCAATAAAGGTGCGCCGTATCCATGGGGTATCTTTGGTTGCTGGGTTACTTTGATAGTCGTAGCTATTGGATATCTGCATCTTAGCGAGCTCCTACACGGCGCGACAGTTTCCACTGTACAATGTTGATGGTCAATAAAATCACAAATGAAATCATCAGCATAAATAACGCCACGGCAGAAGCACCTTGGATATCGAACTGCTCAAGCTTACTAATAATAATGAGTGGTAAAATTTCAGACTGCATCGGAATATTACCCGCGATAAAAATCACCGAACCATACTCGCCAGTCGCACGGGCAAACATCATGCCCGCGCCCATTAATAATGCTGGTAACAGCTCTGGCAAAATCACCTTACGAAACGTGGTTAAACGATTTGCACCCAGTACCGCGGCCGCCTCCTCAAACTCAATCGATAGCTCAGCCAATACGGGCTGCACGGCACGAACAATAAATGGAAAGCTGACCACCACTAAAGCGAGCCAAATACCGATAGGCGTAAAAGCCACCTGAATGTCGAACTTATCAAACCATTTACCAATCAGGCCATTCGGCGCATAAAGAGTGGCCAGAGAAATCCCAGTGACAGCGGTTGGTAGTGCAAAAGGCAAATCAACCAAGGCATTGATTAAGGACTTACCCCAAAATTCATAACGCACCAGTACCCAGGCGACCAGCGTCCCAAACACCATATTGGTGAGCATGGCTAAAAACGACATCCACAAGCTTAATTTAATAGCAGCAGTCACTTGCGGCTGGGTAATGGTTTCCCAAAAGCCCGTCCAGCCCATTTGGGTTGTAGTATAGGCCATCATAGCAAACGGTAGTACCACTAATAACGACAAGCTAAAGACGGTAATGCCCATGCTCAGACCAAACCCTGGCAGCACATTGCGCTGACGCAAACGGTTCAGCCAGCCTTTTTTTGGCAAAGGTTTGCTGCTCGAAGATGGTGTTGCACTCATAGTGATGTCCTATTGCCTATCTGATGGTACTTATCGTAAAGACCACGTTTTATCAAATGTATTATTAGTCCGCTTACGGTATAAAGGACATAGCGCGGGTGCCATGTCCTTTATATGATTGGACGTTACTTTAGAACTGCTAAGCGGGTAACGACAGTACGTTTAAAAGCAAGCGTATTGGTTACTGCGGGGCATTAATCGCTAACTGATCGAATACACCACCATCGCCAAAGTAAGTACTCATGATCTCATCCCACGTACCAAAGGCATCGTTCGGGCGAAAGGTTTCAACCGGTGGTAATTTGTCACCGTTTTTATCAAGGACGCTTTTTACGCTAGGACGTAAGTAAAGGTCAGCGGCCAATTGCTGAGCAGGCTCGCTCCATAAGTAATCAAGATAAGCTTTTGCCGCGTCAGTGGTGCCTTTTTTATCAGTCACAGCTTTGACGATCGCAACAGGGCTTTCTGATTTGATAGAGTATTTAGGATAAACGATGTCAACTTGACCCGCACCAAAATCAGTGGCCGCAAGATTGGCTTCGTTTTCAAAGGTAACTAAGACATCACCAATACCGCGCTGAACGAAGGTCGTCGTCGCTGCACGCCCGCCATTCTCATAGACTTTGACGTTTTTTAGCATGTCTTTTACGTATTTTTTCGCTGGTGCTTCTTCGTTATTAAAGGCGTGTAAGCCATAACCATAAGCCCCTAAAAATGCATAGCGACCATTACCGGTAACTTTCGGATTGGCCATTACAATCTCAAGGCCATCTTTGGTCAAGTCTTCCCAATCATTGATACCTTTTGGGTTGTCTTTACGCACCAAAAATACGATAGTACTGGTAAAGGGCACAGCGTTATCTGGGAATTTGCTTTCCCAATCTGACTCAACCAAGCCTTTTTTCTCAAGCAGCTCGATATCTGAGCCTTGATTCATGGTCGCGACATCCGCTTGCAGACCATTAGCAACCGACAGGGCTTGCTTACTTGAGCCACCATGTGACTGCTTGATTAGGATATTACTGTTTGGGTTCTCCGCTTTATAATGTTCAACGAACAGCGGGTTGTAGTCTTTATAAAAGTCGCGTGCCACATCATAAGAGACGTTTAACAGCTCGATATTTTGACCTTCTGCAGCTGGCGTGCCATCAGCATTGGCCGTCGTATCGGTCTGCTCGCTGTTGCTACAGCCCGCGAGTCCAAGTGTCAGTGCCACGCCAGCAATGCTTAGAGCACTTAGCGCTTTGTTTTTTTGTTGATAACGAGCTGCGTCAGTCATAAATACCTCAGAGATGTCTGTTTGTTATGTTGTGCAAGTATGCTAACAGCGCCATCTTATTATGTTTAATGATGAATATGTGTATGTTATTGCCAAAATGGAATAACCAAGTCATATAAATAAATTTATCAATAACTTATAAGTGGTTGTCTCTTGAGGCATACCACTTTTTATGACGTCTGCCTGCTGTCGAGTGCTGGCTAGCTGTAACGATCTAATCGAATGCGGTATTACAGTTAGCCATTACTCTACCCGTGCCAACTGATCAAAACGCCCACCATCGACAAAGAATGTCTCCATAATCTGAGCCCAAGAACCGAAAACTTCGACTGGCTCAAAGGTGTCAATATCAGGCAATGTGTCTTTGTGCGCGGTCAGCACCTGCTCATTACTAGGACGCATATACATTTGTGCCATCAGCTCTTGTGCTGGCGTGTCCCATAAACCCTTAAGATAGGTATTAGCTGCCTCAGTTTTACCGCTTTTTTCGGTGACCGCGGTCACCACGGCAACAGGGTTTTTAATCACAATCGAGTAGCTCGGATAGACGATGTCGACTTTTCCTTTCGCAAACTGCTTCGCGGCCAGATGTGCTTCGTTTTCGGTAGTGACGAGCACATCGCCAAGGCCGCGCTGGGTAAAGCTGGTCGTCGCTGCCCGTGCACCATTGTCATAAGTGACAACGTTCGCCAGTAGCTTTTGGATAAAATCATTGGTTTTGGTTGGGTTCTGCGGGCTTTCGTTAAACTGATGTAGCCCATAACCATAAGCGCCCAAAAAGGCATAACGCGCCGTACCACTGGTCTTTGGATTCGGGATGACCACATCGATACCATTACGTGCCAAATCAGACCAGTCTTGAATGTTTTTTGGATTGCCGTTCCGTACCAGTAGCACCATAGTGCTGGTATAAGGCACGGCATTATTAGGTAGTGCTTGCTGCCAGTCGGCTGCGACTAAGCCTTTTTCGACCAGCAAATTCATATCGCTTTGTTGGTTTAAGGTCACCACATCAGCTTGCAAACCACTGGCAACCGACAAGGCTTGCTTGCTTGAGCCGCCATGCGACTGATTGATATTTATTTTACTGTCTGGATGCGTTGCCTGATAATCCGCACTGAATAAAGCATTGTAGTCTTTATAAAAATCGCGTGACACATCGTAAGAGACGTTAAGCAGGCTGATGTCTTTTTGCGCACTTGCGGACTTATCTGTGTCGTCTTGTGTGGCTTGCGTAGGGCTACAGCCTGCCATTAGCATTAACGCTGTCAACGCGCCGCCTATGATAAGGGTGCGAGGTTGCGCACTTTGAGACAGTGAAACGCCAGCGCTAGTGCTGATGCGCGCTGAGACTTTATTGATAGTACTATTGGTTTGCATAAATGCTCTCTGTATTTTTAAATTGCGTATTTTTTAGTTTCGATGCGACCGTTTTTATTAAAATACTTATGACGGTCTCAACTGCCATTGCTCGATGAGCTTGGCTCTCTGAACTGAATTTTTAACGTAGCTTATTGGCCAATTTATTAACTGGCTTCTGTGGATAATGAGAGACATGCTAGCAGCTTGTTTTATGAACGCTTAGTGACAAATCAGCTTATCGAGTGCTGAACTTGGCATAAGCAAGCAGTTGTATTTGTTTCATGACTAATCGAGCAGTTAATCTAAGAAATAAATGAGAACAGCTTTAACCTCTAGGGGGTTAAGAGCGTTATGCTACCGACTGTGGCATACTATACGTAGCCAACCAATCGCCTCGATCGGTCAGTACTTATGCTCCGTACTTATGCTCCGTACTTATAGTCAGCATCTGTCATCAGCCATACCTATCATTCACTTAATACCAAGGTGCCGCCCTATGATTCAATACCAACGCCGCTCAGTATTTTCTACTGTCTTAATTTGTGCCAGCACCGTTCTTATTAGCGTTACTGGCTGTAGTTATAGCGATCTCAACCAGATGGATAACACCGTGAAGAGTAAGGCTACAGCTATTGTGCAGACACCTGCGGTACAGAAAATCGTTGGTGACTATGCTTCAAACGGCTATGCGACGCGCAAGCAAGGCAGTGATTGGGTGGGCGTCATAGTGAGAGCTGATGGAGCGGCAGATATTGCCATAAAGGTGCGTGCCCGCAGCGATGTCAAAAAACCAACGTGTCAGTTTGACGCTAAGGCGACGTTGCTAGGTCAAGACGATGCACATGGTATTATTTTTCAGACCAAGATAAACAACAGCAATGACAGCATGGCGTTCTTCCAATTTAAAGAGGATACGCTGACCATTGATAGCCAAGATAAATATGCATTAAACTATTTTTGCTCAGGTGGCGGGACGCTAGCCGGAAACTATGAGAAACTTGAGGGGAATTTAGAGCTGAATTAGAATTCGATGAGGCGATAACATAAGGTAATACGTAGCTTTAAATAATCTAGCTTTAGAGCATAAAAAAGGTGTCAGATTTATCGTCTGACACCTTTTTTCATTTTTCATTTTTTAGTACTAGCTTTATTTGCTAATAAGACAAATGTTAATTATACGGCTGATGCGCCAGTAAGTTTGATCTCTGCACGCTCTTCACGAGCGATACCAGCGTAGTAATCACGCAAAATCTGCAAAACTTCTGGACGGCTAAAGTTGTCTGGCACATCCTCATCTTCTGATAAGGCTTTACGTAGCTTAGTACCTGATACCTTAACGTGTTCACTTGCATCATGCGGGCAAGTCTTGTCTGATGCCATCGCATTACAAGCATTACACCAAAAGGTCCAGCCAATTTTTAACGGCTGAGTGATAAGGTCGTCTTTACCAACATATTCAAAGATAGTCTGCGCATCAAAGGCACCGTAATAATCGCCGACACCAGCGTGGTCACGACCAACAATCAGATGGCTACAACCGTAGTTTTGACGGAATACTGCATGCAGTAGCGCCTCACGCGGACCGGCATAACGCATGTCTAGCGGATAGCCTGCTTGGATCACGGTATCAGCTCTGAAATAATTATCAATCAAGGTCTTAATGGCTTCTTGGCGTACCTCAGCTGGGATATCTCCTGGTTTTAATGCGCCGAGTAGCGAATGAATCAGTACGCCATCACAAATCTCGATCGCAATCTTGGCCAGATATTCGTGTGAGCGGTGCATAGGGTTACGCGTTTGGAAGGCGGCGACTGTTTTCCAGCCTTTGGCATCCAATATCTCGCGCGTCTCAGCTGGCGTTTTATAAATCTCTGGGTATAAGGCGGGGAACTCGCCTTCGCTTAGTACTTCGACGCGACCTGCGATGTTGACTTCGCCTTGGTTCAGGACTTGCTGCACGCCCGGATGTTCAGGATCAGTTGTGGTAAAGACTTGCTGGCACTCATGGTCTTTGTCGATATCATAAGTTTCTTCGACAGTAATGATGCCCATCACTTCCCCATCATCCGCGACCAAAGCCACTTTATCACCTTGGCTCAAAGTATCGGTCAGTGCTCTTGGAGCAGATAAAGTAATGGGGATTGGCCAAAACAAGCCAGCATTCTCACCACTTTGCAGACGCATGTTGTCAACAACGCCTTGCCAATCGGCTTGATTCATAAAGCCATTTAGCGGGGTGAAGCCACCAATACCAAGCATAATCAAATCACCACGCTCACGTGAGCTTAGCGTGATAGTCGGCAAAGTGCTGGCAAGTTCTAGAGCCTCTTCGCGTGCTTTACCTTTTAATAATAGTGGCTTTAGGGTGTCGCTACCATGAGGGGGTACTAGTTTTGAGGCTGCTTGATTGGGGACTGAAGATGTCATATTAATTTAAAACCTTAATGATGAGTGAGAAAGCTGAGTAAATGGGTTATAAATAGAATACGCATAGGCTACCGAATTTTCGTTATGAAAATTTATGCTGACTTTGGATATGGATATGACTTATAGGAATTTATGTTTTAACGCTATAGCTTATATGATGTGACGCTAAGCTAAACTAAACTGTCACTGAGCAGTTTTTAAGCTATCATATACGTCTATCATTATTGAGATTACGTCATGTACCAATATAATTATGCTGACCAAACCTTGGTAGAAGAACGAGTCGCCCAATTTCGCGACCAAACCGAACGGTTTTTGGCAGGCGAGCTGCCAGAAGAGCAATTTTTGCCGCTGCGTTTGCAGAACGGTCTTTATATCCAGCGTTATGCGCCGATGTTGCGTATTGCGGTTCCATATGGCTTGCTGGCAACCTATCAATTGCGTAAGCTCGCCGAGATTACCCGCAAATATGACAGAGGTTACGGACACTTTACCACTCGTACCAATATGCAGCTGAACTGGCCAAAACTTGAAGAAGTGCCAGATATTTTGGCGGAGCTGGCATCGGTACAGATGCATGCCATTCAGACTTCGGGCAACTGTATTCGTAATACCACCACTGACCCTTACGCCGGTATTCATAAAGAAGAGATTGCTGATCCACGTCCTTATTGTGAGATTATTCGCCAGTGGTCAACCTTTCATCCTGAGTTTGCATTTTTACCGCGCAAATTTAAGATTGCCGTCATTGGTACCGCCAATGATCGGGCAGCGACGCAGGTGCATGATATCGGACTGCATTTAAAAGCCAATGAAGAAGGCGAGCTTGGATTTGAGGTGATTGTTGGTGGCGGGCTTGGACGTACGCCAGTGATTGGCAAAACCATTAATAAATTTTTACCACGCCATCATTTACTCAGCTATTTAGATGCGATTTTGCGCGTCTATAATCTGCATGGTCGCCGCGATAATAAATTCAAAGCGCGTATCAAAATATTAGTCGAGAGCATGGGCGGTCCTGCCTTTGCTAAACTGGTCGACGCTGAATGGGAAGCACACACCAAAGATGGCTCATTAACTCTAACCGATGCCAGCTTTGACAAAGCCAGTAGTTATTTTACCGAACCTGATTATCTAAGCTTTGATGCGCTCCAAGTACAGTCGGACTTGCAGCAGCAATTAAACGCTGATAAAGACTTTGCCAATTGGTATAACCAAAATACGGTCGCCCATAAAATCGCAGGTTATCGCGCCGTGGTGATTTCGTTAAAAGCAGGGTTGGTCAATGGTAAGTACGTGCCTTCAGGTGATATCAGTGAGTCGCAAATGGACGCCCTCGCCGACCTCGCTGATGAACATAGCTTTGGTGAATTGCGTGGTACTTATCAGCAAAATCTGGTTTTCGCTGATGTACAAACCAACCGCTTATACGAGCTATGGCAACAGTTGGTTGCGCTACATTTGGCCCGTCCAAATATCAATACCCTCACCGATATGATCGTCTGCCCAGGCTGGGACTTTTGCTCGCTCGCCAATGCCACAACCCACAATATCGCTGAACAAATCGAAAAGCAATTTGATGATCTCGACTATCTTTATGATTTGGGTGAAATCCGCCTCAATATGTCTGGCTGTATGAATGCCTGTGCGCATCATCATACCGGCGATATCGGTATCCTTGGTGTCGATAAAAAAGGCGAATACTGGTATCAAATCAGCCTCGGCGGAAACTCTAGTAACGACGCCAAAATCGGCAAGATATTGGGTAAAGCGGTGCCATCTGATGATGTCGCGACGACGATACAAAAGATAGTAGACGTCTATCTAGAGCAACGCGTGGCTAATGAGAATGAGGTAGAAGGCTTTGGTGAGCTGATCAATCGTATTGGCCTTGCACCCTTTAAGGAGAAGGTCTATGGGTAATCATCATCTTTTCAATAGCGAGGCTGTGGACATCAGTCAAAACGATACTTGGCATGTACTGACGACTAACGATCTACCAGATGGTATCGCACTGACCCACATATCATTGCTCGAAATTTTACAAAAGCAAGAAAAGCTCGATGTGCTCTTACCGCTTAGCGATTTATTGGATACTAAGGGCAATATTGCTGGCGGTCTATTGCAAGAGGTGTATGAATTACTCGCTCAACATGCCAGCAATCTTGGTGTCTGGGTGACATCGAATAGCGATACGGAAGTGCTAACTCGCATACCAGAGTTTTTATTGCAGCAAGATTTAATTGTGATTAATGTGCCAGTGTTCACCGATGGACGCGGCTTTAGCTTTGCCCAGACCCTACGCCAGATCGGTTACCAAGGCGAGATTCGTATGGCTGGCAAGTTTGGGCGTGACCAAATTGCCTACCTACTACGTGCGGGCGCGGACAGTTTTATGATAAGCGAGCATGACCTACAGTCCATCTCCGACATCAGCCAAGCATTTAACGCGCTGGCTAGCAGTTATGACGGTCGCAACGCCGCCGACTTACCGATGTTTGCGGACGCCTAATTTGTATTATTTCAATTTAAATTATGACAGCAACGACCTATTTTTGTAGGCTGGGTTTTTAACCCAGCATTTTACTTTTATAAATTTTCACAGCTGGGTTAAAAACCCAGCCTACGATTACTATTAAATACTTAATTTTTTTATCATCTTTAACTTTATGCATTTAAATTATTAACCACCATTAAGGAACATATTATGAGTCAATTACACCCAGATCTAGACCTTGATCAAGCCAACCAAGCGCTACAAGGAAAATCACCAGAGCAAATCGTTGAATGGGCACTCAGTCAGGCTAAAAACCCTATCATTACCACCAACTTCCGCCCTTACGAGTCGGCTATCTTGCATTTAGTTGCCAAGCAACGTCCTGATATCACCGTATTATGGGTAGATTCTGGTTATAACACGGACGCCACTTATCGTTTTGCTAATAAAGTGATCAAAGACTTAGATCTTAATGTCGTTACCTATATCCCTAAGCAAACGGCGGCGCATCGTGATGCCACGATGAATGGTATCCCAGGGATTGATAACCCACAGCATGATGAATTTACAGAACAAGTGAAACTTGAGCCATTCCGCCGTGCACTAGATGAGCTAAAGCCTGACGTTTGGTTCAACGCCATTCGTAAAGATCAAACCGAATTCCGCCAAGGTCTTGATGTACTTAGCCTATCAAAAGATGGCGTACTAAAAGTAGCCCCATTATTTGAGAAAACAGATGCAGATCTAGATGTGTATCTTGATGAGCATACCTTACCTAACGAGCATGACTACTTTGATCCAACGAAAGTAGAAGAAAGCCGTGAGTGTGGTTTGCATACTCAGCTGTAATTTTCAGTAGATTTATAACCAAAACACCTCTTAAATATAAGAGGTGTTTTTTTATTTTCATTCAGTTTATTTCGAAAAAATTAGAATAGCTGGTGAGTGAAAAGTCATATCTATACATGAATACATGACGCAATGCTGATATTCATTATTCTTGTTTGCTGTGCCTACGCAGAAGAGGCGACAAAAAATTGATTTCAGCGATACCATAGCGTTTTTAGTATATTTTGACTATGTCCTTACCTATTCCAGATTCACCCAAAAACCCTCACTAACATGACAAAAACGAATATGCTAATGCCAATACACTAGGTGAGACGCGCAGCCTGATACCTCATAATGGCAACATATTTCAACTTAATGAATAACTGGTGATGCTATGAACACCTTTCCACTGTTTTTTAAATTAGAAGACCGCAAAGTGCTGATCGTCGGCGGCGGCGATGTGGCGCTACGTAAGGCTGACTTGCTCAGCCGCGCTGGTGCGTGTATCACTGTCCTTGCACCAAGTATCAGTGCTGAGATACAAGCTTTACTATCAGATAGCAAGCACCAACTTATCTATGATAATTATAATAAAACCTATATGACAGGCGCGCGCGTTATCATTGCCGCGACCGATGACGAGATACTTAACCATCAAGTCCACGCTGATGCCAGCGAGCTTAATATTCCGGTAAATGTGGTCGATACCCCACCTTTATGTGATTTTATTTTCCCCGCCATCGTCGACCGCAATCCTATCGTGATTGGTATCTCGTCCAATGGCAAAGCGCCGGTGCTGGCACGTCTATTACGGGCGCGGCTTGAAACTTTGATTCCGCAAGGCTATGGAAAATTGGCCAAACTAGCAGGCGACTTCCGTACTGAGGTAAAAAGCAAGATTCCAACCTTAACGGGTCGTCGGCAGTTTTGGGAGCGCGCTTTTGAAGGCAAAGTCAGCGAGTTGATGTTTGCGGGCAATGAAAGCCAAGCCGCCGCGCAACTACAAGCCGACTTGGATGAGACAGCCGCCAAAATTGAACTTGATAAAACGAGCCGCGCAGACACGCAACCATTACAAACAGAGTCTTCGTCTGTATCAACCACCGCTACAATAGATCAGCCACAACACCCGGCTGCAGCGCCTGAGCAAACGCCTGTCGGTGAAGTGTACATCGTCGGTGCAGGCCCCGGTGATCCAGAGCTGCTCACGTTTAAAGCGCTGCGCTTAATGCAGCAAGCCGATATTGTCTACTACGATGCGCTAGTATCACCGCAAGTATTGGACTTATGCCGCCGTGATGCTGATAAAGTATTTGTCGGTAAAAAACGCAGCAATCATGCTGTCGCTCAGCTTGGTATCAATGAGCTGTTGGTCAATAGTGCAAAAGAAGGTCGCCGTGTAGTACGTTTAAAAGGTGGCGATCCCTTTATCTTTGGACGTGGCGGCGAAGAGATTGAAAGCCTACGTGCGCACGGCGTACCTTATCAAGTCGTTCCCGGTATCACCGCTGCTAACGCCGCTGCCAGTTATGCAGGTATTCCGCTCACTCACCGTGACCATTCACAATCCGTGCGTTTTGTCACTGGCTTCTTAAAGGCTGGCGCGCCCAATAGCAACTTTAAGAGCTTTTTAAATACTGACGAAACCGTGGTGTTCTATATGGGTCTGCATTCGCTGGCGCGTTTGACTGAAGGCTTGATTGATGCTGGTCGTCGTGCCGATACGCCAATCGCTATCATCTCTAATGCCAGTATGCCAAACCAGCAAGTATTGACTGGTACGCTTGCTAATATCGTTGAATTACAAGAACAAAATCAGCTACCCACGCCAGCTTTACTCATTATGGGTGATGTCGTCGCGCTACATCACGATTTGGCTTGGTATAACCTGCAAAATAAGCAGCATAATCGAAACACCCGTGACACCGCAAACAATTGGTTGCGTGGCGGTACAGCTGCTACACCAAAAGAAGGACATACTGATGCTAACCAGCAGGCCCATGCATTATCAATGGTGGCTAATTTGGCAGCGGCTGATAATGGTTTGGAACAGTTGGTAATTAATTAGTTTATATCTATGCTCAGTAGTATAAATTTATATCTAGATTGCTAAAAAAAGAATCATTGAGCTTCGGCCTAATGGTTCTTTTTTATTCCAAATAGGTACTAAATACTAAATACTAAATACTAAATACTAAATACTAAATACTAAATAGCTACTAAGCCAATGCTTACTTTAAACCAGACACTAACAGAGAAAACCAAAGCAAATCTTGCTAGAATGACTACTTTCTACTAAATATCCTAAAGCTCAACTATGTCCACACTTGCCGATACCAAGTCTATGCCTATGAAACCTTTAACAGTCCTCCACACTTCAGATTGGCATTTAGGACGCAGGCTTTATGGGCGCATGCGTTATGATGAATTTGAAGCGTTTTTAAGTTGGCTACAGGATGCTATTAGCACGCAGAAAGTCGATGTCCTTATCGTCGCGGGTGATATTTTTGACACCATGACCCCAAGCAATAGAGCCCAAGCGCTGTATTATGAATTTTTGGGCAAAGTGTCAAAATCATGCTGTGAGCATATCGTCATCGTCGCGGGCAATCATGACTCCCCGACTTTTTTGGACGCCCCAAGTAATGTGCTTAAATTTTTAAACGTGCATGTCATCGGTACTGCTTGTGAAGACTTAAACGATGAAGTATTGGTTTTAGACGATGCAGACGGTACACCGCATTGTATTATCGCCGCAGTCCCTTATCTGCGTGACCGTGATGTCCGTAGCAGCAGCGCTGGCGAGTCTGCGGATAATAAAGATGCCAATGTCATCAAAGGCATTCGTGCCCATTATGATAAAGTCGCTAGTATTGCCAAAGCGAAGCAAACAGAGCAAACAGAATTAGCCGAAGCAAACCAGCGTCACATTCCTATCATCGCTACAGGGCATCTATTCGCAGCAGGTGGTACGACTACTGAAGATGATGGTGTGCGTGAGCTTTATGTCGGCTCACTCGGCAAAATCTCTGCTGATATGTTTGATGAAGGCTTTGACTATGTGGCACTTGGGCATTTGCATGTTCCGCAGCGCGTCGGTGGTCGTGAGAGTATTCGCTATTCAGGCTCGCCTATTGCGATGGGCTTTGGTGAGGCTAAGCAACAAAAACAAGTATTACTGGTACAGTTTGGCGCAGTAGAGAATGATTTTAGCAATCAAAAAGCAGCGTCAAATAGTACATCTGAAAGCAATATGCCTAAGCTTACTAATACAGTGACTAAGATTGAACAATCGGTAGAAAAAGCCGCTAAAAAAGTAGCAAGTCGGTCAACTGGTTTTATAGATGACTTGTTTGACTTTGATGACTCAGTAGAAAGTGATGTAAAGGAAGAAAGCACGGTTGAAGAAGGTTTAACTCAAACAGGTGCTAAGTTAGCATATCAACTGCTGCATGATGATGAGTCACGTCAGATGCAAGTGGTTTCCCTACCCATTCCAAAATTCCAAAAATTGGCGCAAATCTCAGGTGATCTGGAGTCTATTAATAAGACTATCGATAAAACCATTCAAGCTCTTGATGCAACAGAATCTGTTTGGCTTGAAATTATTTATACGGGTGATGACGTGGTCAGTGAGTTGCGTGAGCATATTCAGGCGATGGTAGATGGTTTGCCGTGTGAGGTGTTAAAAATTAAAAACACGCGCACCTATAATAAAGTTTTGAACCAACAGCAAATCTCTGAGACCCTACAAGATTTAAATGAGGAAGAAGTATTTGAGCGCTGCTTAATTGCTCACAATATTCCTGATGAGCAAAAATCATCCTTACGTGACGCCTATGATCAAATTGTTTATAACCTGCGTCATGAAGATACTCAGGCCGAATAATAGCAGCGCATTTTGGATGCCAGCCAACAACTTCTTCACTTTTCATCACTGTTCTCTTTATAACTGTTCTATATAAAAATAAGACCTACCCATGCGACTGATTGAACTACGACTTAAAAACTTAAACTCCCTAAAAGGCGAATGGCACATTGATTTTAGTGATCCGGCTTTTCTGAATGAAGGGATTTTTGCCATTACTGGGCAGACGGGCGCTGGCAAGACCACCATCTTGGATGCGATTTGCTTAGCACTATATAGTCAAACGCCAAGATTGGGTGATATTACCGGCTCAACGAACGAAATCATGACCCAAGGTACGGGGGAATGCTCGGCAGAAGTCATCATCGAGATAGATTCCAAACGCTATCAATGCTACTGGTACCAGCATCGCGCCCACAAAAAAGCCAAGGGCAACTTATTACCGATTAAGCATGAGATTAGTGAGGTCAAAACCGGCAAGATTTTAGAAGAGAAAAAATCTAAGACTTCCGCCTACATTCAAGACCTCATCGGCATGGATTTTAACCAATTTACCCGCTCTATCATGCTCGCACAGGGCAGTTTTGCCGCGTTTTTAAAGTCTGATATCGGCGATAGAGCCGCCATTTTAGAGAAAATAACCGGTACTGCTATCTATGCCAAGATATCGTTAAACGTCCATGAAAAGAAACGCTTTGAGGAAGACGTGCTTGGTAAGCTACAAGCGGGCGTTAGTAGCCTATCGTTATTAAGTTTTGAAGATGAAAAGTTACTGGTAGCAGAGCTACAGACCCTTAATCAACAGCAAAGCAAGCAGCGACAAACTTTCAAAACCCTGAGCGAGCAGCTGCAGTGGCTGGATAATGTACAGCAGCTACAGCAAAATATATTAACTTATCAAAATGATTTTGCAGCGGCACAGCAGGCTCAGCAAGCCTTTACTCCAGAAGCGCAGCGCCTAGATATTGCTAATAAAGCCTTGGAGATTGATAGTCAATTTCGAGAGCTTAGCTATAGCCGAGAGTCGGTCAAGAGGTTGGGTTTCGAGCAGCAAGATTTGCTTAATAAGATTCCAACACAGCAAGCAGCGCTGGCACAAGCCACGACCCATTTAAACAATATCAATACCATTGAAAAGCAAGCTACGGACAATCTGCAGACCACCTTACCTATCATTGCAAAAACGCGCGAGTTGGATAATGAGATAAAACAGCACGCCCATTCTTTAGCGGATGATAATCAACGTAAAGACGTCTTAGTCAATAATACGCAACGATTACGCCAAGAAATAGCCAGCCACAAACAAACAGAACAAGAGACCAAAGCTCAGCTTAGCAGTATAGAAAAATATTTTAGCGATTATGAAGAGCTAAACGATCTCGATACAGATATGGCGACCTTTGATAGCAGCTGTCGCCGATTAGTGGTGCTGCTGGAAGATAATGTCAGCTTAGCGGCGGATAAACTTGCGCATGACAACCAATCAAGCAAGCTACAAGCTCATTTCGATAAGCTCTCTAAGCAGCAAGATGCTGATAAGTTGTTAATAACTGAGCAACGCGAGCAATTGGTCAGCGTACAACAGCAGCAAGCAATACTCATCGAAAAACAGTCGCTTGCGAGTATGCGCTTCGAGCAAGAGCAAGTGGATCAGATCAACAATCATATTGCGCAAGCCAGCTTTAAATTACAGCAGATGTCTGAACTTGCTCGCCAAATCAAAAAGACTAACCTCTCGCTACCTACGCTAAACGAGGAATTAACGACCTTAGAAGAACTCATTGCTAGTCGTCAGTCAGATATTCAAGATGCTAAGCTCAAGAGGCAAGAAAAGCAAGAACATCTGAATTTACTACAAAAGGTCGCTAAGCTTGAAGACTACATAGCAGAGCTAGAAGATGGGTCGCCCTGCCCGTTATGCGGCGCGCATGAGCATCCTTATGGTAAGCATCATCCGTTATTAGACAGTAATAATATCGATGACAATGCCAAGCAAAACCAGTCGTCCACAATAAAACAGACTAAGACGCAACAAACTCAGCAGCAAATAGCTGAATTAGAAACCATTATTGATAACCTTGAGCAGGCTTTATCAACATACAATATCGAATATGCTACAAAGAAAGAAACGCTTAACAACCAGCAACAACAGCTAGCCCCACTACAGCAGAAATCCGAAATATTATATGGCGATATTCAGTCTTACCTATCTTCACTATTTGAGACTAAGAACGATTACTCTGAAGCAATCGCAGCAATTATCAATCCTCTTACTCAGATAAACGATGATATTAATGCGACCATCACGAATATAGATCATAGCTTATCCTTATTAGACACCGCCAAACATGATCTGACTGAACATAAACAGTCTCTTAAAATTATAGTGGTCGAATATGACAACTTAACTGAGAGTGCGGCAAAGCTCAGTACTGCCATCGAAACCGACGAAAAACAGCAACAAACAGTTAGTCACGATATTAATAATCTAACAACTGACATCAAGCTTAACTCACAAAAGATTGATGGGATAAAAGATAAGATTGCCGCTAATTTCTCGGAGTTGGCACCCCTGATGACCACCGTTTCATCTCTAACGCATAAATACCCAGCGGATAAATATAAAGAACACTTAAACTCAACTATAGCGCTCAATGCGGCAGACTTATCTAATGCACTTAAGCAATTGGGTAATAGTTTTGATGAGCAAACGGTAATAGACAGCGCAGATTATGACCGTCATATTGAAAAACTGCGTCAACAGCGCAGCGCTTTAAACCAGTTAAAACGACAATTTAATGAGCAGAAAAACCGCCAGCAGCAGCTAACCAATAGCTTAAGCAGTTTGACCGCGCAGATTGAAACCAAGCAAGCACAGCTTAGCAATGATGAAGCAGCGCTCAAAGAGTTAGAGAACTTAGTTGCTCATAAAACCAATGCTATCGAACAATTAAAGCAAGATAGAAAAGAGATTTTTGCAGATAAAAATACAGACAATGAAGAAAATCAATTACGCCGTGCGGTTGATGAGGCTAAAGCCAAGCAAGTAGTAGCACAAAGGCAGCTAGACACTGTACAGCAGACTCTAGAGCAATTAACAGCTAGAGAACAACAGCTAGACACAGAGCTACAGGCGGCGATGTCTATACTGAATACGCAGCAAAGCGGATTTACTAACTTGCTCGCAGAATCACAGTTCGTAGATGAAGCTGCTTTTGTGAGTGCCCGCCTGCCTAAAGAAGAGCGTGAGTCACTACAGACACGTAAATTAGCGATTGATAATGCATTGCATCAAGCTAAATTACAGTTGGATAGCACCCAGCAAGCATTAGAGCTAAAACTTGCCAATCCTATGACGGATGAAGACCGAGAAATACTTGCTGGCCAGCACCATCAAATACAAATAGATATTGATGAGTTAAGTCAAAAAATCGGTGCGATTGACCAAAAACTTAAGGATAACGACAGTCAAAAAGGCCAACAAGCGGCACAGCTCATTGCTATCAATGAGCAAAAACAAAAACTACAAGTTTGGCAACAGCTACATACGCTCATTGGTTCCGCTGATGGCAAGAAGTATCGTACCTTTGCCCAAGGCTTAACGTTTGAGGTCATGATTAGCCATGCCAATACTCAGCTACAAAAAATGAGTGACCGTTATTTGCTCATTCATGATGACAGCAATCCCCTTGAGCTTAATGTCATCGATAACTATCAAGGCGGCGATATTCGCAGTACCAAAAATCTCTCCGGCGGTGAAGGCTTTATTATCAGCTTAGCGCTGGCGCTCGGACTATCACAAATGGCCAGTCACAACATCCGCGTCGACTCGCTATTTTTGGACGAAGGTTTTGGCACGCTTGATGAAGAGTCGCTTGATATTGCGCTCGACACCTTAACCAGCTTGCAGCAAGAAGGTAAACTTATTGGCATTATCTCGCACGTACAGGCGTTAAAAGATCGTATCCTAACCCAAATTAAGGTCGAAAAACTCTCTGGCGGCTTTAGCCAAATCAGCGGTCAAGGCTGTCGCCGAGTTACCAATGTTACCGACGAAAAAGCCTCGTAAATTAAGACAGCAGTTAAGGCAGTTAATAAAAATTATGACAATAAGGCAATAAAAAACCACCGTTAATTCATAACGGTGGTTTTTTTGAAAAGACGTTTATCTTGTTATTTATTTCATGACTCTTTACTTAGTCACTTGCTCACTTGCTCACTTTCACTCATTTAGTCACTAGGCCGCTCAGCTCACTCATAAGGACAGAGAGCGTTGACAAGCTAATAGCACTTTCATCATTGCTATCGAGCTTATGCATCTCCGTCGTTACCCCTTCAAGATGGTCTTGATGACGCGCTTTCCATTCGCTAAATGCCTGCTGTGCATCTGGCTTGGACAATATGGCGTCCATTAACAGACGCAGACTACGTGATAGCTCATTCACTAAGGCATGACGGGCACGGCGATCCCAATAGTCTTGCTGTGGTAAGTTGGCGATATTATCCATCATCCAATCTAGCTGCAAGACATGGTAGGCCTCGAAGTATAAGGTCGCAATCTCATCGACAGGACGCTCATATTGCTCGGCAAGGCGCGCTGCATCTAACGCATCAACATGATAAGGCAGCATAGCAAACAAGGTAGCATCCGTATCGGATAGCTCTTTTTCCACCAAGCTATTGGTGTCTGCCTCTAAGTACTCGGAAAATTGCTGCTCAATAAAACCGCCTGATTTGGTTAGTTTCTCAACACTTTCACTAAAGCGGCTAATCATATCTGCCACTTGCAAGTTTTGCCCAAAGGCATTGATGAACCACACCACACCGCGCTCGAGAGCATCACGTAGACGCAGCTCGAGGTTCAATAACAGCGTCGCATCGACTTTATTATCTAACGACTCAAGCGTGTTCCAAGCTTTTGCCACATTGAAGACATCACGGCTAATCGCATAACCACGAATAATAGTCGCTAGAGACTGATCGGTTTCTTCATAGAGACGGAACAGTGCCTCGATACCCAAACGGTTGACCACACTATTGGTCAGATAGGTACTGATAATCTCACGATGCAGACGATGTTCAGTCATCTCATCAAAGAAACGCGTAGCCAGCTCGTCTGGGAAGTACTTACGCAGCTCATTGATAAAGTATGGATCATCTGGCAAGTCCGATAGCAACAAGTTGTCATAAACCCACATTTTGCCATAGGCCATGACCACCGCCAGTTCAGGATTGGTCAGACCGGTATCCGCTTTTTGACGTTTGGCGATCTCTTCGTCTGCTGGCAAGTATTCAATGGCACGATCAAGACGACCTTCGCTTTCTAGCATTTGGATAAAACGCTGGTGATCGCTTAGGTTAGCAGCGGCGCGGATATGGCTAAGCTCAATTGCTTGTGGTTGTAGATAGTTTTGGCGCAACACCAGCTCTGCAACAGTATCGGTCATACTTTCTAGCAGCTCGTTACGCTGCTTCAGGGTCATGTCACCTTGCTCAACGACTTTACCGAGTAAGATTTTGATATTGACTTCATGATCTGAGCAGTTCACGCCGCCTGAGTTATCGATGGCATCGGTATAAATACGTCCGCCCGTCTGTGCGTATTCAATACGCCCTTGCTGGGTAAAGCCCAAGTTCCCCCCTTCACCGACGACGGCTGTACGCAGCTCGTTACCATTGACGCGGACTGCATCATTGGCACGGTCACCGACATCAGCATGGCTTTCATTTTCGCTTTTCACGTAAGTACCGATACCACCGTTCCAGATGAGATCCACTGGCGACTTCATTAGTGCACTAATAAGCTCATTAGGGGCCAAGTTGTCTTCGCTAATATCAAAAATCTCTTTCATCTCAGCGCTAATAGCGATGCTTTTGTCCGTGCGTGAGAAAACCCCACCACCTTGACTAATGAGCGACTTTTCGTAATCGTCCCACGTCGAGCGCGGCGTTTCATACAAGCGTTCCCGCTCGGCATAAGACGCAGCAGTATCTGGATTGGGATCAATAAAGATATGTAGATGGTTAAAGGCCGCGACCAGCTTGGTATGGGTAGATCTCAACATGCCATTACCAAATACATCACCGCTCATGTCACCGATACCGACCACGGTAAAGTCATCACGGTTTTGAATATCCATACCGCGCATACGGAAGTGACGTTTGACTGACTCCCAACCACCGCGGGCTGTGATACCCATGGCCTTATGGTCATAACCGACCGAGCCACCGGAGGCAAAGGCGTCATCAAGCCAAAAGTTGTATTCAGCAGCTAAGGCATTGGCTATATCGGAGAAGCTTGCCGTGCCTTTATCAGCGGCAACGACCAAATACGGGTCGTCTTCGTCATGACGCACGGTATCGGCTGGCGGGACAATTTTTCCATCAACGATATTGTCAGTGATATCGAGCATACCGCGTAGGAATGTCTGATAACAAGCAATCCCTTCAGCTTGGAACGCTTCGCGACCATCTGCCATCGACTTGGTCTTAACGATAAAGCCGCCTTTTGAGCCAACCGGCACGATAACTGCGTTTTTGACCATTTGCGCTTTGACCAGACCCAGTACTTCAGTACGGAAATCTTCCATACGATCTGACCAGCGCAGACCACCACGGGCAACTTTACCACCGCGTAGATGCACGGCTTCAACGCGTGGTGAATAGACAAATATCTCAAACATCGGCTTCGGTTTTGGCAAGTTTGGAATATCTGCAGCTAAGAACTTAAACGACAGACGGTCTTTACGTGCGCCTTCACTATCCGTTTGATAGAAGTTGGTACGCACCATGGCATTGATTAGGTCTAAATACCAACGCAAGATACGATCTTCATCCAAGCTATCAACGTCTATCAAGGCGGCGGTGATTTGCTCTTGAATTTTCGTGGTTTTTTCTGTGCGCGCCTCTTCACTATACTTAGGATTCATACGTGCATCGAACAAGCTGCTTAGTGCCACGCTAATGTCGTTGTTTTTTACCACCGTTTGCTGAATATAAGCACTAGAGAATGGCGCGCGTGCTTGCATCATATAGCGGGACAAGGCACGGAGTACGACCACATCATAAGTGTCTAGTTTGGTGATTAATACCAGCTCGTTAAAGGAATCACTCTCAACGCGTCCCGCCCAAATCTGCTTGAGACTGTCTTCAAATTGATTACGCACCACTTGCATATCAACCGTATCGACATGCTCCAAGGTCAGTTCATACTCTTGCATCCAGATAGGCTGCTCTGGTAAGTCAAACTCATAGGTTTGCGCAGAAATCACTGAAACACCAAAGTTCTCTAATATTGGCAAGACTTTGGACAAAATAACGGGTTGCTCACGTCCATACAGCTTAAGATGCAGCTGATTGCTTGCGTCACCGGTTGACTGATATAGGTGCCAAATCATTGGCTGCTCATCGGTCAATCCTGATAAGCGTTTAACATCTTCGACAGCCGTACGGGTATCAAAGCGCTCTTGGTAAGCGGCAGGTATGTAGTTGAAGAAACGACGATTAAGTGCATTGGCTTGTTGCTCACCGACATTGTCGAGTAACATTTTTTGATAGTGGTCGCCCCATGATTGCATGAGTGCCGACAGCTTTTCTTCTAAAGCGGCTGTATTCACATCATTAACTTGACCGGGCACAGTACGTACGTGGACATGCACACGGGCGTGGGCAGATTCATTAAATTCAGTGGTAAAGCCAGATGAGGTGCCACCATACGCGTCTTTCAAGACATTTTGCACTTTGATGCGCAGTTCAGTGTTGAATTTATCGCGGGGAATATAGACCAAGCAAGAAACAAAACGCTGATAATGGTCGATACGACTGAATAAGCGCAGGCTCTTTTTGTCTTGTAATTGACTGATACCAGAGACAATCGGATAAAGCTCTTCGACGCTGGCTTGAAACAAATCATCACGCGGTAAAGTATTAATGACGTGCATCATCTTATGATGTGCATGACCATCACGCGGTAAGTCTGCCATTGCCATGATTTTATTGGCTTTTTCACGCAGTAATGGTATCTGTTGGACAGTAAGTTGATAGGCTTGCGACGTCAGTAAACCAATAAATCGATATTCACCGACCAGTTTGCCATTGTCATCAAACTTATGAATACCTAAGAAGTCCATATATACAGAACGATGTATAGGTGAGACACGGCTCGATTTGGATAACATCAATACTCGCGGCTCGGTCAACAGCTGCTTTAACACTTTTGGCAATTGGCTAAAGCTTTCTGACAAAGTGTCTTCTGCGGCACCGCGTAGCAAACCAAGACCGCTATTGCCAATGGCAAATAAATCCAAATCTGCGTTCTTAGAATTGGTAGCGTCGCTGTTGACATCCATCATGCTATCGCCTTCTAAGCGATATTCACGGTAGCCTAAGAAGATAAAATGATCGTCCAATATCCAATCTAAGAACGCTTGAATCTCTTGCTGCGAATAGAATACTTCTGGCAATGGTTTTTTTGACAGCTCCGACTGGATGTCCGTTAGCTTCTCGCGCATTTGTTTCCAGTCACCAACGACGGTATCGAGCGTATCCACTTTTGCCAACAACAGTTGCTGTAATGCGGCCAACTCTTCGTTGTCTTGATAGGCAATTTCACAATGAATCATAGATAAGTGCGACGTCGCGCTTTCATGAGCACCTTCAATATGAGCAATGTTGCCGTCATCATCGCGTTCAACACTGATAATAATGTTATAAGTGCGATGCACGTCGATACCTTGAGCCTCAAGACTCATCAAAATAGTATCTACTAAAAATGGTCTGTCGTACGCCACTATTTGTATGACCGTGTGCGAGCTGTGGAAATGCTGCTCTTCTGCTTTTGGGTTCAAAATAGCGAGTTGCGGTTGTTTACCATCATAAGACTTGAGTAGCGTAAAATGATGGAGCGCCATGCCTGCTAAGTCAGTATTGCTGATAGCCTCTGCCGTCTCTTGATGCAGGGGCTGATAATAACTATGAATAAAATGATCAAATAGTGATTTGTCATTTTGTACATAATTGGTGGCAATATCGCTTATCTGGCTGATGCGCTCTTTTGCGATACTTAGGGAGTTTGGCATGTCCTTTGTCCTTTTTATAGGTTTAGTATTTCAAGTGTTTTTCTTTTCAAGTGCTTTTCTTTGTTAGCACTTAGTTGGTTTCTACTTATTAATCAGTATTAATTATTAGCAAGGTCTGAATGTAATGAATCACCAATATCAGATAGCAGTACATCCATTAACGAGCTTCTAAACATCCATTAACGAGCTTCTAATAAACCACATCGTTCTCTTTGGCATCCTCTGTTGTTTTTTATTGCCTAATGTTTATAAGAGCAAACGGCTGGCTAGATTTAATACCATTAATATATTGAAGTGTAACGCACCTAGGCGCATAGCTAAAGCGTACAACATCATTTCATGAATCAGCAACATGCCGATAACCTTTGCTAATGAGACAATACACCTTAATTATTGATGAATAACGGCTGGCAGGTGGATACTCATGGCAATCAAGGCACTTTTTTTGTTAGAATACGGCTATCTCTCAGAGTGTATGACTAACTCATTATTAACTTTAATGCTAAGGGCAAGACGTATGATGAATATTTTGGTGATTGGCTCAGGTGGTCGTGAACACGCACTAGCATGGCAATGTGCAAAAGATAACAACGTCCAACACGTCTACGTCGCCCCAGGTAATGCTGGTACTGCCCTTGAACCCAAATGCCAAAACGTTGTTCTCGAGTCTACAGGTAGCGGAACTGATGAACACAATGCTGTCATTGAGTTTTGCCAAAACAACGCCATCGATATGGTCATCGTTGGACCAGAAGCCCCATTGGTGACGGGTATCATCGATGCCTGCCGTGCTGCTGGTATTAAGGCGTGGGGCCCAACGGCATATTGTGCGCAGTTAGAAGGCTCAAAAACCTTTGCCAAAGAATTTATGGCACAGAACAATATTCCGACGGCAGCTTATCAAGGGTTCACAGATACTGACGCTGCCAAAGCTTATATTGATGAGCAAGGCGCGCCCATTGTTATTAAAGCGGATGGTCTGGCTGCTGGTAAAGGCGTCATCGTCGCGGAGACTATCGAACAAGCATATGAAGCAATCGATGATATGCTGGCCGACAATAAGTTTGGCGATGCAGGCAGCCGTGTGGTGATCGAGCAGTTCTTGCAAGGGGAAGAAGCCAGCTTTATCTGTATGATTGATGGTGACAATATATTACCGATGGCGACTAGCCAAGATCATAAACGTGCTTTTGAAGGCGATACAGGTCCCAACACTGGCGGCATGGGTGCTTACTCTCCTGCGCCAGTTGTCACCCAAGATGTCCACGACAAGGTCATGGCACAAGTTATTCAACCAGTGGTCGATGCGATGAATGAGGCCGGTCATCCTTATACTGGATTTTTATATGCAGGACTCATGATTAATGACGCAGGTGACCCTTATGTCATCGAATTCAACTGCCGCTTCGGTGATCCAGAGACACAGCCAATTTTGATGCGCTTGCAATCGTCGATGGTAGATTTGGTCGCTCAAGGGCTGGCAGGCCAGTTACCAAGTGATGCTCAATGGGATACGCGCTCTGCCCTTGGTATCGTTGTTGCCTCAAAAGGCTATCCTGAAACTTCTTCGAAAGGTGATGTGATTGCTGGCTTGCCTGAGCTGGATGCTAACAATAATAGCGCAGTTAAGGTCTTTCACGCAGGCACGGCATTTTCGGATGATAACAATGCTAATGCGCACAACGTTAATGCAGAAATCATCACCAACGGCGGGCGAGTATTATGTGTGACGGCGTTAGCAGATAGTATTGCAGACGCTCAGCAAGCAGCACTGGCAGTGACAGGTGCGATTAGTTTTGATGGGGCACAGTATCGCCGCGATATTGGTCATCATGCCATTGCCCGCGAACAGGCGTAATTCATCATCAGCCATTTAGCAATATTGGATAATTCACTTATCTGGCACGTTTAAACCATCGTTGACGTTATGTATTGTATTGAGTGCCATGTTCTCTAAGTGAGTTATGATTCGACCTAGTACTATACTAGGTCGTATTTTTTGCTACCTTATTAGGGCGTATCATCATTTAGATTAATACGTTAGCTTACAAACTAACTGCTAGCGGTCGGCTAAGGCTTATAAACCCCTGCCCCTTTATATGATACAATTTTGTACCCGTTTGTACCTGCGCGTCGCATCTCTCTTGTATTGTCGGTTTCAAACCCGCACATCAATACCAACCGGATGAATGATTATATTTATGGCAAATGATACGTCTAAACCTTCTAATAATAAGCAATCAATTGACAATCTAAAAACCTCAGGGTTTGAACGTCGAATGTCGATTGCCAAAACTTCTCTAAACATTGGTCGTCGTTGGGCAGGTAACAGCGTGTCTGGTATGTTTTTGAATAAAGAAGCGCGCACGGCACGTAACCAAGCTTTTATGGAAGCGCAGGCAAATTATGTCGCAGAAGAGCTGGGCAAACTAAAAGGCTCCGTGGTCAAAATCGGTCAGATGCTGGCTATTTACGGTGAGCATGTATTGCCACCTGAGATAACGCGCGCACTACAAACACTCAATGATGATACCGCTACCCTGTCATGGCCAACCATCGAGCAGACCTTGCGTCAATTATTAGGCGATAGACTCAGCGAGCTCGACGTCGATACTATTCCGATCGGTACGGCTTCTCTCGCCCAAGTTCATCGCGCCACGGTATTAGCCACTGGTGAGCAAGTGGTGTTAAAAATTCAATATCCAGGGGTAGCAGATGCCATCAATTCTGATCTTGCCTTGTTTAAGCGTTTGCTAAAAGTCAGTAATATTGTCCCGCAAACGCGCTCGCTCGATGCATGGTTTGAAGAGATACGTGACCTACTTCATCATGAAGTCGATTATGAGGCAGAAGCTGCAACTACTGAGCGTTTTTATGAGCGGCTGATAGATGATCCGCGCTATGCTGTGCCCAAAATTAATCGCGCTTATTCAAGCAAACGCCTATTGTGTATGTCTTACGAGCCCGGCATTAGCGTCGTCTCGGAAGCACTGCAGCTTTTACCGCACGAACGTCGCAATGCCATTGGTCAGTCGGCAATAGAGATCATGATGCAAGAGATTTTTGTTTGGGGCGAGATGCAAACAGACCCAAATTTTGGTAATTATCTCGTTCGTGTCAGCGACAATGACCACGAGGTCGATAAGTTAGTATTATTGGATTTTGGGGCGATTCGTCAGTTTGATAATACTCTTTTGACAATTGCTCATGGCTTACTAAAAGCTGGCTACCGTCACGACCATCAGGCAATGATGCAAGCCATGACTGGTTATGATTTTTTTGACACGATGAGTGAAAAAGTTTGTTCCGATATCGCCTCTTTGTTCCTCTTGGCAACTGAGCCTTTTAGCGATCC
This sequence comes from Psychrobacter sp. 78a-MNA-CIBAN-0178, assembly GCF_040309625.1. Lineage (NCBI taxonomy): Bacteria > Pseudomonadati > Pseudomonadota > Gammaproteobacteria > Moraxellales > Moraxellaceae > Psychrobacter > Psychrobacter sp. 78a-MNA-CIBAN-0178. Next base: position 182,551 of record NZ_JBEOOZ010000005.1, read on the forward strand.
AGCGACCAATCCTGATATTCCTACTGAGTGTTTGGATGAACAAAATCGCTATATCTGGGCAAATAGTAAACTACACTCACGCCTTTCCTCTGCTGCGACGCGCGCTATGCAGTCTTTTGAATTTAATCTGCCGCCAAAAGAATTTATGTTCATTAGCCGTAAGTTTATCGGCGCCTATACCCTTCTAACGGTTTTAGATGCTTATACGGATTCTAATAAACTTGTGAAGCCTTATCTGTAATATGAAATGAGTGTAATTTTTGAACTGCCTTTTAGGGGCAGTTTTTTGTTTTGCAATTTTATTTGCTTAGGCTATTTTATATGTAACAACTGTCTTATTTATACGGAAGCTAATCCTTATTAGGTTTATTTTTCGCTTAGGCTATTTTTTAATGTCCATTTCGCTAACTTGCTAATCATCAAACCTTGTTTTATAGCCTTTTGGCTTATGCATAGTCAACTCCCAACATGTTTCTCCACGCGCTAAGTACTTTACCTCAAAGTGGGTACGCTCGCTGTCTATCGGCACATGATAACGCTTGTTTGGTAAGCACCATACCGTGCAAGCTTGTTGCTCTGCAGTATCCATATACGCTTCGATATTCGTCGCTAATACTACCTCTCCTCCTACTTGTAGTCGCGATAATAAAAACTCAAAAAACGGCATATTCAGCCATTGCTGGTTGGGATTGTGCTGCTCTGGGTTAGGGTATAATATAAAAATTTTGGCGATACTACTGGCCGCGACGGCATGTACGATCCAGGCGATGGCATCCGCATGAATGGCGTTTAAGTTGGATAAATTCTGCTGTGTTGCAATCTTAGCAAAGGCTTCAAACTTATTACGGGTACGCTCAATGGCAATCAGTTGCTTATCAGGATTTTGTGTGGCAAAACTGAGCGCGTGCTTGCCCTTCCCGGCACCAATCTCTAACAATAAAGGGGCGTTGTCTTGGTTTTCGCTGATTATCTTTGGAACAATAAAGTCGCGCGGCGCTGACAGTTTGTGTGGTTGAAAGGCACGATTTTTCTGATGGGAAAGCGTTGCTTGTTGCGTCATAGTAGGATTTCGTCCTGTAAGCGATAGTCTTTAGTAGGCTATCAATTTGATTATTAAACTATTACTGATTTAGTTGTAATGTCTATTTTATAAAAACTCTGTTAAGCACTACAGCATATGCTTTAGGTGTATTCTTTATTCGCTTTGTTTAGGCTGGTTTGACATAGAAAGCTATTTGCCTTTTGTCATTCTTTAGCCTCATGCTATTATACCGACTCCCATTCGCTGAGCATACTTTTCCTACTACCTATGAGGATGACCTCACTTATTATGACTGATACTGCCAACACTGTGCCCAAAACTTACCCTTGTCCATGCTGCGGCACTCAGACCGCATGGCAAGACAATAAATATAAGCCTTTTTGTAGTGACCGCTGCAAGCTTATTGACTTAGGTGCTTGGGCCAACGAAGAGTACACCCTACCGGCCGAGTCGACTCCATTTTCGGATGAGCTATAATCAATCCGTCTAATCACTTTATAACGTTATCACCGCAAGGATATTTTGTATGTCAGCTACTTACCTGATGCCCACTTATAATCGTCAGCCGATCAGCTTTACTCGTGGTTCAGGCAGCTGGCTGTATACCAAAGATAATACGCCTTACTTAGATGCCCTGACGGGTATTGCTGTTTGTGGCTTGGGGCATTGCCACCCTCAAATCACCGATGCCATTCAACAACAAGCTGCTACCTTGGTGCATACGAGCAATTTATTCGGTATCGATTGGCAAGAGCGTGCTGGCGAAGTACTGTGTACGGCAGCTCAGATGGACAACGTGTTTTTTGCCAATAGTGGTGCTGAAGCAAATGAAGCTGCGTTAAAACTGGCGCGTTTATACGCTCATCAGCAAGGGTTTAAACGTCCAAAAGTCATCGTTATGGAGCAATCATTCCACGGTCGCACCTTATTGTCATTATCAGCAACAGCCAATCCAAAAGCGCGCGAAGGCTTTTATACCTTAGACGATGACTTTATCCGTGTCCCCTTTGGCAATATCGCAGCGATCAAGCAAGCCGCGCAAGAACATGATGATATTTGCGCTATCTTTGTAGAGCCTATTCAAGGCGAAGGCGGTCTCAATACTGCTCCCAATGGCTTTACTTATCTAGAAGAGCTGCAAGCAGAGTGTGATGCTCATAACTGGCTATTTATGCTAGATGAAGTACAAACTGGCAATGGCCGCACTGGCAAATATTTTGCGTATCAGCATAGCAGCGCGCGTCCTGATGTTTTGACGACAGCGAAAGGCTTAGGCAATGGCTTTCCAGTCGGTGCTTGTATGGTACGTGGCCGCGCCAACGGTTTGTTCGGTGCTGGTAGCCATGGCTCTACTTACGGTGGCACGCCCTTAGCCAGTCGTGTGGTGCACAGCGTCTACGAGGTATTGGCAAATAGCGATATTATGGATAATGCAGTGACGGAAGGTCAGTTCATTCGCGAATGCTTGGTCAATAGCTTAGGACAACATGGTGTCACCAGTCGCGGTGCTGGGATGATGATCGGTATTGCCTTACCTGAAGACATGGACTGTAGTCAGCTGGTCGATCGAGCCCGTGATGAACAAAAGCTGATTATCAATGTGACTGGTGGTCATGTGGTGCGCTTACTACCACCGCTTAACATGAGCCGTGATGAAAGCACGCAAGTGGCTGATCGTTTGATTGAGCTATTAAAGGTGTTGTTTTAATTTATTGATTTAATCAAACGCTAACACTAAAAAAGCCTATAGATAGTAGCTATCTATAGGCTTTTTGCTTTTTAACGCTTTAAAATACTTTCAAGTAAAGATCATTAAATGCTCGACTTAATTAGCATGAAAGTATTTTTTCAATACTTCTAAACAACGCGTAATTTTTGCAGGTTGCTGATCGCGGTTCAAAGTAACGGCATAGAGCACAAAACTCGGCAGCTGATAACCGGTCAAGACTTCCACCAATTCACCACTTTCGAGCTCTTTTTTAATATCCATTTCCATCATTCTAACCAAACCGTGCCCTTCTTTGGCTAAAGTCGTGGCCATAAAGACATTGTTGGTATAAATGCGCGAATTCATTTTTATACGTGATTTTTTACCTGTTTCGGTCTGAATCATATCAACCTGATTGGCGTCCTTCATGATTTCAATACAAATCAGCTGATGCTCGGCCAAATCTTTAGGCGTTTTCAATTTTACATGTTGGCGCAGATACTGTGGTGAGGCGACAAGCATTTGGCGTACATCCGTCAATGGATGACTGCTCAAATTAGAATCATTAATCGTTGGACTCATACGAATCGCAATATCGATACGCTCATCAATCATATCAATATAATGATTGTCTGCTAAGTAAGTAATACTTAGGTCATCATGTGCCGCCATCCAAGTCGACAAGGCCGGTAAAATATGGTTGACCCCAAGCTCGGGTGTCGTGGCCACACGTAAGCTACCAGCGAGCTCATCACGTAACTGATTGACCTTGATTCTACCTTGTTCGGCCGCGCTAACCACGTCTTTTGCCGCTTCATAAAAGCTCTCACCCGCTTCCGTTAAGCTGAGCTTACGAGTAGAGCGATGCAATAGCACCACGCCAAGCTCATTTTCTAACGAACGAATTTGTTGACTGACTGCACTGGTTGTGATGCCAAGCTCTCGAGCTGAACCACTAAAAGAGCCGTGTCCGACCACACTGGCGAACACGGCCATACCGCGTAAATTATCTAACATATACTCACCTAAGCCACTTTTCAGTTTTTAATATAACTTAACCATTATAAAGTATTTTATTTAATCTTACCGTTTTTAAATGTAGCTTACCTTATAAATAGATCCTATTTATCTGTTAATAAAAGCAAAAATATCAAGGTGATAAACGAACATCACCTTGATATTTTAATCATAACATTACATTTAATGATTATTTAATTGGTAAACAATGCCATTACTAAAATTTGCAACTTTTTAATATAACTGAACTTTGCCCATTTTTCCTTCGCCGCGCTCGGTCAGATATTTCATCACGGGTGTATCTAGCAATTTTGCCTCTGCAACCGTCTTCGCTTGGATCAAACGCTTTTGTTGGCGACGCTCAGGCGTTTTGTCTTCTGCTTGCATGACGCTACCATCGATTTGCAAGCCAATCTCTGCCTGTGTAAATTGCTGCTGTAGTTTTTCTGCCAGTTGCTGAAAGGTCATCTGCAAGTGCTTACTGTCGACACTGGTAACAAAGGTAGCTTTACCATTGCATAGACCAGTCATCATACCTTGACGGGCAAGTGCCAATTCATCTTGAGCCAAAACCTCCGCTTCACGAGCGGTTTGTAGCCAATAGTCCCACTTCTCTGGTGTCCACTCACCTACCAACTCTTGCGGTGGGCAACGCAGTAAAGTGCGTGGATCATCAGATTCAGATGTTAATTGAGAATCATTCGCCTCAGGCTCAACAACGGGTTCAGGCTCAACAACGGGTTCAGGCTCAACAACGGGTTCAGGCTCAACAACGGGTTCAGGCTCAACAACGGGTTCAGG
>NZ_JBEOOZ010000006.1:0-135042 GCF_040309625.1 Psychrobacter sp. 78a-MNA-CIBAN-0178
ATGGCTTTGATTCCTTGCAAATATAGACAGTATATAGCGTTAGACCCTACGCCAGCATGAATAATGTCCATTACACCTATTTTCTCAATAAAAAGCACCGCTCTGGGTTCCAGAGCGGTGCTTTTTTGTTTCACGTGAAACTTTAAGAATTAAAAACAGCAACTACTATTCTTCATCAGTGTTAAAACGCCATGCCAATATACGGGTGTTTTTCTGTCCTTGGCTCATCTCAATAATGCGCATCTGTGTGACATCAAGCTGCTTTAGCAATAGCTGTAAAGGTTTTACGTTTTCAGACTTCGAGACTAAGCTAGTAAACCAGCCAACATGCTCAGCGAAATCTTGGCTCTCTTTTATCATCTTAGTCAAAAAGGTAATCTCGCCACCTTCACTCCATAGCTCTTTATGCTGACCGCCGAAGTTTAGGTTTTGTGCCGCATTGCCAGATTTCGTTGAATGTCGGCTTACTTGCTCGTTTTCATTCTTGCCACGATGGCGTTGCAAATTATGCTGCTTGCGGGTATTGGATTCCATCGCTTCTTCTAGTGACGCATGGAATGGCGGGTTGCACACGACCACATCGAAGTAATCTTGACGACCGATGATACCTGCAAAAAACTTCTTCGGATTGGGTTGTAGTTTTACTTTCACTGCGCCTTTTAGCTTTGGATTGGCTTCACAAATCAATGCCGCGGTATTGACCGAAATAGGGTCGATATCGCTCGCGGTAAAGCGCCAACCGTAGCTTTGGCTGCCGATAATAGGGTAAATAGCACTGGCACCAGTACCAATATCTAAGGCATGGATTTCTTTACCCATCGGCGGTGTATTATCGTCATTCATGTGCGTGGTTTGCGCCAATAAGTCAGCGATGTAATGAATATAATCGGCACGCCCCGGAATCGGTGGACACAAATAACCTTCAGGAATGTCCCAAAATTTAACGCCATAATAATGGGCCAATAGCGCCTGATTAAGCACTCTTACCGCTTGATGATCAGAGAAGTTAATCGTTGGCTCGCCATTAGGATTGGTAATCGTATGCTTGGCAAGCTCAGGCAAAGCGCGGGTCAATACCGCAAAGTCATAGCGGCCTTGGTGCGGATTGCGTGGATGCAGCTGGCCTAATTTTTTGGCAGTCTCAGGTGATCTGTTTCTGTGATTGTTAGCGGTCGGGCGACGGTTCATAGGCTTACTGGTCATAGTATCGGGCTTTGATGTTTGAATATAATCAACCATTTTAGCAGATTTCGCGGCTAACGAATGTCTTATCGGCTACGTAAAATCAGGTTTAATCCCAATACGATCATCGCGGTACCTAAGACGCGGTCAATCCAATGCTCAAAGCGTTGAAAGCGACGATGTATCGCAGGAATGGAGAGTAACATCACTACGGTGCTAAACCATGCCATCTGTAAGACCATCATCCATACGCCATAAATGGAAAGCTGCCAAAGTGGTATATTAGGTGACAATACCAAGGTAAATATAGCGACAAAATAGACGGGCGCTTTTGGGTTAAATACATTACAAAAAAAGCCGCGACGTAGAATGGCGAAAGTTGAGTCGCTATTAATAGAAGGTTTTTTGGTAGAAGGCAGCGGTGTTTGCTCGGTAGACTTAGTGTTTGAAGTATCAATGCCTACATTTTCTGAAGCTGCTAAATCTAATGGTTTTTTCGGTTTGGCCTGAATGCCTTGCCACCCTAGATAAATCAGATAACCACCACCCAGCCATTTAATCGCTGTCAGTAACGGCTGCGAATGGGCGATGACCGTTGCCAAGCCCAGTACAGAATAGACAACGTGTATGCCTAGGCCAAGCGTGATGCCAAGACTACAAATCAGACCCGTACGCCGACCCTTTGACAAGGTTTGCTGCGAGACCAAAACGAAGTCAGGGCCGGGCGAGGCGGCTGCCAATAAGTGAACGCCTGTAATCAGCAAAAACCCATGCCAAAATTCCATAACACTCTCTAAAAAAGCGGAGTTTTTCAAGCTAGTTGTCACCATCAAGCCCAATTAAGCAGCTTGTAATCTCATCTTTTCTGGCTCTTTTGCAGGATTCAATGTCGTCGGACCCACAGGCTCGCAATCTCTCACCTCTTGACTGCCCCAACGTATTGGATTTTGAGCTTTAGCTTGCTGCATCGTCAGCTTACGTTTTGCCAGTATTTCCTTATCCTCACCCGTATGGCGCTGACTCGGCGTCACAAAGTTCAGCTGACTGTGTTTGTGCTCATTATTGTACCAGCGCGTGAAGCTCAGCACCCAGTCACGAGCCGCCTCTAAGCTTTTAAAGCCTTGGGTGGGCCAACTAGGACGATACTTGCACGTCTTAAACAAAGACTCTGCAAAGGGGTTGTCATTACTCACACGCGGTCTGCTATATGACGTCACAACGCCTAATTCATAGGCCTTCATCCTCATAGTTTGCGCCTTCATCGGTGCCCCATTGTCTGAGTGTAATACCACACCGCTATGTAGCGCCTTTTCACGGATGAGGGTACGCTCAAGCAGCTGAGCTGCTAATACTCCTGACTCACAATCATACACCTCCTGACCGACAATCTTACGGCTATAGACATCCTCTATCATGTACAGGTAATAGAACTGCCCCCGTACGGGACTTGGCAAATAAGTGATGTCCCAGCACAGCACCTGACCTGGAGCGGTCGCAGTAAAGGTTTGTGGTGCCTTTGATGCGCTAGGGGCTAAGCGACGACCTCGATGGTTGAGCTGATTATGCTGCTTAAGTAGTCGGTAAAAGGTAGACTCTGAGCCATGATATATGCCTTCATCAAGTAAGGTGGGTACGATTTGGGTGGGCGGTAGACTGGCAAAGCGGGGCTGATTGCAGACGGCTATAATGGCGGCTTGTTCCGCTACGCTCATCTTGTTAGCCGGTACAGGGCGGATAGCTTCAGCACGCTTATCTTGCTGCACTTGAGAATCTTTATACCAGCGCCGATAGGTACGCACGCTGATGCCAACCTCACAACAGGCAGGGTTGAGCCTAGCGCCTGCTTGGGTGGCGTCTTGTATCCATTCTATATATTGGATGCGCTCTGGGAGTGAGGTTAGTCGTCCTCGGGTTCGGTCTCCCAAAACGCATCCAGCTTTTTTCTGAGCACCAGTAAGGCGGCGGTCTCAGCCAAGGCTTTTTCTTTTCGAGCAAGCTCTCGGGTGAGTTGCTTAATCTGCTTGCGGTCTGTCTGCTGTTGACGCTTGTCTTTAAGGCTCTGTTGTTTGCTGCTGCTAAAGCCCTTAAGAGCGTCAGTGCGCCACGCTTTTATTTGCTCAACATAGAGACCTTTACTACGGCAGTATTCGCTAAGCTCGGTCTCGGATAAGCCGCCTGTTTCGATGACGGTGGCAAGTTTGGTCTCGCTTGACCAGTTATCAGGAGTACGTTTATTTGTCGGCATGGGCTGACCTTGTTCTCTGGCGTGATTGCGCCAATTATACAGGGTCTGAAGACCGATGCCTTCCTCTCTTGATACTTGAGCCACGCTTAGGTTTAATGGGGGTTGCAGTTTGCTGAGTATGGCTTGTTTACGTTCATTACTATATCTTGGCATGATTGGTCCTTGTGCCCCCCATTTGGATTAATATTTAGGGGTGACAACTATCCTGCCATAGGGGGAAAGTCAGAAGTTAAATAATAGTTGCACTTATCATAAATCAGGTCAATGTTTATTGATGCGTACTGTATTCGCAGCAGTTCTCTTGCTTGTTTTATAGCGTAGGGATGTCTATATTAAAAGTGCACTAATGACCATACTTGAGCCAATAATCCTCATTTAACAAGGACGAAATCATGACGACGGACAGTAATCATCCAGACAATCGAATCACTTATGAGATCCAAGACCATATTTGTCTGATTGGGATCAATCGAGAAAAAAAGCGCAACGCCTTTGACAGTCATACGATCAGACAGTTGTCTCAAGCGTTGACTCGCTACGAAGATGACGACCAGCTACGCTGCGCTTTGATATTTGCTCATGGTGATCATTTTACCGCGGGGCTCGATTTGGTCGAGCTACAAGACAAGCTAGACGAGGGTGTCTTTGAGTTTACTGACAACCAAATTGATCCATGGGGCATTGGTGGACGCTTGCGTACCAAACCTGTGGTGGTGGCGGTAAAAGGCACTTGCTTTACGGTGGCTATCGAGCTGATGCTCAATTGTGATGTGGTGATCGCCAGTGATAACTGTAACTTTGCCCAAATGGAAGTCCAGCGCGGCATCATGCCATTTGGCGGTGCAACGGTACGGTTTGTCGCGGCGGCAGGCTGGCAAAAAGCCATGCCATATCTACTCACAGGAAAAGCATTCGATGCGCAAACGGCTGATCGACTGAACTTGGTCAGTGAAGTGGTTCCCAATGGTAGTGAGTATGAGCGTGCGTTGACATTAGCAAAAGAAATCTGTCAGGCCGCACCGCTTGGTGTAAAAGGGGCAATCTCATCAGCCCAAGATGCGAGCCGCAATGGTGCTGCTAGTGCACTTGCTAATATCCATACCTATTTGCCGCCGCTCTTCAATTCAGAAGATGCCAAAGAGGGCATGATGGCGATGGTTGAGAGACGTGAGGCTGAGTTTAAGGGATGTTAAATATGAGGTTGTACTTTAGTAATTGATAGTTTTTTTACATCATTTAGATGACTATTTAATTTGTTTAAGCTTGTTGAGTAGTTATCTAATAAAATAATCAAATGCTGAACATACGGTTATACCGTTTTTGTAATGCTATCTTACCACCCTCCATTATTTCGCAAACATTTTCTCTAACATTTACTTCTTGTAGAGCTCCAGATGCATTTATATTGATCTGTCCTTTCTCCTCAAGTGCAACAACGTATTCAGAGTCTCCATTAACTACTATATTAGGATTGTGCGTTACAATGATTATCTGCCTTTCTTTCTTCGATTCATGAAGTTTCGAAACAAGCAAGCTTGAGATCAAACCATTATCAAGGTCATCCTCAGGTTGATCTAGAATCAGAGGCTCTGATCCATATGATAAAAGAAATGAAAGTATAGCAGAAGCTTTCTGACCAGCAGACCCATGAGCTACATCTTTAAACCTTCTTCCATCATGGAACTTTATTGTAAGATTATCTTCTGGAAACCAAGTTTGAATTGAGTCTTTAGTAGACGGATTTAGATTATTCAATAAATCTTTAAAACGCTTACTTAACCTTAAGTCAGATGCTTCATCTAAAGAGTCTGTTGTAAGAGACTTTTTGAGTGCATCCAAAATTGCAAATATATCTTCAATACTAGAGGTGTTCATTTTACCTATAGCTTCTAACTCTTCATTCAATTCATAAAGCATTCCTGATTTTTTATCAAAGTCATATATGTCTGAAACAAAAGTATTATCAGTTTTACCGATTATATCTCTAAATGTACTATCTAAATGATACCTATCACAAAGCGGGAGTATCTGAATTTGGATTGCATCGTTACCATTTATATATCTATTTAGAAATTCTATTCTGTTTTCTGTCAGTTCAATTCTTATATCGATGATTGATTGGTACGAATTTTGAATCTGACCGTTTACTTCCTGAATTCTTTTTTCAACTTGATTCAATGAGTCGATACTTTTCTCTAAAGACAACTTGGTATCTATTAAACTTTCATATTGATTAGAATTTTCTATACCTTGACTTATAAAGGTTTGACTAAGGTTTGTCTGAGCAGCTACAGCTGCCGATTTTTCAGATATGAAGTTACTTTGACTATAGCTTTTGTCGAAAGCGTCTAGCTGACTTTCTAAGGTGTAAATTTTATTTAGTATATCTTGTTTGAAAGTTTCTAACTGTTCTGAAAGAAGTTCCAAGTGATTAGCTATTTCAACTTCACTTTCTAATATAGGTTTAAACTCATTCAGGTTCAATTTAGGCGATTGCTCATCGATTAAATTAGTAAATAGATTAGAAAAATTTACGATACTACTTTGATATTCTGAAATAATCCTACTTTTGTTTGCATAGTTCTGATATTTGGTTAATACTTCTTGATGTGAAGAGTTTTCTAGAACAGATATTTTTTGCTCGATATCTGCCAACTGACCTACTAGAGTTGGCTTATGAGATATTTGAAGTTCTAGTTCTCTCTTTTGTGCGCATAATGAGTAATAACGACTGATTTCATCTCCCCATCGCATGTTCCATTCTTTATATTGTACACTCGAAGACTGATCTATTAAGTTGAGAAGCGCATTAGGGTTTTTTGCAAAATCATAGACCTGCTTTTGACTAAATATTTTTATTGGAAAACGAGAGTAAGCATCTCCATCTTCTACAATCCAGTCATCCTCTACCTTCTTTTTAATTTCTACTTTGGGATTAATCTGACTCCACTCAAGTGAATAAAGTGCTGAATCTTTATGATATAAGCATACAATATGAGTGTCTTCTAATAACACACCTTCTGAACCTTTTGTATTGCAAATCTTTATAAAGTTTTCAAAAGTTCTGCGAACTTCATTGTTAGGATTTAAGTTTTGAATATCACGAGCTCTATCCATACCTAATCTTATAAACTCTAATACTGAAGATTTGCCACTTCCTCTACCACCGATCAATGTATTCAGCCATGGGCTAAAAGATATTGTTAAAGGAGTAGAACGACCAGCATACTTTGTATTACGTATAGTGATTGATTGGAGCCTATTGTTTGAAGTTTGATTAGGGTTTTGGTTTTCAGAGTCTGAACGTATAATTGATGATTTATCATCTATTAAAGCAAGTCTCAAACCTTCTATAGAGGGAGTTGACATTTTGAACCAAGTAAAACCTTTGTTTATACGGTCAGGATGATGAGCATCTGAACCTATAACAGACGGTAGAACGATGTTTGTATTTATATATCTAGATAAAGGAGCTTCTTCTCGCTCTTGATCAGGAAAAATAATTTCAACTGCATCAGCTATTTCACATACCTGCTTTATTGTATGAGAAGAGCTTTGAGTGCAAATACCAGAATATAAATCGATATGAGCAGGAATAGCCAAGCCCCCTGCTTTCTTTATTTCTTTTATAATAAGTTCAGCACTGAGTTCAGCAACAGCATCACTATTACCTCGTGTACCTCTGAACCTTGAATGAGTAATAACTGCTTCTATATCTGATGATGTAAAGGATGGATCAAATATTCCAAGTACATGAATATTTGAATTCGCAGTAATTTCTACACCCGGAAATACATGTATTATCTTACCTTCATCTCTCAGTTCACTAGCAGCTTGTTTTAACAAATCTATCCAACTACCACTATTATGGTCAGTTACGGCCACACATTCTATTCCGTGTTCTATGAAACCTATTAACCAGTCTTTAGGTGTGATGTTTTTTAAATTTTTATCGCCTCCTCCATAATCGAAGGAAGCAGGAGTATGAGTATGAATATCAAATTTCCACCAACGGGCACCTACGACATCCATATCTTTTCCTTTCAATTAATATATGTGATATTGATTGCTTATTGACCTATAGTACATTATCCAATTAGACAAATGTTAAACTAAATAGCTGATATGAATTGAGCTAGAAATACAATTTCTTGTTCTTACAATAGATGAGCCACGCCTAGATAAGCAGATAATAGCGGATGGCAGGATTGGCTACTTTTCACCATTACACACCTCAAACCTCACCCAAATTCTCCAAATCCACATACTCTTTTTTACCATGAATCTTATACATCTTACGCTTGATCTCTGGATACAGGGTAATATCGATATCAGGTCGGCTGCCGCCCATTAGATAAGTGGCATCGGCATCGCTATCATTACGCATCGAATGCGCCGCGCCATGGGCAGGGAAGCCCACAAAATCTCCAGCACTTAGTTGATATTGCTCATCGCCGAAGCGCAGCGACAACTCACCTGACAGCACATAAATGAACTCATCGGACTCCTCATGATAGTGATGTGTCGTCGTCTCATCGCCTGCCTCTACCCGCACCAGATGCAAGCCAAATTTGGTCAGACCGACGATGTCACTGAGCGACACCGTATGGCGAATGGCGTGTTCATTGAACTGATGGACGTGTTTGGTCTCAGGTGTATTGACGATATCGGATTTTGTTAGGACGTAAGCGCGCGTATCCGTAGGCGGCTTTTGCTCTGGTGTGGTCATCATCTCTCTCCGTGATTGATATTTTGAGTGTACCTCACTATTTGCCACTAGTGCTAGGGGTTAAACCGCACAAAGGAGGCGCGATTTAAACATATAGCGACTTTCATTATTCCTCATAAAGCGATTGGTGCAAGCCCATTGATGTTGTACCCTAAGTCATTATTTTTTGATTAAGGAGAGGGTGGATGCAATACAACTTTGATGAGGTCATCGACAGACGGGGCACGGGATCATCCAAATGGCACTATAGCGATGACACGATTGCGCTATGGGTGGCGGATATGGATTTTAAGGCCGCACCGCCTATCTTAAACGCGATTGAGCAAGTCACGCAGCATGGCATATTGGGCTATACCAAACCCACAGCAGCATTGTATGACGCTATTATTGAGTGGCATAGCAGTCGCTATGACTTGCGATTGGATCACGAAAATATCCTATTCTCTCCCGGTGTGGTGCCAAGTTTGGCGCTAATGATGCATGTATTTACCGAAGTAGGGGAGGCAGTACTGGTCAATGATCCTATTTATGCGCCATTTATGAGTAAGGTTGAGCAAAATGGTCGCACGCTTGTGACCTCAGCGCTCAAAGAAGTGGACGGAAAATATCATTTGGATTTGGCTGATATCGAAGCCAAGATCATTGAGCATAAGGTTAAGCTTTATTTATTGTGCAATCCGCACAATCCGGGCGGGCGAGTGTGGACAGCTGATGAGCTTGAAGCGTTTCTTACGCTTTGCAAAAAGCACGATGTGGCGATTGTCAGTGATGAGATTCATCAAGACTTGACCTTGAGCGGTCATACATTCACGCCGTTTTTGACGCTGGCAACAGGTTATGAGCATAAGGTAGTCAGCCTAACCTCCATGACCAAGACCTTTAATATCGCTGGTATCAAAGGCTCGATGATCTTTGCTAAAGATAAAGGATTAATCCAAAAAATCAGCCAGCAGCAGCAGTTAAATGATGAGTACGAGCTCAATTTATTTGCTTATACGGCCATGCGTCATGCGTACGAGCAAGGTGGCGCATGGCTCACGCAAGCACTTGAATATATAGAGGCCAATATTGATTTCACAGTGCGCTTTTTAGCAGAGCACTTGCCTGAGATCAAGATCATGCGCCCAGAAGCATCGTATTTGATTTGGCTGGATTGTTCAGCGTATGGGCAAGAGGATCAAATGCTTTATGACACCTTGCGAGCTGCTAAAGTTGAGCTCAATGCGGGCATTAAATATGGTAATGAAGGACACCTGAAAATGCGTCTGAATGTGGCGTGTCCTAAAGAGCTGCTGACAGAAGGATTAAATCGTATTTATACCGCTTTGGGTAAAGACAGCAAGCATGGATAAGATTGATTTAAATTAGATAAGTGTAAATAGCAAAAACCCCGCGATGGCGGGGTTTTTATTGGCTTTGATTAAAGTAAATAATAGTCTCTACTTCTACAATCGGCTTACTGAGCGGGCTTGTAGTAGTCAACCATCATCGTACCCAACGTGCCGTTTTCATCAATCGTCACTATCCTGACCGTACCTGTCTGTGAAGCTGTACTAGAGCTGACTTGACCTGCGTTGCCCAAGACGATCTGATTGGCATTGGCAGCTTTTACCCCATTACCGATAGCGATGCTGTTTAAACCGCCCGCCATCGAGATATTACCAATCGCAATAGAAGATTCGCCTTGTGCCATGGCCGCCTCACCGACGGCGGTTGCACGCATACCACTGGCATTGGCTAAATGACCAAAGGCTTGTGCGCGTTCGGCGGTGGCTTTGGATTGCCAACCGATAGAGGTTGAGCCAAGACCTGCGGCGTTGGCTTCACCACCAACGGCGGTTGCGGAGTTTAGACCTGCATTGGCTTTGTTACCGACGGCGACGGTGTCGTTAGTGCCACCAGCCATGGCGGCTTCACCGACTGCGGTAGAGCGAACACCGCTAGCATTGGCTAAGTGACCAAAGGCTTGCGCGCGTTCGGCAGTGGCTTTTGACTGCCAACCGATAGAGGTTGAGCCTAGGCCTGCGGCATTGGCTTGACCACCGACAGCGGTTGCTGAGTTCAGACCTGCATTGGCCATATTACCGATAGCAACCGTGTCGTTAGTGCCGCTAGACATAGCACTATTGCCTAAAGTAATGGCAGTAGAGTTAGCGTTTGCCATCATTTGAGCGTTTGCAGTAACAGGTTGAGCCTCAGCGCCTGTGGTCATAGCTGTACATGCAGAGGTCGCGGCAACGGCGAGAGTAAGCACGCTCATTTTGAGTGCTGAATGTAGTGAAAAGTCCATTTTCATTGATAAATCCTTTTTAAAAGCCCAAAAGGCTAATTGGTTTGGTTTTGCTAGAGTTGATGTATATTTTAACGCTCGCACTATCAACGTACTCTGACGTAAACAACTGAAAACCATTCAGAGTTCGCAGTTTAAATGTAGCACTAATGGTGAAGGGCAATTCAACTATTGTTAGTATTATTCCTCCAAAGGTCGTTTAAGCCGATGGATAGATAATGACGGTTGAGTAAAGCTTAGATTTCTAAGGCGTGTCCTCATTTTTAGCTCATTTAGGCGCTTTCGTCCAGATTGAAGATAGGCCCTAATCATTTAAACAGTAAAGACAACGCTATTATCTAGACTTATAATAAGTGACCACTATCTTTTAGGAAAATGTCAGTGCTATACAACTTTGATGAAATAATCGACAGACGAGATACGGGATCGGTCAAATGGCATTACTTTGATGACACGATTCCGCTATGGGTCGCGGATATGGATTTTAAGGCTGCCGCGCCAATCTTAAACGCGGTTGAGCAAGTCGCACAGCATGGCATATTGGGCTATACCAAACCCACTGCGACCTTGTTTGATGCGATTATTAACTGGCATGGCAGTCGTTATAATTTACAGCTAGATAAAGAAAACATCTTGTTCTCGCCGGGTGTCGTGCCAAGCCTCGCGCTGATGATGCACATCTTTACCGAAGTAGGCGATGCGGTACTGGTCAATGATCCCATTTATACCCCATTTATGACTAAGGTGAAGCAAAATAATCGCACGCTAGTGATGTCGGCATTAAAGGAAATTGACGGTAAATATCAACTGGATTTGGACGATATCGAAGCTAAGATAATTGAGCATGACGTCAAGCTTTATCTACTCTGTAATCCGCACAATCCGGGCGGGCGGGTGTGGACGAGAGAGGAGCTTAAAGCGCTGCTTACGCTATGTAAAAAGCACAATGTAGCGATTGTCAGTGATGAAATTCATCAAGATTTAACCTTAAGTGGTTATACGTTTACGCCTTTGTTAAAGCTAGCAGAAGCCGAAGGATACGCGCATAAAGTGGTCAGCTTAACCTCCATGACTAAAACCTTTAATGTAGCGGGTATCAAAGGCTCGATGATCTTTGCTAAAGATGAAGCGTTACTGAAAAAAATCAGTCAGCAGCAGAATTTAAATGATGAATACGAGCTGAATTTATTTGCTTATACGGTGATGCAAAGTGCTTATGAAGAGGGCGGAGAGTGGCTAGAGCAGGTGCTGGCTTATATTGAAAAAAATATTGAGATCACGATAGATTTTTTAGCAGGGCATCTGCCGGATATCAAGGTGATGCGCCCTGAGGCGTCGTATTTGATTTGGCTTGATTGCTCGGCGTACGGTGAGGATAATCAGGCGCTTTATGACAAACTGCGCGACGCTAAAGTTGAGCTAAACGCGGGTATCAAATACGGTAATGAGGGACATCTGAAAATGCGTATTAATGTGGCGTGTCCTGAGGCGCTACTGCGTGAGGGGTTAAGTCGGGTTTATGCGGCTTTCAAAGGTAGGGTTTGATCTCAATACTTTCTGTATAAAACTTGGGCTTACATCAGCAACAGCGCAAAAGTAGGATTAACTAATATTTAGTGCCTTTATCTATCTACAGTTAAATTTGTCGACGGTTTAGAATAGCTTTAAGTTTATGAAGTTATTTAGCCCATCTAATTATTTATATTCTAATACTGATTGTTTCTATGTAAACAACTGATTATGAAAGATATTTTATATATTCTATTTGAAACTTCTGTATTTTCTAATTTTTGCTCTTTTACTCATCAACTGAATTCGCTCAGTTTTCTAATAGGATGGTGTCTTACTATAAAAAAGTACTTGACAATCGAAGTAAAAAATATTACATTGTAACAATAGAAAAAGCCCATGCACACTCCAACTTATCAGGGGAGAAGTGTACATGGGCTTTAGAGTCACTTGGAGGATATTTAAATGAACAAGTTCATACCACCTTTTTGTTTTACTGCGGAGCAGTGATGAATACTATACATGACGCTATAAACTTTGTCAAATCTCAGGCTGACTATCAGGACTCACGATCTTCTCATTTTGATTCACAAGGTGATGAGGTTAGAGCACGAGCCTATCAGTCTCGATCCCAAGAATTCTCTAATCTATTAAAGTTTATTGAAGAAAACTGTGAGAGCAACTCTGTCTCAAATTCAATATACATTACTCCAGAAGATCTCATAGGTCTTCCTGAAGAAGTCATAAAAGAACTTAATATTTCCGAATCGGATCGCCATGAATTTTTTATAATGAGAATTATAGAAAAGCTTGGTGGTGTCGCAAGCATTGATAAAATTATTATTGGCGCTTACAGGGATAGTAAAGAAATTCTTGAACGTCAAAAATTGAATGCAAAGCTCTATCGTATGTCATCTAAAGGTCTAATATATTCACATCCTAACAAGAAGGGTGTTTACAGCATAAAAGAGGTAAAGGGCGAACTGGAAGATTCAGATTGGCTAGAAGAGTTATAAGAATTAGCGACTTCGCGTCAGCAAAGTCGCTTAATACACAGACTAGTATATGTCGAGTAAACTAAAAGAGCAGTGTATTATCTCGGGGGAGAGATACGCTTATCTTAGTACAAATGTTTCGATAAAGCAATGATTAGCATTTGTATGTCTGTGTCAACAATGTGCTCGACACAACTGCATAGGAGTAAATTTTATGCAAAATAAAAGTAAGCTATTTAGTGAGTATTTCGGGTTAAAAGCGCCTGAAAATGGGTTTGAGTTCTTTGATTTAGATTTATATGAGGATACTAAGCTGTTTATAGATCCTTACTATTTATCTCGGATTAAGGATAGTAATTATGTATCAAGTATAAATAAAACCTTAAAAATTTTTATGCATGATCTATTACAGCTTGTAAGTAATAACCAAAGAGTAAAAGCTCATGATCTTTGCCCTCACTTTTCAGAGACTAAAGGAACAGGGATTGGTTATGCTAAAGGTAAAATTAGTGGGAGTGGAGCTGGTGAGGTCTTGTCCACTCACTTAGTAGATATAATGTTCGACTCCAAGGCTATAACCTCTAATAATGTGAAAAGTTTAGAAGAGTGTGCTGTAGTATGTGAGGGTATTGGAAAAGACAGGGCTTCTGATATTGTTTTAAGCGTAGGCAAGCTAGGTTTTATTGAGTTTACTCAAGCACAATGTCGGAAACATTCGGTTCCTATGAAATCAACACAGAAGAAACTGAGGTATTTTTGCCCATTAACAAAGCAGTGGCAAGCAGATTACTTTGATTTACCTCATGTTGTGAACTCTAGCTCTAGAGAAGAGCAGCATGTTATATTGATACCTGATAAAATTTTATCTACTACTGTAATATATGATCATAAGTATTTTATACGTCACGTTTTGATACCTTATTTTAAGAAAGATGCAATAAATCGAAACCTAAGCTGCGTCAAGACTCGTCAGAATGGTGATAAGTTTGTTACTAATGATGACTTGCTTACTTATCCTGAGTATAGTGCAATTGGCAAATTAGATATTAATGATTTCGTTGAATTACATCCTGAATCGTTTGAGCAGTTTAAAAGAATTTATGCGCCTTATCGTTACAGCCGATTGAAAGCTGCATAAGATTTTTCTAGATTTGATTTTAGAGATGGACTAAGTTATTGCTTAGTCCATTTTTTTTGAATGGAACTGTGATCCAATCTACAACCTAAACCTATTTGCCTTAATACTACTTTAAATTAACTATCAATAGTCGCCTTGAGGCGCGTTTTAGCCGTGACTGACGCGGTATCCTGTGCGACTAAGCGAGTTGCGGGCACTTGGCTGAGGGTAGTGTCGAGAATACAGGAATGCCATCAGCCATTAGTGCCCGCCACGCTTAGGGGTACAGATACAAGCAAAAGGCGCGATTAGCTCCCACAACATACCAACCAAAATCATCCCACCTTTTGACCACTCCTAATACGCCAACAATTTAAACTCGCGCAGACTACTTGGCGGGGTATCCTGTGATGTCTTGAATGCTTTGATATAAGGGTTTTAGGCGCTCGTACATCTTCAGATAGACTTCGTTATACAGACGCTTGTAGAGTTGCACGTTGGCTTCAATAGGTAAGAATTCGTCGCCTAAATGGGTCATAGCTTTGCTGGCTGCGGCGTGGTCAGGATAGACGCCGAGACCCACCGCGCAGTTGATGGCAGCGCCGAGGCCAGTAGCTTCAAAAGTGTGCGGGCGGTAGGCGGGCATGGCAAAGATGTCGGCGGTGAGCTGCATGGCGGCGTCACTTTGGGAGCCGCCGCCTGAGACGCGCAGGTGTTTGATGGGTTTGCCGGTACGTTTTTCGATGGTATCAAAGCCAAGTTTAAGCTCGTAAGCCAGCCCTTCTAAGATGGCGCGATAAATATGCGCGCGTGTATGCACATCACCAAAACCGATAAGTGCGCCTTTGCCTTCAAGCCCCGGATGACGGACACCGGGTGACCAATACGGCTGCATGATGAGTCCCATACAGCCGGCTGGAATGTCTTTGACGGCGGCATCGAGGAGTTTTTCGGTGTCGATACCTTGGGTTTTGGCGAGTTGTTGCTCGTAGTGGGCGAATTGTTCTTTAAACCAGCTGACCATCCAAAAGCCGCGATAAATCATGTACTCGTGGTTGTAGTAGTGCGGGGCGGCGGCGGTGTAGGCGGGCATGTGTTTGAGGATTTCGACGTAATCGGGGGAGATGGTATTGATAGTGGCGGTAGTGCCAAAGCTAAGACACGCGGTGTCGGCGGCAAGTCCCGCTGCGCCTAGGGCTTCGCAAGCTTTGTCACTGGCGGCGGCAATCATCGGTGTGCCTTTTAAGATACCCGTAGCTTTGGCTGCTGCCGCGCTAATTTGACCGAGCTTTCGCCCCGGCGGAATAATTTTGGGCATTTGCTCTGGTCGACAGCTGAATAAGCGCCACTTTAAATCTTTAGGTTTTAGCCATGCTTGCGCTTTGAAGTCATAAGGCAAGTAGCCAACCGAGTGCCCTGTCGAATCGGCAAGCTCTCCTGTGAGCTGATAAGTCAGGTAGGCAGAGAGATTGACATAGTGCGCAGTCTTTTTCCAGATTTCAGGCTCGTTTTGCGCGAGCCAATTACAGCGCGCTTTTTGCTGCGCTTCTTGCACCAGCTCGCCCATACCGATGATTTTGGTCAGCGGGTTTAAAAAACCAATGTCATGAGTTTCAGCGCGGCGCAAATCCATCCAGACGATAGCGGGGCGAAGCGGCTGTTTGTCTTTATCCAAACAAATCATCGTATAACGCTGAGTGGCGAGACTGACGCCGGCGATTTGCTCAGGTTTAATATCGCAGCTTTGCCAGAGTTGCTGGCAGGCCTCAGACAGCTTTTGCCAATAGTAGTCGGCGTGCTGCTCGGCATAATTGGGCTGCTCGGAGAAATACGGCTCGATAGGCACGCGCGCTTTAGCAATCTCAGTGCCAAATTGATCAAAGATAAGCGCTCTGACGCTTTGGGTACCATTATCAATGGCTAAGAAATAAATAGGGTCATCAAGGGTGGTCATAGTCGTCCTTAACTATGTGGTGATAAAAAATATTAAGCTGCAGGCAGATGATAATAATGCTGCCATAAGTCTTGATAGCGAGCGACTTCTTGCTGCCACTTTTGCTCATCCCAGCCAAGCTCTTGCTGACAAATTTGCTTCAGTCTGGCACTGATTAATGGCGTCATCGCACCATGCGGCAGTATCAACCCTAAGCGCGTACGACGCAGTAGTAGGTCATCCAAATGAATGACTTGCTCATAGCGTGCAGCAAAACGAATCTCCGCCCAAATGGTATTGCTGTCGGTGACATAAGCCAGATCGTCTTCATGGGCAAGTTCAAGCAACCTATCAAGTTGTAGACCGTAAAACCCTTGTAAGCGCTGTTGTAGAGATTTTGGTAAAGTGGCGAATTTAGGGTTGGTTGGGATTTGATTGCTAAAGACTTGGTCGCTGTCTAGGTTGTTGTTTTGAACAACTGACTCATCAAGGGCGAGCACTTCTTGACACTTTTTAAGGACATCAAGCGCAATGAGGCGAAAGGTCGTGAGCTTACCACCGCTGACGGTCACTAGGTTATTATCCAACCACACGCTATGATCGCGCTTTTCTTTGCTCGGACTGACGCGCTTACCGTCGCCACCTTCTGAAATCAGTGGACGCACGCCCGCCCACGTGCTGATGACATCCTCTCGATTGAGATCGGCATCATCAAACAGCGCATTGGTCGCCGCTAGTAGGTAATCGACCTCTTCGCTAGTAATACCGACCTCTTCATCGCCTAATGGTGGATGATCCAAATCGGTGGTGCCAAGGACGGTGCGGTTTTCCCACGGAAAGACGAACACCGCTCTTTTATCGACAGGGTGTAAAAAAGTATAGGCCTGATGAATAGGCAAGCGCTCTTGACTGACTACCAAATGACTGCCGCGTGAGGGACGGATCTGCTTATTAAAGGTTTGCTCCGTTTGCTTACTGGCTTGCATACGTAAGGTATCGGCCCAAGCACCTGTGGCACTGACGACGACTTTGGCGTGAACTTTATAGGTTTGATCTTTATTAGCAGATATAGAATCCGCCTCGGCGGTATCTTTAAGAGTTGCACCAACGACTAAGCCTTGCTCATTGGTGATAAGTGACTCCGCTTTTAGATAGTTAATCGCCTGCGCACCGTCATTGATTGCTTCGTCTAAAACGCGCATAACTAAGCGCGAATCATCGGTGACCGCATCGCTAAACTGGCTAGCCCCCAAAAACTTATCTTGCTTGATATGAGGATTAAGACGCAAAAAAGCGTCCTTTTTAAAGTAGGTAAAATAGCGCTTGCCTGCGAGCCTATCGTAGACACGAAGCAAAGTATTAAATATCCATGGCGGTGGGAACTTGCCTTTATAATGCGGCATGACGAAATGCATCTCGTTGACCAAACCGCCAGCCTCACTCAGCATGCGCTCACGTTCACGCACGCTAAGCAAAGTCGTTTTATAATCGCCTGAGGCAATATAGCGCAGCCCACCATGTACCATTTTACTAGAGCGGCTGGACGTGCCCCAAGCAAAGTCTTTTTGCTCGATAAGTAATACCGCCAAGCCGCGCCGCGCTGCTTCGCGGGCAATCCCAGCACCAGTAATACCGCCGCCAATAATGAGCATATCCCAAGGCTGCGTTTGAGATAAAGGTGCTAGGGCTTGCTGGCGTTGTTTGGTTTGGTTCATAGATGATTCATCTTAGTTATCCATTGATATGACATAGGCAGTTTTAAACAAAAAAGCGTCATGATTACGGTGTGCGACAGCAATATTTTTTCTTGCGTGCTGCGCCAGAAGAGGCTGCTTAAAAATATCGCTATAGTACTTATCATTCCTCTTTTTAAGCAATCACTCTTCGAGCAACACACCCGGATTCATACGCTGCTCAGGATCTAAGCTTTTGATCATATCGCTGGTGACTTGCAGACCAAGCTCGCCTTTTTCGGCAACGAGATAAGGCGCGTGATCACGGCCAACACCATGCTGATGCGATATTGTCGCTGTACCATTGGCCAAACTTAAACTGGCCGCCTTTTTAATTTTTTGCCAGCGTTTTAAGGTAGCAGCATGATCTTTTGCCGCTCTAAAAAAGTAAGTCGTATAAAGACTGGCACCTTGTTTATAAACGTGCGAGATATGAGTAAACGCCATGACGTCTTCGCCTTCATCTGCTAGCGAAGTTTTCACCGCATCCTGCATCTGTGCCATTTGCTCATCGATATTAATCCAGTTGGTCGCGGTCTCAAAGGTATCGACCATGATGCCTTTTTCCCACAGAGTGCCACGAAGATAAGGAAACTTAAAACGCCCGTGTGCCCAGATATTGCCCATGATATCGGTCAGCTTACCCGTGACACTGCCGTGCTGCTTTAATAATTTATTGAACTGGGTCAGCGCGAGTTTATTCTGCGCTTTATCGCCTGAGACGCCGTAAGTCAGCATGACTTTATCTGAGCTAAGCCCGCGCGCTTTTAGATAAGTGCTAATAGCCAAGAATTGACTAGGCGTAGTGCCCAGATGTAAGTGTGCATCGGTCTCGACTGCATTACTGAGACGTAGCATAGACAGACGAACATTGCTCTGCACCGCTTGTTTTAGTACGGCTTTACCTGCTGCCCAATTGGGTAAAAAGGCAACTTTAAATAGCTCTTGTTCCGGTTGTGACTGTACGCGCATTTTTACTGTCGTAAAGATGCCGGCGCGACCTTCGGTGCCCATCATCATCTCACGCAAATCAGGCCCTGCCGATGAAGCCGGAATATCAGCGATATTTAGCACACCTTGCGGCGTGACTAGCGTACCGCCCGCAAACATTTGCTCGATGCGCCCGTAGCCCAACGACTGCTGACCACTAGAGCGCGCGGCGATCCAACCGCCAAGGGTTGACAGCTCCCAAGACTGCGGATAATGTCCCAAGCGGTAGCCATGCTCGTCCAGTTGTTTCTCAACGGCTGGCCCTTGCGTACCCGCACCAAAGGTTGCGATTTGACTCTCATTATCTAAGTCCATCAGCTGATCCATCTTGCTCATAGCGACGGTCAATACGGGGCGCGAGCCCTTTTGTGGATTGATATGACCAACGACGGAAGTACCACCACCAAAAGGAATGACGATAAGATCATGCTCTTGGGCTAATTTAAGTAATTGCTCGACATCATCAGTCGATTCAGGGAAAGCGACACCATCAGGGAAGACTTCAAAGTCACCACCGTGCATAGCGATCCAATCGGGAAAACTTTGCCCACGGGCGTGTCTAAGTCTCACTTCGTTATCGACAGATACGGTATCAAGCTCAGTCATAGCAACAGGCAAGCGGGATTTGGGGACGGTTTTAAGTACTTGCTGCAAGCTGACAGACTTTAGCTTATTGGTTTTGCCGATGTGTGATTTGATTAATTTCGCACCGTGTGGTGAGACTTTTTTATTGATACTGACATTGCCCCAGCCATTCCAGCGCGTTTGCTCGATGGGTGTATTTAAGGAGGTATTATCTTTTGAGACGCTATCTACACTGATGTTATCGATATTTTTATTATCAGAATTTACGGCGATAGGTGCAGACTGGTCAGATTTAGGGCTTTTACGGATAAGGGATTTGATTTTGCTCATAGAAGTTTAGCCTTTCGATTTATTATATAGTCACATTTTATATAAATCGGATGCGAGGTCAGGCGCGCTCAGTCTACTATCCTGTAGACACTTCACTCGTCTTCCCTGTATCCAAATTATCCTGAACCGACTATCACTTTTATTTAGGTTTGGATTGAGATCTGGTGTTAATCATTAGAGCCAATATAACGATCGCTTAACGGCAGATAGTGAGCGACAGCTAGCGATGCTATAACCTACCTACTATCAAATCATTACAACGTCAACCTCGCTGACCATACTAATGTATAGCTTGTACTCGATTGCTTTGTATTAATATATATTGATATCATTTGCGAATGACTATATATCTACCGTGCTAACGTTAAACTGCTTATCATTTGAGCATATCACAATATAAACAAAACGTTTATACGTACTCGTCATTTGTATAATAAAAAATTATCATTTTTGTTAAACAGTCCTATTATTAGGACTTACTCGAATATAAATGTCATCTCCACCTAGCTATTTATTAAGAATTATTTATTGAGCTTGCTGTCTCTTTTTTCCCCACGCTTGCCTTCTGACATTCAAATAATCGTCAATATTCGCTAATAACGGGTCATCGCTATTGATAACTAGCAAAAATCGTCAATAATTAACCATCTAATAGCCAATAGAGGACGTAAACTTGTTAAAATAGGCCACCAATTTATTTATTGATGGACATCGATTTATGACCACTGCCGCTGCCACTCCTGCATTACCTACTATCAAGCAAGACCGTATCCTCATTCTCGATTTTGGCTCGCAGTACAGCCAGTTAATCGCTCGCCGTGTGCGCGATTCTGGCGTTTTCTGTGAGATGTTCCCTTACGACATCGACACTCAGCGTATCACGGATTTTGGTGCCAAAGGTGTCATCCTATCGGGTGGTCCTGAGAGCGTACACGCAGAGAATAGCCCACGTATCAACGATGCCGTGTTTGACTTGGGCGTGCCAGTATTGGGTATTTGCTACGGTATGCAGGCGATGGCGGATCGTTTCGGTGGGCAGGTTCATGCCAGTGATATTCATGAGTTTGGTGCGGCGACCATCGAAGTAAATGGTCACTCGCAGCTGACTGACGGTATCGAAGACAGCAAGACTGACGGCGCGGCTGCCAAGCTAAACGTTTGGATGAGCCATGGTGATAAAGTCATCGAAGCGCCTAAAGGCTTTGACATCGTTGCTAGTACGCCAAGCTGTCCGATTGCGATTATGGCCGATGATGCCAAACAGTACTATGGTCTACAGTTCCATCCTGAAGTGACGCACACTCTACAAGGTCAAGCGTTATTGGGTCGTTTCGTACATCAGATTTGCGACTGTGCGGGTGATTGGACGCCAGACAATATCGTCGATATGCGCGTGGCACAGTTAAAAGAGCAAATCGGTGACAAGCAAGTATTGCTTGGTCTATCAGGCGGCGTTGATAGCTCAGTGGTTGCGGCGCTATTGCATAAAGCGATTGGTGATCAGCTAACGTGTGTGTTCGTTGATAATGGTCTGCTACGTCTGCACGAAGGCGATCAAGTGATGCAAATCTTTGCTGAAAACATGGGTGTAAAAGTCATCCGTGTCGATGCCGAAGATTTATTCTTAAACGCCTTAGCAGGCGAGTCTGATCCAGAAGCCAAACGTAAAATCATCGGTAAAACCTTTATTGATGTCTTTGCCAATAGTGCGCGTGAAATCAGCGAGCAAAGCGACGGTAAAGTCATTGAGTTCTTGGCGCAGGGTACGATTTATCCTGATGTTATCGAATCAGCCAAGTCGCATCAAGGCAAGGCCCACGTGATTAAGAGCCATCACAACGTCGGCGGTTTGCCAGATGATTTGGCGTTTGAGTTGGTCGAGCCATTACGCGATTTGTTTAAAGATGAAGTGCGTAAACTTGGTATCACCTTGGGCCTGCCAGCAAAAATGATCTATCGTCATCCGTTCCCAGGTCCAGGTTTGGGCGTGCGTATCCTTGGCGAAGTCAAAAAAGAATATGCCGATATCTTACGCCTTGCCGATGCGATCTTTATGCAAGAGCTGGAGCGCTCAGGCTGGTATGACAAGACCGCGCAAGCATTTGCGGTATTCCAACCAATCAAATCGGTCGGCGTGGTTGGCGATGGTCGCCGCTATGCGTGGGTCATCGCGCTACGTGCCGTTGAAACTGTAGACTTTATGACCGCGCGCTTTGCCCATCTACCGTATGATTTGATCGAGACAGTATCGAATCGCATCATGAATGAAATCGCGGAAGTATCTCGCGTGACGTATGATGTGTCGAGTAAGCCGCCGGCGACGATTGAGTGGGAATAATTATTCATATGCTATGATTGTAATATCAACGCAAAGGAGTGATGGACTATGAAACTGGTTCATGTGGGACAAAACGAGTGGATGTTTGAAGATGACGTTAGCGATAAGTCGGCTGACAATAGATCAAATGCGCTTGGCGCTGGTAGAGCGCTTAATCTTAAAATAAAAGCCTTTGTAGATGCCGAGGTAAAAAGAGGTCGTGATATCAACGATATTATGAATGAAGTCATGACCAAATTTCAGCATGAAATTGTGCAAGACTTTGATGAGCAGCCGCCAACCTCATTCCAAGTGATACAGATGACGCTGGAGAAAGAAGGTTATGAAGTGGCTCGTGATATTGCTCAGTTTTTAGTATTAGAGAATATGAATGACCCTGATGCTTACTTTAACTTAGCATTTTTGTGTGAGCAGCATGATGACAGCTTTTTAGCACTATTGAGTAGCCGCGAATGTATGCGCCTATACTTAGAGTATTTCCCCAAAAACTTTAATTGGCAAAAAAGTAAGCTGCCATGGGGCATTATGGAGAACCGTCCCTTTTTGCGAGCGCTGTTTCAGCTGGCAAATGTCTATGCTGACAATATGAGCTTTGATGAAGCCTGCGAGCAGGGAGAAAGGCTGCTACAAGTTTGCCCTAATGACAACCTAGGTATGCGTGAAGCGCTGATAGAATGGTACATGTTTACCGAAGAGTATCAGAAAATAATTCGAATTTGCGACAACTATCCAGAGGATATGCTTGCAAATATCGCTTTCGGTAAGGTGCTGGCTTACTGTTATCAAGATAAATTAGATAAGGCTGAAAAAGAGTGGGATATCGCAAAAGATAACTTGCCTGAAGTGGCGCATGAAATTCTTAAAAAGCGTCATCCTAGACCACGCGGTATGGGTATCAATAGTTATGGTATCGAAATTGGTGGTAAAGAGCAGGCTTATCTCTACTGGCAAGATATGGGCGATTGGTGGGAAGAAAATACTACCGCTCAAACCCTGATTGAGAAAAAACGTGCTGAGAAAAAGAAGAAAAAATAATTTGATTTAGCGGCACTTCTCTTTAGTTAAAACACTCAACTTGGTTGGGTGTTTTTTTGTCTAAATTCCTGTATCAGGTGGTATAGGGTTATTTTCTTCGTACGAAAGATAGTCAAAATTGATACGTTGATATTGGCGTAAAGTACCTACAGAAATTTTAAATTCAGTGCCTACTTTAGGAACAGAGACGTCCATTCCTGCATCTTTTAATATATCGGCATATTCATTAAGTGCATCAGTAGCAGAAGCAATAGACTGATCATTAGAAGCTATACCTAACAAATTAACTGAATAAGTTTCTTCATCCTTAATATCTCGATTTGGATAAATCTCAACATATATACCAGTTAGATGTTCATTAGCTCGCTTAGCAATCTTTTTTCTTTTACCTTTCTTATCAGAAGACGCGATTAGCTGATCGAATTTAGTAGGTAATGCTGGTCTTTTATAACGACCAGCTAGCCAATCAATATACTGATTTAGATTCCCTTCTAAAAAGTTAATTGAAGAATCAGGTTTAAATTCTTCAAGAAGTGACTTTTTTATTTGAATTTTTTCGTGAGCTTTTAGCTCTAAAATAACCTTCTCATCAGAGCTGTTTGAGATGGCTTCTATATGCAATATTCTAGGATGACGATTATGGCTATACTGTTTATTAAACGCTTCAACTGATAAAAGCCGGACAATAGAGAGCTCGATGTATTCTTCTTGCGAGGAGGCAACGTCGCATGATTGTGAGGCAACAACCAACAAGTTGTTAGCAGATATAGTGAACGTACTATCTATATCACCTATTAGCTTTGCAACTGATTCAGGTTTGACAAAGCTGCCTTGTCGCCATCCTAATGCTTCGAGTATACGCTGCATTTAAACCTCTAAATCAAACCTACTTCAGGCGTCAGTGATTGATGAGTAAGACGTCGACCTGCAAAAATTATTTTTTCTCTATCAAGCTTTTCGTCTGTCAACATTTGCATCACGCTAGTAGAACCTAGGATAGGGGTAAACAGCTTTTCTTTATCAGTAGGAAGCTTGTTATAACTCCAGTCTTCTGCGATAACGCTTAACTCAAACACTCTTTGTCTATCTTTTTCTTTACTAATCCCTTGCTTCTCCCAGTTGTACAGTGTTTTTCTTGAGACACCAACAAGGTTAGCAAGCTCTTCATCACTCAAATCAAAATACTCTTTTATTGTCGAAAGCTGAGACTGGCGAGTATTGTACTTAACATTAATACTTGATCCGCTTGCTTGGCTCATTTTGTCAATTATATAACGACTGTTATCGTAACTGGTTGATTTCTTAAAAGCATAGGCTGGAGTAGTGGCAAGAATAGAAGCGCCTATAAAAGCGGTAGTAATATTCTTATTTATCCAGCTATTTGCTCCATAACTGTTTTGTCTCATTTCCATGCCTCCTTGGCTTGTTCTGTTGTTACATTCCAAAATGCTTTTCGACTGATTTTATGCATGTTTGATAGTTTACTAAGTATTAATCCTTTATTAAAATCTAGTGGACCGGACTCTTCTTCCTGAGCATTCCATACATGGTCGATATCCAATAGTAGTCTTTTGACAGGCTTATCAGAAGATTTTTCTATTGCAATGGGTAAATTCTCTGCATCAGGCCAAACTAAAACTTTATCCTCACCGTATATCGAACGAATAAAAATAGCCCCTTCTGTCGTTCTCCATAAAGTTTCATTAGTCTGTCTTAGTAAGCTCCCTGACAGTTTTAAATCATCGTTGTTGTATAGTCTAGGCTGAACAAAATCTTCTATTGAACCTTTGCCTTCAATGTTAAAAATGGTATCGCTATAACGTAAGCCAAGACCTAAACAGAGGCTTGGGTTAATAACATCTATGATAGTTTGTAATAAGAAATCACAGTTCTCTTCAAATCCATTAAAGCGTTCATATTCACTAGTCATAAACAATAAACGATTCTGGTTAACCGAAGCTGCGGTATGACTATTTTTAGAGATAAACTCCCAGTTGGCTTGAGCCTCTAAGCTTATACCGTTAGGCGACACCGTAATTTCTTGGGTCTCAGTGTTTCTTAGAATTGGTAGCTTATTTCTCAAAGCATCTTGAATCTTAGGTATGTATTCCTTTATACCTAGTATAGGAGAAAATCTAAATTCTGCTAATACAAAGACCAAAGGTTGATTCGATAACTTTTTATAGTCACACATGTTGAACTCTCAGTAAGCTGATAAGTCTATTTAAAGTTATTATATAATACACACTATGTGTAATTAGTTGTGTAATTTTTGGAAAACAGTTGAGAATTCCAAAAAAAGCAGCGCTCCAAAAAAGAGCACTGCCATTATATAAAAACTAAGTTCTAAGCCAAACCCTAACCCCGCACATTCACCACATAACGCCCAACTACCTTACTCGACATAAAGCGATCCAGATATTCTGGCGTTTGCTCAAGCGTAATCTCTTCGCCATAGCTCTCTAGATTAGGCAGTTTCATATCGGTGGCGACACGTTGCCAAATAGCTTCTTTATCAGCTAGCGGGATATAAACCGAGTCGACACCCAATAATGACACTGCTCTGGTGATAAATGGCATAACCGTCATCGAAAACTCCGCACCGCCCGCTAGGCCGCAACTGGTCACTGCGCCGCCCGCTTTGGTTTGCTTGAGCAAATTAGCTAGATAATCGCCACCGAGCGTATCAATGGCATTGGCCCACAGCTCACGACCGATAGGTTTGCTACCGATTTCATTGATCGTATCGCGATGACGGACTTCACTCGCGCCCAGCTCTTTTAGATAATCGCTTTGTTCTGGCTTACCTGAGAAAGCGATAACCTCGTAGCCCAATTGACTTAATATCGCGATACTGATACTACCGACGCCGCCCGTAGCGCCCGTGACCGCGACTGGGCCATCACTGGGTTTTGCGCCCATTTTTTCTAACTTTTGCACACTTAACGCTGCGGTGAGACCGCCCGTACCGTAAATCATCGCTTCTTTTAATGTCAGCGACGACGGGCAGGGGAGCGCCCAATCGGCAGGGATAGAAATCATCTGACCCAGACCGCCATCCGTATCCATACCCAAATCATAGCCAAATACCAATACTTCTTGCCCCGCGGTAAACGTACCTGATTTGTCACTGACCACGACGCCTGCCGCATCAATACCAGGGGTATGCGGATATTGTTTGGTAATTCTTTTATTGCCCGATGCCGACATGGCATCTTTGAAATTTAACGAGGAATAATGCACCTCGATCAACAGATCGTTCTCAGGTAAATCACTGACGTTACGTGTTTGAATGCTTTTATCGAACGTACCGTCGCTGGTTTCTTCGACGACTAAGGCTTTAAAGGTTTTGTTATTAGACATTGTCTGGATCCTCTTGTATTGCTCTTTTATTTGAGTGGATTTATAACGAACTATATTAAGGTTTTAACAATACTTTGCCCTTTTTGCCAGATTGCACCTTACCAGATACTGCTTCTTTAATATTATCCAGCGTATAGATGCCGCCTGTTGGTAGCTTTAACTTACCGCTAGCGGCGCGCTCGATAAGCTCTTTTATTAAACGGCTTTTATTATCTGCATCCATCTTTTGCATCAATGCACCGCCCCAAAATCCTTTGAGTGTCGCTTGCTTAAAGATGAGATGAGTCGGATTGAGCGCGAGTGGCTGACCAGACATCGCACCCACTGCTGCTATGATGCCGCCATGACCGAGCAAGCTTAGTAAGTCACCACCAGACTGACCGCCGACAGAGTCGACCGCACCGCTGATTTTTGCATCACCGATAATTTGACGGACTTGATCTTTCCAGTCATCATCATCGCTCACCACGTTGTTTTCGGTGATACCAATTTCGGTCAGCTCGTTTGCTGATTCTTTACTACGCACGACGTTGATGGTATTGATACCGCGCTCAGCTGCCAACATCGCAAGCGATTCACCAACTGCGCCATTGGCGGCATTTTGAATGACCCATTGACCTTTTTCTAGTTCTAAAAACTCAATGAGCATCAAGGCGCTCATCGGCATGGCAATAAGCTGCGCGGCCATTTCATCATCGATGGCGTCCGGTATAGGAATGACGCTACTGGCAGGCGCGGTGAAGTACTCGGCCCACGTGCCTTCGACACCGGTGACCACCACACGTTGACCCGCTTCCATACCTTTGACGCCATCGCCGATAGCATCAACAGTACCCACGGCTTCGCTACCAGCAAGTGCGGGCAGTTTTGGCTTGGTGCCATATTGGCCTTGGATAGTGATGAGGTCGTGGTTATGGATGGAGGATAAAATAGTCTTGATACGGACTTCGTTTTCTTTTGGCTCCGGCATTGGGCTGTCAATGATCGTTAGTACGTCTGACGGTTTGCCAAATTCGTTGTAGGTTACGCTGCGCATACTTATATCCTTTTTTATTGTTAGATAGCTATCGTTAATTATTAATCTTTAAATGATGGTGATTAATCACTCATCAACCTTAACAAGTAGGGCTTGATACCCGCAACCTGACTTTGGTAAATGAACGTTGCCCGCTGTTTATCAATATACTACTAGGTAAGTTATAAGCGGTAAGCTATAAAAAACTGTCATAAAAAATGGCAGCGCTCTCACTGTAAAGAACGCTGCCATTATCAATAAAAGTAAGGCTGGCTAAATGACAAGTTAACGACAGTTTAAGGTTTTAGCAGTACTTTACCTTTTTTGCCTGATTGCAATTCGCCATCGACTGCTTTGGTGATATCAGCCAAATCAAAAGTGGCCTCAACAGGTAGCTTTAATTTGCTATCGACCGCTCGTTCGATGAGTTCATTCACTAGGCGCTGCTTATGCTTCACGCTCATCTCTTGGCTGAGTTTGCTGCCCCAGAAGCCTTTCATGGTGGCTTGTTTAAAAATCATATCGGTAGGATTGATGGCCATGGGCTTACCTGACATCAGACCAAAAGAGGCCAAAGTACCATAGTGACCTAGCAAGGATAATAGCTCGCCACTGTTTTCACCGCCGACAGAATCAACCGCTGCACTGATTGCCTCATCACCGATGATATGACGGACTTGATCCTGCCAGTCTTCATCTGAGGTATTGATATTGTTTTTAATCCCCAATGCTTCCAATTCTTTTATTGCGTCACTATTGCGCACGACGTTAATGGTTTTGATACCGCGCGCCGCTGCCAGCATCGCAAGTGACTTGCCGACCGCGCCATTAGCAGCGTTATGGATGACCCACTGACCCGGTTGTAACTCTAGGAATTCAATCATCATTAGAGCGCTGAGCGGCATCGCGATAAGTTGCGCGGCCATCTCATCGTTCAGACTGTCGGGCACAGGAAATATCATGTTGGCTGAGGCGACGAAGTATTCCGCCCACGTCGCTTGTACGCTCGCCGCTGCCACACGCTGACCGACTTTTAAGCTTTTAACCTCACTGCCAACCGCATCGATAATGCCAACTGCCTCAGAGCCACCAATCGCTGGCAATTCTGGTTTAAAGCCATATTGACCGCGAATAGTGAGCAAGTCATGGTTATGAATAGAGGCGAGGATAGTTTTGACCCGTACCTCATTGGCTTTGGGTTCTGGAGTGGGACTGTCGCCTAAACTGAGGACTTCTGTTGGTTTGCCAAATTCGTTATAAGTTGCACTACGCATAATAAATCCTTTATTTATTGTTTATAAGTATTTTTAGATTAGTAACAGTTTGAAGGTTTAAACCTCAACCACCACCTTACCTACGGTACGATTGGTCTCGACTTGACGGTGTGCTTGTGCTAAATCGGTAAAGGCAAAGGTTTTGAATACGTGTGGTTTTAGTGTCCCTTTTTCCAGCATCTCTTTTAGCGTCTGCATATCATCGCCGTTTGAGGTCACGTTAAAAAACGCAATATCGATATCATGCTGCTTAGCATAGCTTTTTGCTTTATCGGAGAACTGCGGCGTCGGTAAAGAGATGATCGATTTACCATCCTTGGTGACTTGTAATGACTTCTCAAGCACGTCACCGCCAATAGCATCTAATACAAAATCTAGATCCGAGACCAGCTCTTCAAAATCCTGAGTTTCGTAATCGATATGCTCATCCGCACCTAACGATAATACAAAGTCTTTATTATCAGCAGAAGAGGTTGAGATAACGTAAGCGCCAATATCCTTGGCAATCTGTATCGCAAAGTGGCCAACCCCGCCAGAACCAGCATGAATGAGGACTTTATCACCCGCCTTTATCCTTGGGCTTAATACTTGTAGTGCGGTCAAAGCGGCGAGTGTGGTAGCGGCCGCTTCTGCAAAGGAAGTGCCATTAGGTATCTTGACTAAATGCTCAGCTGGCGCGGCAACATATTCGGCATAAGCATTGCCGTGACCAGGGAAATTGACGAGTCCGAAGACCTTGTCACCCACTTTAAAATTGGTAACGTCGTCTCCTATAGCAGTGACTACGCCTGCGATATCCCAACCTAAAATCAGCGGTCTGTCAGTGCCATAGACTTGATCGAGGAGCTTGGGCATCTCGCGTATTTTTACGTCGACGGGATTAATGCTAATAGCTTTGACTTCAATCAATAGCTCATTGGCTTTTGGCTTCGGCTTATCAACATTGCTCAAAATTAGGTTTTCAATACCGCCCGCTTTATGGAGAAGGTAGGCTTGCATAAGATGTTCCTTTATTATCGTTATAAGTAATAAAAATAAGTAGCAATTACCTTAGCAAATTGTCCTGAGGACTAACAAGGCAACTTTGGTTACCTGATGTTGTCACTGTTTGTAGGGATTAAACTTTGAGCATTTATTAGGTTTAATTATCAAAGGTTTTGTCATCATCAAAGACTTTTTCATTGTCAAAGCGATTAGTCTCGAAATTATTGGTCTCAAGGTCGTTAACTTCAGGCTTAATTACTTTAAACACTCCGTCCACCATATCTGTGAGTAGCGGTTCACCACTATCATTCACGCGAAACAAGCCATACTCTGCCACCTCAAACGCTTCAGCATGACCTTCTTGAAAGAAGAAAGCATTAGTCGCCAGCTTCAATTCGTTATTGCGCACGCGGTAGTAAAGCGCCATCTCATTAGCGGCTAAATCGCTCGGTATGACATTGACTAGACGGGTAAACGTACCGACGTTATTTTCATCCAAAGCGACAATGACGTAGCCTTCACTAGCGTTAATGTAGTATTCATTTTCTGGAAATTTTTCGTTTAATTCGTTGAGTACCTCACCTTCTAACGCATAGCGCAGGGTCATATAATCGCCTTGCATAAAGCCGCGCGGATCAACGGGCGCAAGCTCTAATAGCACGGTGTCGCCAGTAGCTAAATGGGTCTCAAACTTTGCGACATTAACGGTCATTATGACTAATATTATGATCAAACCCAGTAGCGCAACACCGATGGTAAATGTACGCTTTTGCCACCACGGTAGCGGCTTGGCTACAGACTTTTGCCCCAGCAATGGATTATTTATCTTGCTCATGACAAGCGCTCCTTCTCGTTAGCCACTGTCAGTGCTTCGCTACTCCTTTTACTAATCGCAAAATAACGTTTTATGAGTAACCAGCGCATCAATAGTAAACCGATACCGATGCTTAGCAGGGAGGCGGATTTGATCAATAAAGAGGTATCGAGCTGATAGTAATACCAAAATATATAGCCGACTAATGCTGTAATACCTAGCCCTAATAGCACGCGCTGACTGTTGGCAACCGCGATGACGATGATAAGGCTGGTCGTCAGCAATCCTGAGACATAGATCGACATAACGCCCAATATAGCAATGGCGAAAATAATGATGAACCCTGCTGCTGATAGCAGTTTGACTTGATAGCGCTTAAGGATAAGCAAAGCTGCATAAAGGCTGGCGAGCGTCAGTAAACCTTGTGCGAGGTAGTAGTTATAGCTAAAGGTGTCGCCATAACTATCAAGGCTGCCAAAGCTATCAGGGCTACCCCCATATTCAGCCGTGATAAAATACACCGAAACACTGAGCAACATCAAAGCGCTGGCGTAGGAGAGCGCTTTGCTAATATCCAAGGCCGCCGACCGCCATTTAACAGAAATGTGCTGTAATATTGAATAGCGCTGTAAGTTGGCAACGGCAGTCATAAGCGCCAGTAGCCCTAAGCTTAACTCGGGCAGGTGATAGAAGTTGAGTAGATAGATGACACAGCCCAGCGCTACCATAGCGCTTAATAGACGGTAAATAAAATTGGGCGTGACGATCGTCATAAATAGCTGTATAAGTAGCAAGATGACTACATTTACGGGTTGTTCAAGCTCATTAGTCAATAAGGCAAAGGCGATATACGCTTGACCAGCGACAGTAATCGCAAAGGCTAAGCTGTTCCAGAATGGGCTATGACGTAAATGGGCATTATAAAATAAAGACCAGCCAATAGCGCTCAATATGCTGCCAGTAAGCAATACTCCAATGATACTGTCAAAAATCTCAGTCTCAAATAATATCAACGTCAAAAACCCAATGAATAATAAACTGGCAAATATCCCACTAAAACCAAAAAGGATGTTGATAAACCAAGGGGTATGCTCTCCAGATTCAGTCTGGTTTAACAAGCTATCGTTCCCATTTTGCTTGTTAATTAATCCGTGCTGTTGTAATAGCAAAAGGCGACGACGTTGCTCATCGTTCATATCATTAGTCATAATTGCTCCCCTTTAACGATGGTATGGGGCACATTGTTTTCTTTTTTAAGACGTGCAACTTTGCGTAGCCAGACGACGGCATAGGAGCTCATACCGATCAGTACCAGCCCTAATAATAAAAAACCGCCAGCGTCAAAATCACTCAGCAGTGCTTTGCCTAAAATAAAGACAACAACCGCAATCACTGAGCCTGACAAGTAAGTCAACATCAGCAAATCAGTCGTACGCTTGCGGAAACGCCAATGCATAAATACACACCAACCTAGCCACAAGGAAACCGCGACTAAGAACAGCAGAATATTTTTATTATCAAAAAAGGTGCTTATCGTCAGATAAGTGATGGTATACGTACTGAGTAGACCGACGACATAGGTACTCCAATGTAGGCTGGATTTGGCGGCAGTGCTGGCAAGATTGAAGGTGTCTAATTTGCTATTGGTAGTGATATCAGTAGTAACGCTAGACAGGCTCAAGTCAGAAAGGCTTAAATTAGATGTCTTTAAATTAGAAAGTCCTGAACCACGTTTGTCTTCGAAGCAGATCAGCCATAAATAAAAAGCGATAAAATTAATGATAGTGATTGCAGTGAATTGCCAAAAATCTTGATAGTAGTAACCTATGCCAAAAAACAATGAGGTGTCGATATAAAATAAAGTTACAGCATTAATAAGCCCAAGCCACAGCAGCCAAAGCGCAGGGAAACGGGCGATGATGACCCAAGGCGTAATCAATACGGCCCAACCAAAGAACAGCTGCCACGTATCAGCGCCAGTCTGATACACCTGCCCAAACAGCGCTAATAAGCTACCGGTAATGATGCTAGCGATCAGCAATAACAACTGCCGAACAAAGGCAAAACGACGCCGAAAGGACAGCGCCACATACAGCGCGATAGTGATGACCAAAGCGCCTTCGACCAAAGCGAACTTGGCCAATTTGCCCATATATAGCCAGTTATAGGCAATAAAGAGCACAAGGGATAATACCAACGCTACCGCGCCGATAATCAATAGCGCTTTATCAAAAAACTGCAGCCATGTGCGCTTGCTGGGATAAACGTCTAAAAATAGTGCGGCGGTATCTGCCTTTTCTATGGGCAGTGTACCTTGGCTGAGCAACTGCTCGATTGTACGCCTTGATTGGGTCATAGCGCCCTCTATATAAAAATGGTATGGCTTATCTTAGCTGTTTTTATATGGTAGGGGTGGACTTAAGTTTTAAAATTCATCTTGCTCGTTTAATTCAATAAAACTCAATTCTACTCAACACATGCTCTTGCACTAGGTAGGCGCAGATATAAGCGCTGGGCCACGCAAAAATAAAGGCCAGCCCCCACGAGTGCAATAGCTCCGTAAAGAAACCATCTATAAAGCCTACTTTGACCAATATCAATGCCGTCGAGATAATGAGCGACATCATCAATGCCATGAGTCCAGTAAAAATTAGTCGATAGTACTTACGACGGGTACGTATCTTAAAGGTAGAGGTCTCTGCCATAATATTATGTAGTCCTACACAGTTAGCATCATGCTTAAATAGCTGAATCAGCATGATTTTTTGATGGAGTAAAGGGTTTTGTGCCACTTTATTAATTATTGGCGACTATCATATCGTGGGATGAGGCATTGGTAAAATCGTTATTACTCATCTTAAAGTTTGCCATATCTTAACGACTCTAGTTTTTTCTTGAGAAAGCATATTTTTGATAATTAGCATACTAAAGCCCGCTAGTTTTGCTAAGATAAAATCGATCACCACAAACCAATAAGGCAGTAAAATGACCGCTAAAAAGCAACGACACTCTCAACAAAAAACATTAGGCATCATCGGCGGTATGAGTTGGGAAAGTACCGAGAGCTATTATCGTCTGATTAATGAAGGGATAAAGGATAAGCTGAGCGGATTACATTCAGCAGATTTGCTCATACATAGCGTAGACTTTGGCCCCATTAATGAGCTGCAAGAGCAAGGAGCGTGGGAAGAGTTGGGCGTACTCATGGCTAATAGTGCCAAACGTTTACAAGCCGCAGATGCCCAAGGATTAATGATCGCCTCTAATACTATGCACAAGCTGTTTAATGCGGTGCAAGACGTGACCGACTTACCTTTGATTCATATCGCTGATGCCACTATTCAAGCAATTAAGGCGCAAGGTCTGACGAAAATTGCCTTACTGGGCACTCAGTTTACGATGACTGAGGATTTTTATAAGCAACGTTTGCTTGACGCAGGCTTACAAGTAGCGATACCAGAGAGTGATGCGCGTACAGAAGTGCATCGCATTATTAAGAACGAGCTTTGCGTAGGGGCATTCAAAGACAGCTCAAGAGCCTATTATATAAAGGTCATTGAGCAGTTAGCGGATGAAGGATGCGAAGGTGTGATTTTGGGCTGTACCGAGATTGGCTTGCTGATTAAACAAGCCGACAGCCCCATCCCTGTATTTGATACCACTGCTATTCATGCGGCAGCGGCAGTCAGGTTTTTACTTGGGTAATATTAAAGCCAGATCATCACTACTACGGTTTATTATGATTCGTTTAATCGCTACCCTGAAATTTTTGGCGCAAGCTTGCAACACTGAGTGAAGGTAAGCGCTTCCATGAAGTGGTCGGTGCCAGATCACGGCACGACGCCGAAGTGCCTATCTGAGCACGATAGCCCTCGCACCCTTGCGCGGCTTCTTCTTTTGACAAGTTTTCGCCTTTGCGCCAGCCACCGTATAGATATAATCCTGCCCCCATGACCGCGGTGGCTACCATACCTGCAGGGAATGATAACCAAAGCGCATCGGCACCCAGTAGTGGATACATGCCAAAAGCAAAACCAAGTCGCACAGGATACATCGAAATTACCATGACTAACAGTGGCCAGATCACATAGCCGTTGGCACGCATCGTGCCAAAGAACACTTGCGCTATCCCAAAAAAGAGAAAGCCCCACGTCGCCATGGTTTGGATATGCCGACCGACCGGCACCGCTGCACTGTCACTACCCAAAAACAAGCTTAAAATAGTTTTATCAAAAATAGTCAGTATCCCAATCATAGTGCCTGTCAATATCACGTTAAAGATAAGCCCCCAGCGGGTAATCCCTGCCACTCGGCTCCATTGATTGGCACCGATATTCTGAGCGACCATCGCACTAGCGGCGGCACTTAGCGCCATGGCGGGCATCTGCACGTAAGTCCAAAGTTGCTGGGTGGCGCTATAAGCAGCGGTCGTCTGTACGCCTTCGCGGTTGATGAGCGATAGCATGGTTAGCGCTGCCGTAGAGATGACGATCATCTGCAAACCCATCGGCAAGCCCTTGGAAAACATCGACTTTAAGATGCCAAGGTCTGCCCGCAAAAAGCGCAGCTCTGGCATACTGAGTGTCAGCACCGAACCACGCCAGTACATAGTGACGACCATACCGATAAGCGCTAACGTATTAGCAACTGCCGTTGCAACGGCTGAGCCAAAGATACCCCATTCAGGAAAAGGGCCTAAACCCAAAATAAGCGTCGGCGTCAAAATCAGATCAATCACGACCGACATCGCGATAAACCAAAGCGGCGTGGTGGAATCCCCCGTACCGCGCAGTGCCATCATCATCAGCGTAAAGGTTAGGGTGACGGGCATCGCAATAAAGATCATCCGCAGATAAGTCAAAGCAAGCTCAAAAGCAGTTGGCGGCGTACCGAGCAGATCGAGTAGCGTTGGGGCAAATATCCAGCCTATTGCTGATAACAATATACTGATTGGAATAATGCTCCCTAGCGCCGTCCCCATGGTACGCTTAACCTTAACGTCATCGTTTTGACCCATGGCTTGACCAATAAAAATAGTGGCCGCCATACCGAAACCAAACACGAATGAAATCATGATAAACATTAAGATATTGCCGTTCGCCGTTGCGGCAAGTGCCTCTTCCCCCAAAAACCGGCCGACCCAAACAGCATTGATCGAGCCGTTTAATGACTGTAGTGCCGAGGAGCCAAGGGTTGGCAAGGCAAACAGCAGCATGGTTTTGGCAATCGACCCCTCGGTAAGGTCACGCGATTTGTCAGTGGAAGTAATAGTGTCGCTCAATGTGCATCCTTTTGCGCCATCCAAATGGGCTTCGGTTGATGGTAAAAAAGAGTCCTAACAGAAGATTAAGTAGCTAATCTAATAGTAGGGTCTGTTGAACATTCAAATGTGGCACTGGCAGTGGTTATTTTTTAGACAATACGCAGTGAAATTTTTGACGCCTAGTCATTCTAGGTTAGATAATTTAGCCATGTATTGGCAAAAAATAGCCCTGCCCTGAAAGGCTGATACTAAAATCACCCCAAACGTTGTTGTAAACCTAGCTAAGGTCTCGACATTATTGTCGGTTTACGCCTGATTTGATAAAAGGTTTGGGACGATTTTAGCAATCAGCAGTCCTGATATTTGAATGTTCAACAGACCCTAATGAAATAAACGTTAATGTAATAAAAACGCTCATTATAAATGACAATGTGTGTGGCATCTTGATTAGAAAGGTAATCAGGGAAGCGGTAGTCTTGTTTATCAAATGCAAAGGGATAATGTTTTGACTGCAAAGTTATCAATTAAAAAATATAAGCATAAGTTTGCCGTTAGAATCATGGTCTACAAGACACTTTCATATTACCTCTTAATAAGGATGTTTCGATGCTATTAAAACGCTTAGGCCTTGCCGCTCTATTCAGTCTATCAGTGGTGGGTTGTACGACTGCCCCCAATTCTTTAGCGGTCAATACCACGCAAAAAATTATCCAGTATGAGCGCAATAAGTCAGATTTAGAAGTCAAATCGTTGACCCTAGCTTCTGGCGACAAAATGGTTTATGCCGAAAACGCGAATGTGACGGGCGAGCCGTTACTATTGATTCATGGCTTTGGCGGTAATAAAGATAACTTTACGCGCATCGCCAGTCAGCTAGAGGGCTATCATCTGATCATTCCTGATCTGCTGGGCTTTGGTGAGTCTAGCAAGCCTATGACCGCAGATTATCGCTCGGAGGCGCAGGCCACGCGTTTGCATGAGTTGCTGCAAGCCAAAGGTGTCGCGTCAAACATTCATGTCGGTGGCAATTCGATGGGCGGGGCGATCAGTGTCGCTTATGCGGCAAAGTACCCTAAAGACGTCAAAAGTCTATGGTTAGTGGACACAGCAGGGTTTTGGTCAGCAGGTATTTCTAAATCGCTAGAAGGCGCGACTTTAGAGAACAATCCGCTACTGGTCAATAACAAAGAAGACTTCTACAAAATGTTTGATTTTGTGATGTATAAGCCGCCTTACTTGCCTAAGTCTGTCAAAGCAGTATTTGCCCAAGAACGTATCGCTAATAAAGAGCTACACGCCAAAATCCTTGAGCAAATCGTCACAGATAGTGTCGAGGAACG
The DNA here is from genome assembly GCF_040309625.1 of Psychrobacter sp. 78a-MNA-CIBAN-0178. Lineage (NCBI taxonomy): Bacteria > Pseudomonadati > Pseudomonadota > Gammaproteobacteria > Moraxellales > Moraxellaceae > Psychrobacter > Psychrobacter sp. 78a-MNA-CIBAN-0178. The sequence goes on from NZ_JBEOOZ010000006.1 coordinate 37,065, forward strand.
TGCCAAAGTCATCGCGCAATATAATATTCCGACGCTAGTGGTTTGGGGTGATAAAGATCAAGTCATTAAGCCTGAAACGGTCAAGGTGATAAAAGAAATCATCCCACAATCACAGATTATTATGATGCCAGAAGTCGGTCATGTACCGATGGTCGAAGCGCTTGACCAAACAGCGGATGATTATAAAGCGTTTCGAAAAGGACTAAAGAAGTAGTTGTTTAGGTCAAAAATACTTGTTCTAAACCAAAAAAGAAACATCAGGTAGACTGGTGTTTCTTTTTTTTGGTTAGAATATTGTTTCTACATCAAGAAAACTAACACTCTTTTACCAGCCGCTCTAATAATTCAATCGTCCGTTCTTGTCTGACCAAAGCCACGCCTTGCCCTGCCCATAGAGACTGATATTCTGCATCTAGGTTTTGTTTCGCATGTGCACGTAAAACTTTGGTCATTGCATTTAATTGAGGGTAGGGCGGTAGTTCATACGCGCTTTCAAATTGAGCGAAGTCACGCAAATAATCGTTCAATAAACCGCGAGCCTGCTTACCTGAGAATAGTTGTGTTAAGCGCGTCTCGCTACTGCGTTTATTCTCGCTAGCGTCGAGCAATGCTTGTTTATAAGTGTCATTGATACCACATGTATCGGTGGTCAAAAACGCCGTGCCGATTTGCGCCAGTTCGGCACCGGCTGTTTGAATTGCTTTGATCGCTTGTCCCGTCATAATGCCACCAGCCGCAATTAAAGGAATATCGGTGCAGGCACGCGTTTGACTTATTAGCGTCAATAATCCCAATGGATCGTTTTCACTTTGCGGCAACCAACCACCGCGATGCCCACCAGCCTCCACCCCTTGCACACATACCGCATCGACGCCAATCTCTGCCCATGCTTTCGCTTCCAATGGGTGATTGGCAGTACCGATGACACGTGTGCCTAAATCTTTTAAGCCTTGCACTTGCTCGGCGCTAATAATGCCAAAGGTAAAACTAGCGACAGGGACAGGATTGTCATAGAGCACTTTTAGCTGCTCTGCAAAGTTTGGCGCGGGGCGGTCAGGTAGCGCCATGTCTATATTGTTTTCTTGATAATAATCACTTAGCCAAGCAGGAATTGCGCTATCCAACGTAGTAGAATCATGCTCAGACAACACCATTAGATTGACCATAAAGGGGCGGTCGGTCAGCGATTTAAGGCTATTAATGTGATCATGCAAAACATCTGGTGCGGTCGTCCCACTCCCTAACGACCCCAGTCCACCAAAGTTACTGACAGTTGCTGCCAGCTCAGGGGTGGTTGCGCCTGCCATCGGTGCTTGCACGATGGGATGGATCAGATTAAGGGTATTCATTAAGGTCATGACTGGCGTCCTTTTTGTTTTGTTAGGTTTTTTATCTCACTTACTTTAACAGAGGTAAGCAATGAGTATGTTGGATAGTGTTTATTTAGTTGCTGAATAGGGTGATGGATTTTGACTACGATTTTGTAGTTAAAATATTTGACTACGATTTTGTAGTTAAGTATTATGACTATAAAATCGTAGTCATAATTGGATGAGAGATGAGCACAGGAAACATAGCGACAGGCGATAATTACTTTCCAAGACCTGCTGATGAAAAAAAACTATGGAGACACTTGTCAGATGGTGCTCATGTTTTATTGCTTGCACCTAGACGGGTGGGAAAGTCTTCACTGATTACTCATATTAAAGATCAGCCTAAATTAGGATACGCTGTTATATATGTTTTCGTACAAGCTTGTGATAACGAGCAGAGTTTTTATCAAAAAATGTTACGTGAAATATATAAGTCCAATCACATAAAAAAATCTGACAAGATAAAGGGCAAACTTGTAGAGTGGGCAAAAAGCATAAATTTTAGCCTATCAGTTAGTCCAGCAAATATTGAAGTTGGGATGAGTAAAGAACAGAGCGTTACCAAAATCATTACTCATGAGATGATTCGAGATGTATTGTATGAGAGTCTGAAATTGAGTGAAGAGACTATCATTATTGCGATTGATGAATTCCCTGATGTACTAGAAAAGATATTTAATGAACAGGGCAAAAAAGGTGTAGAGCAGTTTTTATCTGGTATTCGTGCACTATGTCAAGACCCTGAGTTCAACGAGAAAGTTCAGTTTATCTTAACAGGGTCAATAGGGTTAGACACATTAGCAGAAAAGTTGGCAGTTACTGACTTGATTAATATGCTAGTGACTATGAGTGTTCGTCCTTTTAAAGATAACCGAGCCATAGAGTTTATAGAATTTTATATTAAAAAGCATTGTCCAGAAATTGTTCTAGACAAAGAGACTAAGCAAACTATCATTGATGAAGTGAGTTGGAATATGCCCTATTATTTAGGGTTAGTATGTGAACAGCTTATTGAAATTTTTGATGAAGAAGAACGCCAAATCGAACATAGCGATGTAAAAGTAGCTATCGATAATTTGTTTAGTCCAGCAATGAAAACCGTCTTTTCTCATTGGCGTGATAGATTAAACCGACTAGAAAAAATTGAGCGTTCTTATGCCCAACAAGTTCTAGACTTGGTAAGCCAAGTAAATAACAGTGTGGTTTATGGCGAGTTATTTAACCTATCACAGCAGGCTGACTTTAAAGACCAAGTGGATAGTAGGTATGTCATTAACTGCCTGCTACACGATGGTTACCTCTATCAACCTGATGATAGTACCTATCAATTTACCTCTCCTCTCCTAAAACGCTGGTGGATTCGTTATGGAAAATAATACGAAAAGTCATTCAGTCTTACTTTATAACACGCAAAATATAGATGCCCAGCTGTTAAAAGCAGGTTTTAGCATACGTAAAAAAGAGTATCAGCGAATTTGGAAAGATATTCAAAAAGGGTCAATGGCGAAGCCCGAGACACATTATCTTATCCAAGGTGTACGTGGCGCTGGCAAGACAACACTGTTATCACGCCTAGCAAATGAAGTGGGTGAAGATGAAGAGTTAAATAGCTGGTTAATTCCTATTCTACTCAATGAAGAAGAGTATGGCATCTTGTCACTATTCACTTTTTGGTTACGTATTACTGAAAAGCTTGCAGAGCAAAGTGCTGATATATACACGGAACTATTTGAGCAAGTCTCAAGTTTAGATGACAGTGCCGAAATTGCTTGGGAATTGATACAAAGCCATTTAGTTAAAAATAAGCAAAAAATAATCGTCTTCGTTGATAATTTAGGAGAGTTATTTAAAGATTTTGATGACATTGAACATGCACAGCTTCGTGAAGTACTGAGTTTACATCCACACATTCGTCTAATTGGTGGTTCCAGTCAGTTGCTGGAAGCACATTTTGACGGTGCAGCGCCCTTTTATCAATTCTTTAAATTGGTTAATTTAAAACCAATCAGTGAAGACGAAATGCACGAGTTGTTACGCTCTCTGGCGAAACAAACTGGTGAAGAAGCAGTGAAAACGATTGAAGAAATCATTACTGAGCATCCTGAACGTATAGAAGCAGTCAGGCGCTTAACGGATGGTGTACCGCGTACCATTGTTTTGCTATTTCAAATTATTATGGAAGGGGCAAAAGAGAGTAGCTATGCTTATTTAGAAGAAACCATAGATAAAACGACACCTTTATATAAACATCGGATGGATGATTTATCACGGCAGCAAAAAGCGATTGTACATGTGATAGCGATGAATTGGGATGCGATGAGCACCAAAGAAATTGCGGAACAAACGCGCTTACCGAGTAAGACAGTATCCGCACAACTGGTCAAACTTCAAAAGCAGTGGATAATTGATAAAGTTGAAACGGATACTAAAAATCACCTGTATATAGTTAAAGAGCGTTTTTTTAATATTTGGTATTTGATGCGCTATGGCAATCAGAATGACAAGCGTCGTGTGTTATGGCTTACAAGATTTTTAGAGAGTTGGTATGGTGATAAAAACTTATCAAATATATTAGTAGAAGTATCATACAAATTATCAACTCAAGCTGATAATAGAGCTAGTCATATGCTTCTAGATGCACTATTAGCATCTGAGAAAATAGATAATAACATCAAAAAAATAATGGCTTTAAGTCAATCTAAAAATGTTAAGTCAATAGATTTTCATGATACGGATGCAGAGTATGAAGAACTTATACAGAATATAAAAAGGCTCACAGATCAGGGAGAAGATAGAAAGCTATTCGACTTGTTGGAAGAAAATTTAGATAAACTAACTATATTAGAGTATTTAGTGTATTCACATAATTTGTTCGTATTGGATTCAATATACTTTGATTCATTAAATATAATTTTAAGATTATTCACTGAAAAAAATACTGGGTTCATTGAAGGTATACACATATTTGAAACTGTTTTCCACTTCTCTCTTAATGGATATAAGAAGGAGTTATTCCAAGTTATGAAAAATAGTAACTTTGATGAAGGTGCTTCTTGGGAGAACTTACCTTTTATGAGTTTATATAGTATTTATTGCTTATGGAACAATGAGCTTGAGAAGTTTATAGAAGTTATAGATAAAGTCTTTGTAAAACAATTACTAAGCCAACCACCGATGTCAAAAGTAGAATTATCTGAGGATATGATAAGGATTACTTTTTTTGAAGATATTCTTTTATTTCTTTTAGCTAAAAATCAATATGAAACTATTCTGAACATATTAGATAAATTTGGAATAAAAGAGTATTTCAAACCTATTTACTACGCTACAGTTTCATTACTCAAAGACGAACGTCAGCAAGAGTATTTACGTATGGGACCAGAGCTAAAAGGGACTGTAGATGAGATCTTACAAAAGGTCGAAGAGTATCGCGTTAATTACGCTTAGATAAAACAAAGGTCATAACTCAGTTTTAGAGACTAAGTTATGACCTTTTTAATTATTGAGATTTAAGCATCAATTCAACTGCAACGACCCTTTCGCATGCATCAGCAGCTCAACCACATCATCACCGCTAATCACTTCGAAGCGCTTATCGATAGCGGATTCTTCGACACCATTATGTTTCATGCAAGCGCCGCAAACTAGCACGTTACCGCCTTTTTCGATAAAGGCTTCTAGCAATTCGCCCACAGGTTCAAATGGTGCGCCAATATTGACGTTATCTAAAGCGTTGGGTAATGCCAAATGTACCGCATCTACCATCAATATCACGGATGCAGAGTGACCTTTTTTAAGTGCCACGCCTGCCATGGTAAAGGCTAAGGTAATTTTACTTGGGTTTGAGTCACTATTATCAAATAGCGTACCGACATAATCCGTATTATTAACCATATTATTCTCCTTATAAGTTATTTTGACTATTGAACAGACTACTATCCTAGCATTTATTATTCTTTTTTATATAATGTATTGTTATAGAATAGTCGTTATAAGGTTTCTAGAAACTTATAAGTAAGTTACTCCGCTCTCAACTGTCTAACTTTTTCGACGTAGATACCTAACCCACTGGCGGCCACGGACGGTCACCATCACTCTCAATCCACTCTGCCACATAACCAGTCGGTGGCAATTTTAAGTCTGCTTTACCTAGTCCTTCTAACACCCGTGCAGTATCTACCACTCTACCACCTTCCGTGACGCCAGTTCTTAGCAGCATAGACGAGCATGGCTTGCCCTTTACCCACATAGAATGCTCCAGATATATCCAGCGCTCGTCTATACCGACGATATGCGTCCTAATTGTGATTTTGTCCAACAGACGAATACGTTTACGGTACTGAATCGTGCTGCCAGCCACTACCATACCCCAACGCTGTTTGAGCAATAAACGCCCAAGACCAGTACGGATAATAAAATCAGTACGTCCTATATCATAGACGGTTAATGCCCGACCATTATTCATCTCTAGCATAGGATCGAGATCCGTGAGGCTACAACGAACCATCACTTCACTAGTCTGCGCCAGATCTAAAGACCGACCTTTTTTGTTCGCGATAACCGCACTCACGATAGATTTGCTATAGCGTAGAAAAGGATACATAGAACAGTCTCAAAAGTTGAACAATAGTATTTAGCGTGCCAAAGTCTCATTTACTAGAGTATCATTTATTATTAAAAGGCACGCCAATAGAGTGAAAGTAAGCGCTGACGGTCTCAGGTATCCAATTAATATCAAATCTTGATTTTTTATAAAGATGGGTAGATTTATCTTTATCTGAACGATATCGCAAATAACCGATATGCCCGCCATGATCGGTGTCGATGAGAGTGACGCTGTCAGAGACATCATTTGGCGTCGCGGTAAAGCCAATAAAAGGGTCGTCTTTGGCACTGATTAATAATAAAGGCTTGGTCACATTGATCAAGTATGGAAGGGCAGAGGACGCTTGGTAATAGTGATTGTTGGAGCGGTAGCCATGACGCGGTGCGGTAAAGATGTCATCAAAGTCGCTGATACGATTGACCGCTTTGATGGCATCGATTTCTTCTTTGGTGATGTCGTTTGCCAGTGCTTTTTTGATGATAGGATTGAGTAGATATGGTGTATAAATACGATGGCTCAAAAAGCTGTGCATATTGAGCGCCGCCGATGACATATCGACAGGTGCAGAGATGACCGCAGCACCCTTGCAGATGGCTTTATCCCCATATTCGCCCATGTATTTTGCCAAGGCATTGCCACCTAGTGACACCCCAGCCGCATAAATATTGGCATATCGCTCGCTGAGATTTTGTAGCGCGTGATGCACTTCATCGGTGTCACCGGCATTATAAAAGACTCGACCATTAGCAGGAATACCGCCACAACTGCGAAAGTGCGCCACCACAAAGTGCCAGCCTTGCGCGTGCATTTGATACGCCAAAACCCGCGCATAATGACTGTCGCTACTGCCTTCCATACCATGAAACAAGACGATTAAAGGTGTTTGTTCACGCTCATCATTTTCGATTGCTTTTATAGGGTGCGCATCATAAAAGTCATAAGCAATATCAGTCTCACCTAGAGAGTCTTGCATCACCATCCGACGATACGTCGGTGCTGCTGGTGCAAAAAACTTGGGCAAGATACTTTGCAGATGCGGGTTAGAGAGCCAAAATGGCGGCTTAAAAGGCGTGGGGTTGAAATGGTCGGGGAGGTTGTAGGTTTGCATGGCGTGATCTTATCGTTAGTGTTGAGAGTAAGCGTATAATACCGATAGATATATTGAAAACCAAAGACTTTCAGTGAACGCATGGTTACTCAAATTTTTGATGGCTTTTTGATGGTTTGAGGTTGAATTCATGTTTCATCCAATACCCGCCCATCCATCGCAAGGCGTTCTTTTAAAGTCTCAATATCTGCCTCAGCAAGCGTCACGGTCAAGGTGACTTGCTTACTGTAAGCGACCTCATCAATACGACCGTTTAGACTCTCAACCACATAGCGGCATTGCGCTTCGGTCGCAAATTCTGCGAGTATTTGCACTCGGCTCATGGCTACATAAGGGCTTAAAATCATCTGGTCGACCGCCGCTTGCGCAGAACCTGCATAGGCACGGGTCAGACCGCCAGCGCCCAGTTTAATCCCGCCAAAATAACGCACCACAATGATGATGACGTTGCCAATAGATTTGTGTTGTAAGACATTTAATATCGGACGTCCTGCGGTACCACTCGGCTCGCCATCGTCGTCAAATCCAGCGCTGGTGGTATTATCAGGGTCACCAATGATATAGGCCCAGCAGTAGTGACGGGCATCGGCATATTTCTCACGTAGTTGTTCCACGTGAAACATTGCTTGCTCACGTGAGTGCACCGGATACGCATAAGCGATAAAATCAGATTTTTTGATTTCTAGGCGGGCAGTGACGGCACGTTTTAGCGTTTGATAGCTCATATTTCATCAGGTCTAGGTAGGATATGGTAAACTTGTCTAACTTTCACTGTTGTCCATATTTGGCGCAGTGTTCATTTAATTTTTCATTATAGTACCATTTCTCACGCTTAAAGATAACGAGCGAGTCGCGCCTAAGTGCTAATCTAGTAGCCTTGGCGCGGCGGATAGAATTAGCGATTTCGTTAAGTTCATTCCGTTAGCGGCAGAGTTGGGAGTGGTAACATAACACTGATGGTAGTCAATCGTATGCGTTTAGATAAATTTATTAGTAAGGCCACTGAGCTGTCGCGCAAAGAATCCAAAAAGATTATGCACGCGGGTGAAATCACGGTCAATGATCAGATAATCAAAGATCCTGGCGTCCATGTCGATATCGTCAACGATGATGTCATGTGGGCAGGCGAGCCACTATCGGTCGCGGCGGGCAATCGCTATATACTCCTGCATAAGCCTGAAGGTTTTGAATGTACCTTAAAAGTTAAAGAACATCCTATCGTCACCGAGCTGATTTCGGTACCAGAGCTTGGCAGCTTACGTATTGCGGGTCGCCTCGATGTCGATACGACTGGTGCGTTGCTCATCAGTGATGATGGCAAATGGTTGCACCGTGTCACCAGCCCTAAACATGCCCATGCCAAGATTTATGAGCTGACCTTGGCTGAAGCGATGGACAGCGACGCTCAAGCCAATGCTGTTAAAAAAGTGGCTGAAGGTATCTTATTAGAAGGCGAACATGAAGAAACCAAGCCTGCGGTTCTTGAGTTCATCGATGAGACTCATGCGCGTTTAACTTTAGAGCAGGGCAAGTATCACCAAGTAAAACGTATGATGGGTTATTTTGGTAATAGAGTGACTGAGCTGCATCGCGCCAGTATTGGTCATATCACTTTAGACGGTTTGGAAAAAGGCGATAGTCGCTTCTTAACCGAAGAAGAAGTCGCCAAATTCTAAATTTTCGCCTTATTGAACCCTAAAATAATTTGTGAAAATAAGATTTAACATGAGCAGCCACTATTAAAGTGCGCTGCTTTTTGCTGCCTGTTATGTCTGTCTGCTATCGTCAATACTGAATAAAATAGATAAAAGATATAACGCACGAAGCTGGTACAAATTTCTTGGGCTTGCTGTGCCTACGCCGACAGACCCTAACTTATCTATATTTGTATTGCCTGTCTCTTAAAGCTCAGTAGCAATTTTGCAAATTTGGCCTTTTAATCGCTGTCAAAGTTAGCGCATATGCTAAAGTCCCGTTATCTTTTTAATCTATTTTTTTGCATAATGAAGTGGATGCTTGTTAGAGAAACTTGCCGAACACGTCTGTTAAAACACTTCTTTTATAACAAATAGGACTGTCTCCGTGAAACAACTTGTATTAAAGTCTGCTGGTTTGATGAGCGCGATACTATTGGCGACGACAGCCTGTGCCCAGCCGAGTGCCACTGATGCCATTAATAACAAACTCAGCTCAAGCGTGCAAACCACGCCAGCCGCTGGTACGGTAGGCCAGTCGGTGGACAAGCGCTTACGCCAGTTACTAACGCAAGCAGGGATTAAGACACAGATAACCTCGATTGTGCCTTCTAAGTTGCCTAATATGTATCAAGTCAACCTAGTAGGGCAGCTACCACTGCATATCACTAAGGATGGCAATTATGTCATCCAAGGCGAGCTACAGAAAAACCCCAGCAAGCGGGTCGTGACAAAAACGCCAGTCCGTAGTAATCGTGACCAAATAGGCAAGCCGGTCAGTGCTACCGTCAAGTCATCGCTACTCGCCAATATGAGTGCGCTGAAAAATATGAGCGCTAAAACACCTTTCTTTTATACGGCAGTGCCGGGCGTTATCTGGGGAGCAACGTTAGAAGGGGTGCCTTTCTTGCTATCGGACGATGCGCAATACATCACTGACAGTGAGATATCCGTCATCGAAAACGGTCAATTTATCGGACTTGATGAAGCGTTTGAAATGCGCAAAAATCAATCAGTATTCGTGGCTTTAGATGAGTCGCAATTGATTACTTATCCCGCTATCAGCGCAGAAAAAGCCATTATTTATGTGACTACCGATGTCAATTGCCCTTATTGCCGTAAGCTACATCAACAATTTCCTATGCTCAATACCAAAGGTGTCACAGTAAAAACCATCGCTTATCCGATATATGAACAGTCACCTGCGCAAATGCGTGCCATTTGGTGCCAAGCTGATAAGGACAGCCGCCGCAAAGCCCTTGATAAAGCCATGTTAATTGGGAAAATGACGCCAGCCGCTGCCAGCTGTAATGTTGATTACGTGACGCCCAATCGCGAAAAAGCGGCGGGACTGGCAGTGATGGCCACGCCTGCTATTTATCGTGAAGATGGCGTCCTCTATCAAGCGAGCTTTGAGAGTCCAGAGTTTTTAGAATTTCTAGGTATTAAATAACCTTTGGGCATTAAATAATTTATCGTCTGTCCACTATAAAACTGCCACAAAATCAAACTCGCCAGCCATACTCATGTATCGCGTACACTCGGCTGGCTTGTCTCGATTTTAAAATATCACTTTTAAAACGACCCTTTTCATAAATTACTTTCCTTAAAAAACGCATACCACAGGCGGCGACCTTCATTATTGAAGCGTCTGACGGTAGCAAAGAACTGTTGCCGTTCGGTCTCATTGACCAGCGGTGCGGGCAGCAGCGGATCAAAAATTACGCTGCGGATACCGGCATCACCGAGCAGATAGACGTCACGCAAGGCAGCCTCACGTGGTAGCTTATCTTTGGTGGCCAACCAGTCATTCAATCGTTGTGAGATTTCTTTATAGCTTGCTTCCAGCTGCATATCAGACCAAAGTGATAAGGCTTTTTCCTGTCGAACGCTATCAAAGACGCTGGCTTTAAAAACGGCAGCTTCCTCTCCCAAGCCGAGATCTAACAGTCGTGCGCGTACGGTATCGACGCCGCCCGATAGATTGTTGGGGCGCAGATAAAGACCGGTATCTAGCTCTCGAAAGCCTAACAAGGAGAGCGCGCGTGCACGGGCACGGAGCACTTTACGGTCGCTACGTGGTAGACCGCCCGTGGTAACGGCGATCCATGTGCTGTCCCATTCTGTCACACGTTGATCCACCGTAGACCATGCCGCTACATCAGCACCCAGTTTTTGCCCTTTAGCACCCAATCGATAAATAGCAGCATCGACTGCCTCGACCAGCCCTGCTTGCGTCAACCGCGCCATGGTCACGCGCACGCTATTTTCGGTCATATCAAATAGTGCACCTGCGCGAACGGCCTCAGCAACCGTCAAGGTTTTCCCATCCGCCACAGTTAGCAGTCGCAGCACAAGAAGGCGCGGCGTTGGCCAAGATGTATTACAGTTTTTGACAAAATATGATTCCATATGTAATATTAACATCGTACTATAGAGAGGACAAGGCAAGACGGCCTATCAAACAAGGATGTTGTCAACGATGAACCAATTCAATACACATGAGGTGTGCAATCAGCCGGTTGCGCTAGAAAATTATAATGCATGGCAGACAGACATAGCCCTGATGGAAGCGGTTGCTCGCGAGGGCGGATTATGGGCGCAGGATCATCTGAGTGCCTTTGGCGCTCGTACTGGTGGTGATTTGATTGATAGTGGTTTTGCCGCCAATGAAAATCCTCCTAAACTTCGCGCTTTTGACCGCTATGGTCGTCGTATAGACGAGGTCGAATTTCATCCTGCCTATCATGAGTTGATGGCAGCTGGGATAGAATATGGCATGAGTAGCTTTGCTTGGCGCCATGAAAATCGTGATGGGGCGCATGTGGCACGGGCAGCGGTAATGTATCTTGGCTCGCAGGCGGATGCGGGTTTTGGTTGCCCAATGTCGATGACTTATGCAGCGATTCCTGCGCTACGCCATGCACCGGCACTGGCAGAAAAATGGTTGCCCAAGCTTCTATCAGCGGAATATGATCCACGTAGCCTGCCAATGGAACAAAAAACAGGCTGTACTATCGGTATGGGCATGACCGAAAAACAAGGCGGCTCAGACCTACGGCGCAATACCACCAGAGCGCTTCGCCAAGAAGATGGAAGCTATGAGATCATCGGTCATAAATGGTTTTTTTCAGCGCCAATGTGTGATGCGCATTTGGTGCTGGCACAGACCGAAGGCGGTCTTAGCTGTTTCTTAGTACCGCGCTTTTTGCCCGATGGCACGCGCAACGCGGTTCGAATACAACGATTAAAGGATAAGCTGGGCGATTGGTCCAATGCTTCATCCGAGGTCGAGTTCCAAGGCGCGTTTGGTGAATTGGTTGGTATAGAAGGGCGCGGCATCGTTACCATTTTAGAGATGGTGGCGTTAACCCGATTGGATTGTATGATTGGCTCTTCAGCACAAATGCGCCAAGCCGTTGTGCAGGCGATTCATCATACTAGCAAGCGCGAGGCTTTTGGCAAACTGCTGGTTGACCAGCCCCTGATGCGCAATGTGTTGGCTGATTTGGCTTTGGAGTCAGAAGCCGCCATCGCTCTGACCATGCGCGTTGCTCGTGCGGTTGAAATGAGTGGCAAAGACCCACATGAGACTGCATTGGCACGCATTGCGACTGCCATTGGCAAGTACTGGATATGCAAGCGCACCCCCGTATTGGTGAATGAAGCGCAGGAGTGTTTGGGCGGTATCGGCTATGTGGAAGAAAATATCCTGCCGCGCCTTTATCGGCAAGCGCCATTGAATTCTATCTGGGAGGGCAGTGGCAATGTGCAGTGCCTCGATGTATTACGCGCCTTACGCAAAGAGCCGGAAACGCGCGACGCTCTATTTGCCGAATTGCAGAATGCTGCTGGTAAGAATGCCCATTACGATGCCGAACTCAAATGCTTGGCGCAACGCTTCGACGATATCGAGACGCTTGAGTTCCGAAGTCGTTATGTGATTGAGCGCTTGGCATTGATGCTGCAGGCGTCGATTTTTCTGCTGAGTGATCATACAGACATCGCGACGGAATTCTGCCGTTCGCGCATTGCAGGCGAACACGGATTGACCTTTGGTACTTTGAGCCCCGATGCGCCAGTAGCGCAATTGATTGAACGTGCTGCTGGTGCGACAATAGCGGCACAATAAATCGTCCTGCTATTAGGCCTAAGAAGATATCACGTTTATCGTATGACTTTGGGCGGTATTCCTACCGCCTGTAATTCGATGAGCAGATCAGTAAGAGAAATCTTAGGCAACAGTAGCTTGGGAAATAATGGATCGCGTCGTGCAATTTACAATTTTGAGAACGCTGATTATAGTTGAATCATTATAAAAAACCAATACAGTGCTGCTGGGATGAATTTTGCGCAGCCTCTGTCAGCGTAGACACAGCAAGCAGGTAAAATTTATCCCAGTAGCACTGGCAATATTAGCGTGTCGATTTTATTTCAAATTGACTATATTTAGAGGTTTCAGAAGTAGAATAAGTTAAAACGCTCTATAGAAAAATTCCCCAATAGCCATTCACATTATGTTATGGCAAGACGATATCAACGATTTTCCAATCAATCAAACCGTTGCGCTGCATCTCTACAGTGAGCGGGTAGCCTTTAACTTGACCGCTGATAGTGAAGCAATTGATACCGCAATAGCTCAATGTTGGCTTATCACTGTCTGAGCCTTGGGCGACCTGCTGCTCAAGTTCCGCTGCTTGTTTTTTCATGATTTGCTGCATCTGGTTTTGAACCACCGCATTGACATCGCCGCGCTGGATAATCAAATTTTGAATCAGGTTTTTAAGATCGACTTGATTGCTGGCGATAGCCCATGCAGCGGCCAGCTCTTTGGTCGCGCTGTTGGCTTGCCCTTGAGTGTTGATAATTTTTTCGATATTTTGCGGGGTGATTGCACCAGCGACTGCCTGTGTGATGAAGCCATTTGCCGCCTCAGTCAAAGGCGCACCACCCAACTCAGCAACCAATGGATAATGGGTCATGGTATTGGCAAATTGATCGGTCAATTGCGTTTGGATACTTGGACGCAGCTGTTCGTAATCAATGGCGGCAGCGATAGCAGCACCGTCTTTGGCATCATAAGCGTTTTTGAGCTGATAAGCGCTGTAATAAGGCGAGCCGCCATAGACCGCGACTGCAATGACGATCAATAAAACAATCAGCTTTTTCATAAAAATTGCTACCTTAGCGCAAACGGAATGGCGGTAAATCTCAAAAATAGGATTTAAAACCCCATTAATATGGCGCTAAATATTAGCATGGCCAGCCTTGATAAAGGTATAAAAACCTTTGCTCAATTCTTAATAAAACCTTTTTTAACAGGCTTAAAACTTCATGAGTCAGAATTTCAGCATCCAAGCGCTTGATAAATCATCTTGGCATCTCCATAAATAGCGCAAACTTTTAATAATTGATTTGGCTAAGCAGCATCCCGCCGTATTCGCTTATAAGATTCATAATATTATCGCCTCCGTATTCGCAGTCTGCCATGTTTCATGTGAAACCTTTAAGGACAACTGCGTATAAAAACAAGGTGATAATTGATTAGGGTTGATGAATCGACCAGCCGGCGGCACTGTAAAGACGATAGGAGAGCCCATGAGTAAGCGCGATTTTTATGAAGTATTAGGTGTCAGCAAGACCGCTGACAGCAAGGAAATTAAGCGAGCCTACCGCAAGCTGGCCATGAAATACCATCCAGATCGTAACTCCGATGACCCTGATGCCGAAGACAAGTTTAAAGAAGCGTCAATGGCTTATGAAGTATTGAGCGACGCAGAAAAGCGTTCAGCTTATGACCGTATGGGTCACTCTGCCTTTGAAAATGGCATGGGCGGTGGCGGCTTCGGCGGTGCTGGCGGTGGCAACTTCCAAGACATCTTTGGCGATATCTTTGGCAACTTTGGCGATATCTTTGGTCAATCACGTGGCGGCGGCGGTGGGCGTTCACGTCGCGGCTCGGACTTGCGTTATGTGATTGAGCTGACTTTAGAAGAAGCGGTACGCGGCTGCAAAAAAGAAATCAGCTTTACCGCACCTGCGCCGTGCGAGACTTGTGATGGTAAGGGCGCAAAAGACGCCTCTGATGTCGTGACGTGTCAGATGTGTCATGGTCAGGGCCAAGTGCGTATGCAGCAAGGCTTTTTTGCCGTGCAGCAAGCTTGCCCACAGTGTGGCGGCTCTGGTAAACAGATTAAAAACCCTTGCCCTGACTGTCATGGTAATGGCGTCAAAGACAAATCACGCACGCTAGAAGTATCTATCCCAGCGGGCGTCGATGATGGTGATCGCGTGCGTTTAGCGGGTGAAGGTGAAGCGGGCGGCGCAGGTGTACAAAACGGCGATCTATACGTCGAAGTACGCGTCAAACCGCACAACGTCTTTACCCGTCAAGGTGCCGATCTCTATATGGACGTGCCAGTTAGCATCACCGATGCAGCACTGGGTAAAGAAGTTGAAATCCCAACGCTAGATGGCAAAGTCAAAATCAAGGTCGCCGAAGGTACGCAAAGTGGTAAGTTGCTGCGTGTGCGCGGCAAGGGCGTGACGCCTGTACGCACGACGATGAAAGGGGATTTGATCTGCCGTGTGGTCATCGAGACGCCAGTGAATTTGACACGTGAGCAAAAAGAGCTACTACGCGAATTCCAAGATACACTTGATGGTGATAGCAAACATCAACAGTCGCCACATAAAAAGTCATTCTTCAAAAAGATTGGTGAGTTGTTTGACTAAAACGTCTGATTGCTGAATCGCTATATGTAAAGCAAGTAGTTGACACAGCATAAGATTAGACAGGATAAGCATTTCAAATAAGTGGTTAAGTTAGCCTAGAGGTTTCACATGAAACCTCTAGGCTTTTTTATTGAGTGTATCAAAGACAATTGATACATTGATACATTGATATTTGCTAAACTTGCGATAAATATTATGCAAAATCCCTTTATTAAAAATAAAATATTTAGGACAGAGATATGAGTCAACAAGTAAAAAACCAAGCTATTAAAGTCGGTGTCATCGGTGCCGGTGGGCGTATGGGGCGTATGCTTATTGAAGCGGTACAGGACAACTCGCAAACTGCGCTTAACGCTGCGATTGAACGTCAAGGTTCAAGCCTTGTCGGTGCAGATGCGGGCGAAGTTGCAGCGACTGGTCGTTTAGATGTACAGATTGTCGATGATTTAAAAACAGTCATTAATGACATCGATGTGCTGATTGATTTTAGCTTGCCAGATGCCACTGAGCAAAATATGCAAATCTGTGCAGCGCATAAGGTGGCGATGGTGATTGGCACTACAGGATTCAATGAGCAGCAAGAGAAAGTCTTGGCAAAAGCGAGTGAGCAAGTTGCTATCGTTTATGCGGGTAACTATTCAACAGGCGTTAATTTGTCATTAAAGTTGCTCGGCATGGCAGCCAAAGCCTTTGGCACTGATGCGGATGTAGAGGTCATCGAGGCGCATCATAAGCACAAAATCGATGCCCCATCAGGCACCGCTTATATGATGGCAGAGGCCGTCGCAGAGGCTCGCGGACAGAACTTAAAGGACGTCGCTGTCTATGGTCGCGAAGGGCAAACAGGCGAGCGCGAAGCGGGTAGCATTGGTATTCATGCGATACGGGGCGGTGAAATCATCGGCGATCATACCGTGATGTTTATTGCAGATGGTGAAGTGGTTGAGATTACCCATCGTGCGCGCGCGCGTATGACTTTTGCCGCTGGTGCGGTACGTGCGGCAACTTGGGTAATTAAGCAGGAAGTCGGGCAATATAATATGCAGGATGTTTTAGGCTTAAATGACTAAGGCTTAAATACCTCATACTTAAATGACTAAGGGTTTTTGCTGATGGTTTGGTCGCTGCTAAGTATGGCTTTTGATAGCGTTTAACTATTGTTAGAGGTCAATTATGAATAAGTTGAGCGAACATTTAAGAGAGAGTTTTGGTCGGGTAGTGGCTATACTTAACATTGTTAAAAATATAAAAACTGCCAAAGCCATAAGTTATAAGCGTCCGATAGCATTTACTTTAAGTTTAACGGTACTGCCGATAGTCGTACAAGCAGCTACTTTTCAAACCTACGTCATCCATACCTATGGTGGTGATGCACTGTTGCCCGCGGTACGCCAGCAATTGAATAATAGTCGCGATGGCGGTACGGTGTCTACTTATCAGGATAAGCTGGTATTGCATACCACCGCCGCTAATTATCAAGCTGTTCAGCAATTACTGAGTCAAATTGACGGTCAACCACAGGCGTTGATCGTTGCTGTGCGTGTTGGTAATAATACTGATTCTCAAAGTAATATTCAGCAAGGTCAGGTTATTATTAGCAATCGCGGTATTGAGGGTTCAGGGATAATTAATCAGCGCAATAGTCAGCAGCAAGGCAATAATTTATATCAAGTACAAACGCTATCTGGTAGTGCCGCGAGCATTAGTACAGGCACGCTCTATGCGCTGACTCAAACCTATCATGCCACTACGTATCCAACTTATAATCGACCATCGGGGCAGATTATTATTCAGCAGCAAGTATTACTGCCAACGACGCAAGGCATTGCTGTGACGCCACGGCTACTACCAAACGGGCAAGTCGAAGTGCAGTTATCACAAGTTGATGAGCAGCTCGTGCGTTCTCATTCGTCTTATAAGCAAAATAGTTATAATGCTATTCAAGGTCAGCGCTTAAATAGTACCATTGTCGTACCACGTGGACAGTGGGTGACGATCGGTCAGATTTCACAGAATAATCAAACCCAACGCTCAAGCTATGGCAGTAATCGCACTGTTAATAACACTAATAGTATGCCTATCTCGCTGTTAGTGCAGTAGTTAGTATTACATCGTTCCTTGTTATTCAAGGAGTTATAGTTGATCTATTTTTTAAAAGAATACAGTGCTGCTGGGACTAATTTTTTGTAGCCTCTGTCTGCGTAGGCACAGCAAGCAAGAAAAATTTGTCCCAGTAGCGCGTTATAACATCTGTGCTTCTTTTATTTAGAAATGATTATAATGATGGGCGGCATAGATGATAGATGAAAAAGCATAAAAAAGCGCGGCACTGCTAATCACAGTACCGCGCTTTTCTTATTGCTGAGCATTCACTGAGAATTAATCAATATAAACCACTTCTAACGGTGGAAAACCATTGAACTCGACCGATGAATACGAGTTGGTATACGCACCCGTGGTTAACCAAAAGATTTTATCGCCAATTTCTAGCTCTTCTGGTAATTGATAACCTGCTTCTTCATACATGATATCGGTTGAGTCACAGGTTGGACCGGCCAATACGACCGTACCTTCGCTGGTTGAGGTTTCCATCTTAGGCGTATAAACTGGATATTTAATCGCTTCACCCAAGGTTTCAATTAAGCCTTGGAACAAACCCACATCAGTATAGACCCAACGCGTCAAGTCAGTATGCGACTTACGCGAAATGAGCACCACGTCACTGACCAATACCCCTGAACCACCGACCAATGAGCGACCGGGTTCTAGGATAATCTCCGGCATATCTTCCTCATCATAATCATCCGTCAAATAACGAGTGATTTCTTCAGCGTAAACTTTTACGGGATTCACTTCACTAATATAATTGGCTGGAAAACCGCCGCCTAAGTTGATCATTTGCAGCTTAATATCTTCTTCGTTTTTCATCCAGTCAAACATATATTTAACCTTGGCTAAGGCATCATCCCAAGCGGCAACATCTTTTTGCTGGCTACCCACATGGAACGAGATGCCATAAGGCACCAGACCCAAATCACGGGCTTGAATCAACAGCTCAATTGCCATGTTTGGATGGCAACCAAACTTACGAGACAATGGCCACTCAGCGGTCTCAGAGCCTTGTACCAAGATACGCACAAATATTTTTGAACCAGGAGCGTGTTTGGCAATATTTTTTAGATCGGCTTCTGAGTCGGTCGCATACAAATCAATGCCTTTCTCAAAAGCATATTTGACGTGCTCGGCTTTTTTGATGGTGTTGCCATAAGAAATACGCGATGGCTCAACGCCGCAGTCAAGGACACGATCAAGCTCATAAATGGACGCACAATCAAAGTTTGAGCCCAGTTCAGCCAATAGATTAATGACTTCGACAGCAGGGCTGGCTTTCATCGCATAATGCAACTTGGCATTGGGGAAAAAGCCAACCATTTCATGATATTTGGTTTTGATACGACTCAGGTCCACCACTAAAAATGGGGTTTCGCGACCTTCGGCAGCTTTGGTGAATTTCTGCCAGCCGGCAGGGTCAAAATATTGGTCAATTTTGATCATGGTCATGGTGGGGAACCTTAAGTTAACACAGGATAGGGTGAATAATAAAAACCAATGCATGCTTGAGATAATCGGACAATAGGTCCTGAATTAACTATAAATGCATCCAATTAAGAGTTGGTGGTTTGCGGCTGCTTTTCAGAGGCTGGCTCACCTTGCTTTTCACGTATTTTGAGCACTTTACGAACTTTATCACGTGCCCGCGTTTGCTTAAGACGTGATAAATAATCGACGAATATGACCCCATTTAGATGATCCATCTCATGCTGGATACAGACGGCAAGTAGGCCTTCGACTTCTTCATCGATCTTTTCGCCGTTCTCATCTAAGGCTTCAATGCGCACTTTATTAGGGCGTTCAACTTTATCATAGACCTCAGGGACTGACAAACAACCTTCTTCGTACGGTTGCTTTTCTTCTACCAATGGCGTGACTTTTGGGTTAATAAAAACCTTTGGATCGTTTTTATCTTCTGACAAATCGATAACGATGAGCTGAATATGACGATCGACTTGACTGGCAGCCAGACCAATACCTTGGGCGTCATACATGGTCTCAATCATATCAGCGATCAAGGTTTTGATTTCAGCAGTGACTTCCTTGACAGGCTTCGCAATCGTGCGTAAGCGCGGGTCTGGATAGCTTAAGATAGGGAGTAAAGCCATAACGCTCACCTCAATGATAAGGACAAAATAGGGTTGATATTATAAGATAAATGGGGACAAAAGTAATGCTTATCAATACTTTCGCGCAACTATTACTTTTTAGCATAGTAAAAACCAAGATAGTTACTTTTATTAGGGTCATAAAAAAGCCCTGCAAATAGCAAGGCTTTTCGATTGGTCTCGGTTAAACGCTCGTTGGTTCAACTCAAGTGGTTTTGCTCACTTTGTCTGACCAAACTGTTTAATTAGAGGTTATACACCACGTTTGCTCATGATCATCTCATAGATGAAGAGCAAGATAATGGCACCGATTACTGAGAATATTAGACCAGTAAAGCCACCATCAGCATTTATGCCGATAACGCTAGCAATGACACCACCCAATAAAGCACCAACGATACCCAAGACAATGGTCATAATCCAACCCATAGGGTCGCTACCTGGCTTAATTGCTCGTGCTAATAGACCAGCGACCAAACCTACGATAATCATCCAAATAAAGCCCATTTCATTCTCCTAATTTATTGTAATTTAAATGTATTATTAATTATTGATGGCTTTGATAAATACATTGTAAGGACTCTATAGGAATAAGAGTAAGCACAAAATGTTACCAGTGTACGGGCTATGTGAGAAAAAACCTCGAATTGCTATCGCACAGGTGCAATAGGTAAACGAAAGGTTAAAAAGGTAGCAATGTCGCTAATATTTGAATATTCAACAGACCCTAGTCTGAGTTGATTATAATTTATAAAAGATGAGCATAAAAATAGCGCCGTTTATGATTAATAAGCGACGCTATCATTCTGACAGTAGTTTTGATTGGTCGGTTGAACTATTGCTCGCGCAAGGCCGTTAATAGGCGCTGATGAATATTCTCAAAGCCGCCATTAGACATAATGACAATCGCATCACCAGCTTTTGCATGGCTAGTGATATGTTCAATAATAGCATCGACGCTAGAGAGTACCTGTTGGTTGTCGATATTAGGATTGGCAGTATTGGCATTGTCGATGACGTCTTTTAGACCCCATTCGAGACCAGTAGGCTCATACCAAAGTGTATAGTCGGCAAGGGCGGCAGACTCAGCCAAACTGTCTTGATGAATGCCCATTTTCATGGTGTTACTACGTGGCTCAATGATTGCCCAAATGCGTCTATCAGCCAGTTTCTTTTTGGCACCATCCAACGTGGTGGTGATGGCAGTCGGATGATGGGCAAAGTCATCAAACACTAAAATATTATTTACATCACCGATGAGTTCCATACGACGCTTGATACCAGCAAATGCTGATAACGCTGCGCAAGCAGTTTTGACATCAACGCCAACATTATAGGCAGCGGCGACAGCAACCAGTGCATTATTGACGTTGTGAATACCGCTCATCGACCAATCGATGAGCGCTGTGGCTTCTTTATCAGCTGCGAAACTAACCTTGAATTGACCGCCGTCTTTGCTAATAAGTTCGGCTTGCCAGTCGCTACTGTTTTTTAGAGTCGTATTATTGTCGCCGTCATTAGCATTAGCCTCTGTTGAGTCAATCACTGCCGTGCGCCAAATAGGCGTCCAAACGCCTTTTGCTAAGGTATCTTCTAGGCTAATAGTTGCTGCCGGCATGATAATTTTACCCGTGCTCGGAATCATGCGTACCATGTGATGGAACTGGGTCTGGATAGCATCGAGATCTGCAAAAATATCAGCATGATCAAATTCAAGGTTGTTTAAAATAGCGGTACGCGGGCGATAATGAACGAATTTTGAACGCTTATCAAAAAATGCCGAATCATACTCATCAGCTTCAATCACGAAATAGCCAGTTTTTTCTGCTGCATCATTGGTTTTTTCAGCACCCAAATAGCTGCTATGTGCAAAAACTTGCTGCAAATGCTCGTCAGTGGTATCGACTAGCGGCACACCACCAATCAAAAACCCCGCATCAATACCTGCATAATGCAGTATCCAGGCAAGCATGGTCGTCGTCGTGGTTTTACCATGAGTACCAGCAACGGCGATGACGTGACGCGACTGCAACACTTTTTCAGACAAAAATTGTGGCCCTGAAGTATAGCGTAGACCTGTGTCTAGCATATATTCGATGACATCCATCCCGCGCTTCATGGCGTTACCAACGACGACTAAATCTGGCGCTGGCTGCAAGTGCTCTATCAGATAGCCTTGCTCAATCGTCACGCCCGCATCTTCAAGTTGGGTAGACATCGGTGGATAGACATTGGCATCTGAGCCCGTGACCGTATGTCCAAGCTCGCGTGCCAATAAGGCCAATGAGCCCATAAAAGTACCACAAATACCAAGAATATGAATATGCATAGACGTTCCGTACGAGCTTGAATAAGAAAATGAAATTGTAGAGTTATCCGAAAAGGTAGCAACATCAAAGCGCTGCGTATTTTAGGACGTACCCAACCTATTGGTCACGAGTGCTGGCTATATCAGAGCATTGATAAATGGTTACGGCGCAAACCTCGCTTGCTATACTAAACGACCTATTTGCGCTCGGTTGTTCTATAGCCAGCAGGCACTTATTGTAAAGTAAACACTGTTGGATGACCAATAAAAAACGCCCAATAGATAGGCGTTATGCGACTGCTTATTTGGCATCATTAGATTGAGTGTATTCAATCTTTTATACTGCTGCACTTTTATCTGCGTGACAAGGTATAGTCGCCGTTGGGATTTTTGTACTCATCCATCATCACCAGATGGTTGTCTTGGATATGATAGGTTTCGATATGCTTACTTTCATAAACAATCGTAATTGTATCATTGTCTTGGCGATAAATACCCGACTCGAGCAATGGCTGGCGCGGCGGCTCAGCACTATTATAGAGGCTGGTTTTTAACACTGAACCATCGGCGAATAAGTTCAGAGTAATATCGATATTGTCGCAAGATGCGCAAGGAACCATACCACCATAATCGCCCATTAACGTAGCCTGTAATGCACTATTATCATTTGGCTCTGAGATCATGGGTGAGTGACGTGTATGCGTGTCATCATCGGGTTGGGCGGCGTTAATGAGCGATTGACCTGTATCTGCATTGGCCGATATATCAGTATCCGTTTGCTGATTGTCTTGCGCAGCATCTTGCAGAGCAGCGTTTTCCGTATTATCGACGGGGGCAACTTTAGTGCTTATGCCTTTATTGGTCGTCGACGAAGAGCTGTCGCAACCAATAAGCAGTAAGCAGATAGGCACGGCTAATAAGGGTCGACGAGCGCGTCTTATGATATTAGAACTGGTAGAAAAAATAGACGTAAGATATATCATGGCATACCAAAAACAGTTTTTAAATAGATTCTAGAAACGTTACGAGTATTGTCAATTATGACCGAGCCAGCGCGATCGCCGAAGCTCAATGGCTGTTATCAGAGATAAAAGCGGACGAGCTTACTGAGTCCGTATTAGGCGTCTGACGGCATTGTTTTATCGGTTGGTATCGATTAATAATAAGGCTGAGCTATAGATATTGAACATTGTGCTTGTTCATTAATGGCTAGTAGCTAATGGCTGGTAGCTAATGGTTGATAGTTAACGAATGTATAATTAAAACACATCATTATACCAGTTAAGTATACAAGCTGTCTCACCATACCAAAGCTCAAAGATATCTATGTGGACTTTTTGTTATAATCAACTCGATGGGAGAACAGATAGGGTAGCACTTATAACGACACTTATAATAAATAATAGCGATTCAATAACAGCAATAAATACAGCGCATAAAAAAGAAAGCGCATAAAAAAATGGCAAATCCCTTTATGTTAGAGATTTGCCATTGTATAAAAGTATAAAGCGTTATCTTGCTTGGTAGTTAGCCGCGCCGATTGCTGTTAAGCACGACGAATAGGGGTAGCAGGGCGTACGATGCGCCATAATATTATTACATGCACTATCAATAGAATGCTAAAAAGAATCAGTGATTGCTCAGGAATACTCAAGCCCATAAATCGCCAAGCAATCTCAGCACACTCACCAGAACCAGCAAACACTTCATTCAAGACTTGCTTCATTGGTAAGGTGTCGAGCCAATAGTCTAATCCCGGACCACAAGAAGGGACTTGGTCAGCGGGCAAGTGTTGTAACCAGACATGACGCGCAGCAACCGCAGTAGCCCAGCCGATACCTGCCAAGCTACCAAGCCATAATATAAGTCTTACCACTTTAGATTTCGGATTAAACAGTGCTGCTATTAAGGCAAAGCCACCCATAACCATCAGGCCGATACGCTGAAAAATACAAAGTGGGCAAGGTGATAGACCCAGATGGCGCTGTAAATAAAACAGCGCAAAGCTCATTCCTATCACTGCCATTAATACCAAAAAGACTTGCAAGTTACGGTAGGTGGTTAGCTTTAGCATTGGTCAAATACTCTTATAAAATAATCAATAAAACACTAGGGCGTGTTGAACATTCACAAATAGGCACTGCTGATTGCTAAAATGGTTTCATACAAGGCGCAAGTCGACGATAATGTTAACACCTTAGCTAGACTTGCAACGCAGTATGGGGCGATTTTAGCATCAGCCTGTAGGGACAGGACTGTTTTTTGCCGCTTCTGTGTTAAAAATAGACGTTTAGAAAGACTAAACTTAAGATTTTTAACGTTGAATCGCCTAAAGAATAGTCTCTGTCAGTGCCATGGTCGAATGTTCAACACGCCCTATAAACAATAAAATACCATGAACAATAGAAAACGTTAATTAGCGATACTGTTGTAAGAAGTCCATAAAGTCTTCGGTCTCGGCGGCTTCAATTTCTGCTTGCTGAAGTATTGATTTTTCAGCCAATACTTCATATTTGGCTTGGTTGTTGGGGCTAAGAGTTTGTTGCAAGAGAGAATCACGATGCTGCTGCGCTAAGGTAAAGCCCAGCTGCCATAAACTGCCTAAACGTTTGCTATCAGAGTTTACTTGCGCCGATATGGTCGATTCAGAATGTCCCGCTTTGCCTTGCATCAATGCTACCGCCGCACGGTAGTCATTACCACCATAGTGCGCATCGAGTAGGGCGGCTAGAGGTTGCATACGATCTAGGTGTATCAACATCCAGCTTTCTAGTGATTGCTCCGCACCATTATTAATGATGTGCAAATTGTCACGGCGACCTTCATTGACCACGCGCTCAAGATTGATGGCCAGCGCTTCTTCTTCCTCAGGCATCAATTCAGGCGAATCATTTAGCAAGCAATAAAGCGCCATCACTTCTAAAAAACAAGCGCTCGATAGACGGATACCGATATCGCTATAAGGATCGAGATCAATAGCGCGGAACTCAACGTAAGCGATGCCGCGACGCTCCAGCGCTTCGGTAGGCGTCTCGCCACTCATCGCAATTTGTTTGGGGCGGATAGGGCTATAGTATTCATTTTCTATTTGTAGAATATGGTTATTGATCTGGATAGGATGACCCTCAGCATCATCCAAACCAAGCTTTTCAAAGCTCTCGTGCGGCGTTTGAATCGCGCGGCGTAGGCCAGCGACATACTCTGGTAGATAGTTATAGCGAATATCTAGCTGCTCTTGCACACTATTGGTATAGCCAAGCTTGCCCATACGTAGGCTGGTCGCTGCAGGCTTGTAATAAGTTGAATCGTTGAGCAGCTCTAAATCGTGCTCGCGTCCTGCTATAAAACAAGGACAGACACTGGGACTGGCACCTAGCAAATAAAGCACCAGACTGGTCAGGCGCTTAAAGTTGCGAATCAGACCTAGGTACTTCTCATTCTTAAATTCTGTCAACGTTTGGCTTTGCGCAGCTGGTACTTTTGCTTGCCACGCTTCGAATAGGTTGTCACCGAAAGATAAGTTGTAATGCAAACCAGCAATCGTCTGCATGCGGCGACCATAACGAATACCCAGACCACTACGATATAACGTTTTTAGCTTACCCGTGTTAGAGCTACCATAATCCGCCAAAGGGATGTCTTCGTCTTTGGATGACAGCATGCATGGCATCGATAGTGGCCACATGAGCTCACCTTCAGGCATACCTTGGTACACTAAAAGATGGAGCTGACGCAGCATATTTAGCGTCTCTTTGGGGCTGGTTTTTGGGTCAGTGATGAGCTCAAGCAAGCTCTCAGAATAATCGGTTGTAATAAAGGGATGCGTGAGCTTGGAGCCAAGTTTGATTGGGTGCGGCGTTTGCGCCAAATAGCCATCGGGCTTGACGCGCAGACCTTCTTTTTCGATACCGCGCAGCATACCCGCTAAGTGCTGGGTATCAAACCAATTAGGGATTTCAAAACTAACAAAGCTAGGCGCAAAATTACTCATAATAGTCATCTATTGTTATTTGTTATGGCGGCTCAAAACACGACAGGTGTATGACCATAAAAGAGGTAGGTATTTAGATTAATAATGACGTCAGTTTAGCTCAAAGCCACCCTGAAAACCACGGACAATTACAAATACAATAAGCTTTGCTTAAAGTCGGTCGATGACTATTTGGCTAATAAACTTGGCGTATTTACGTCGGTATTACACGTTTTATAGTTACTCATGAATACTTTAGGTCAGTAAGTGATTGTTGTCTATATCATTGATAATAAAAAATTTATTGCCAAAAACAAGGGATTGGCTAAACTAAAAAAAGCACCTACCAAGTGGGTAGATGCTTTAGAACGCTACGAGTAATCAAGCTCAGTGCGGGTATTGTCACGAGCAAATGATTGAGTTATAACGGGCTCATTACTGACTTAAGTAAAATCTAATTCAGTTTCAAAGCTTTTTAGGTTATGACGTGCCATCGCTAGGTTTGACTTTTGACGATCAAGCACAAGATATAAGAACAAGTTGTCGTTGCGTACTAATGGACGTAGCAAGTGATACTGCTTGCTTAGGGTAATCAGGATATCTTCGATGCTCTCATTCAGACCTAGTGCTGCGGCAACCTTACGTTTAGAGCGCAATACTTCCGTGTTACCAGCAGCGGCAAGCTCAAGATCGATGCCAGAACCAAGCGTGGCCATTGCAAGACCAGATTCGCTGTCTACTAGCGCGGCTGCAATAAAGCCGTCGATGTCATTTAGTGCGTCAAGTGTTAATTTAGCCATTGGTCATGTACCTTAATTGTTTGGGATATAAAGAGAGTTTCTCAAAAATGTCATCAATTAATAGCTTCGATTAATCAGCTTACATTCGAATTGATTAATATAGCTACTCAAACTGTGGTGATATTTAAGCATATCCTTATAATAAAACAATAAAAAACCGACCAAATAGGCTTTTAGTCGGATTATCGGCGCGCAATATAATATTAAGTATACAACCGTACACTTAATTTATCACAATAGTTTTCTATTTATTTAGCATTGATTAATAATAGTTATCAATCAAAAGCCTAAATCCACTATTTAACTTAGATGGAAAATGACGAGCCGCAACCACAAGTAGTCGTGGCGTTCGGGTTGGTGACGATAAAGCGCGCGCCTTCTAGTCCTTCGGTATAATCAACGGTAGAGCCTTGCAGATACTGATAGCTTAAAGAGTCTACCACTAGAGTGACGTCGCCATTGTCAAAGTTGGCATCGTCCTCATTTAGGTCATTGGCAAAGTTAAAGCCGTAAGAAAAACCTGAGCAGCCGCCGCCAGTCACATAGACGCGCAGCATAAGATCGCTGTCACCTTCTTCTTCGCGCAAGCGCCGCACTTTTTGTGCTGCACTGTCGGTTAGGCTTAATACGGTAGGATCTACCGGCTGGCTTGAGCTTGGATTAAATTGGTTGGCTGATTCGTTCATATCTACCTCAGTTGCTAGGATCAAATGCGGTCGTCGTCCTGTTTGGGTTTGCAGCTGATATCGTTGCAAATAAAGATACGCGCGGCGTTTGATTCAATTGGGTGCTGTCGTTATAGCAATGTCATTTGGTTATTATAAGGTTGGTAGTTGCGCCATCACAACCCTTTAGTTGTCTGCAGGCATTACGCTTTTGGCAGTATATCATAATGGGGGTCACGATTAGTTTGTCAAGAGGGATCATCATCCATACGGGTTTTAAGACTGGCTTTTTTAGCACAATAACTGCTTGGTTTTGAAATAGTTATTTAATCGTTTGCCTATGGGGCAAGCGTTTGAAATAATAGCCGCCAGTTAACATGCCAGATGTGTGTTTTTTATTGCCTTATATTTTATATTACTGTTGAGATGAAGAAATTATATGATCGAATTTAAAGACGTTGGTGTTCGCCGTGATGGTCGTGAGTTGTTTGCAGGGGCAAGCTTCCAGCTACATCCGGGCCACAAAGTTGGCTTAACGGGCAATAACGGCACTGGTAAATCGACTTTGTTTGCCTTATTACTGACGCGAATGGGCACAGGCGATACCGAGGTTACCCTTGATAGGGGCGAAGTGAGCATTCCTGATAGCTGGCATGTGGCGCATATGGCGCAGGAAGTGGGTGCGAGTGCACAAACGGCGATTGATTATGTGTTAAGTGGTGACGAGCAGTGGTATGAGATTAACGCGGCTTTAAATGATTTGAGCAGTGTCAGTGATGAGCAGATTGGGGTGTTGCATCAGCAGTTTGATGAGATCGATGGCTATCGTACACCGACTAAAGCCGCGCAAATCATGGCGGGTCTTGGTTTTAATACCAATCAGCATGAGCTGCCCGTAGAAGGGTTTTCGGGTGGTTGGCGTATGCGTTTAAACCTCGCCAAAACCTTGATGAGCCGTGCTGACTTAATGCTACTCGATGAGCCAACCAACCATTTGGACTTGGATGCCATTCTGTGGCTTGAGACTTGGATTAATGCCTTTACCGGTCTGGTCATCGTGATCTCACATGACCAAACCTTCTTAGACAATACTGTCGGTCATATCTTGCACGTTGAGCAGCAAAAAATCACCCTTTATACGGGTAACTATCAGCAGTTTATCCGTACTCGTCATGAGCGTATGGCGCAGCAGCAGCAAGCGTTTGAAAAGCAAGAAGCGACTAAGGCACATTTGGATGACTTTATTCGTCGCTTCCGTGCCAAGGCCAGTAAGGCCAAACAAGCACAGAGCCGTATCAAGCAGCTTGAGCGCATGGCAGAGCTATCACCAATGATGGCAGACAACCCGTTTTCGTTCCGCTTTTATGAGCCAGCGAATATGAGCTCGCCATTGATTGAGCTAACCGATGCCGATATTGGTTATAGCGATACGCCCCTACTTTATAATGCCAATGTGCAAGTGACCCCTGATACCCGTATCGGGCTGCTTGGGATGAATGGCGCGGGTAAATCGACGTTGGTTAAAGCCCTAGTCGGTGAGCTTAGTGTATTAAAAGGCAGTTACAAGGTTTCAGATACGCTGAAGCTTGGCTACTTTAATCAGCATCAAATGGATATCCTTGACCCTAAGGCAACCCCAATCGAGATGTTACGTCGCCTAGCAGGTAAAACGTCTGATGCGATGCTGCGCTCGTTTTTAGGTAGCTTTGATTTCCGTGGCGACCGTATCGATACCATCAGTGAGCTATTCTCTGGTGGTGAGCGTGCGCGCTTAACGTTAGCTTTGATAGTTTGGCAACGTCCGAATGTCCTTGTACTCGATGAGCCAACCAACCATTTAGACTTACAAATGCGCCAAGCGTTGACCATCGCCTTACAAGGGTTTGAAGGGGCAGTAGTACTGGTGTCGCATGATCGCGAGTTGATTGCCAACGTCTGTGATGAGCTGTACTTAGTCCATGATGGTCAAATCGATGAGTTCGATGGTGACATCAGCGACTATGGTAAGTGGCTGGCAGAAAAGCGCAAGCAAGAGAATTCAACAGACAAAAGCAGCAGTAAGAAAAAGAATAAAAAAGCGAATAAGAAGTTTGTTTCACGTGAAACAGCTGAAGGAGTATCCAACAATTCTTCCTCTACTAGCAAAGCACCGGCAAAAAACGAAGCTGTTCAACCAACGCTTAGTAAAGATGCGCTGCGCAAAATGGCCGCTGAACAACGTAAATTGACCGCGCCGATTCGTCGTGATATTGAAAATACCGAAAAGGCATTGGCCAAAATTGATGAGCAGCTAGTGGCTCTAGAAGAAAAGCTGGCTAATACTCAGCTATATGAAGAAAGCCGTAAGTCTGATTTATTGGTTTTGCTCAATGAACAAACAGCGCTACAGCAGCAGCACAGCGACAATGAAGAGAAACTATTGCTGTCTATGACGACGCTAGAGGAAATGGAAGCTGGTTTTGAATAAATAGGTTTCATGATGAGTGAAGTGGTTATTCACTGATAATAACAAGCATAAAAAAAGGGAGAGCGTTAGCTCTCCCTTTTTATTACATTATTGCAGACGGTATTTACCATCACCATAAGAGAGTATTTTCATTGTGGTCGTACAAAGCTCGCAGTTTATTTGACTAGCAGCAGCTTTAGATAAATCAAGAATGCGTCCTCGAATGAAAGGCCCTCTATCCGTAATTTTTACGATCACGCTCTGCTTGGTCTTTTTATTGGTCACTTGTACCTTCGTACCGAATGGCAAGGTTTTATGCGCAGCGGTCAAAGAGTTCATGTTAAAGATACTGCCACTGGCTGTACGCTTACCGTGAAACTTACTACCGTAATAGCTGGTATTACCAGCGAACACTGTGGTACTTAACAGTAGTGATAAAGTGATAACTAAAGACTTGATGAAATAAGACATTTAATACCTTTAAGCGATTTATAAAATAGACAGGTAGGCTTGCCTATATCGTCCATACTCCCTATGAGCATGAACACTATATCCATTTTAACGTACATAGCTTGTCATATCCTTACTGCTCTGTAAAAGAACGCTAGAGGTCAAATATTTCCATAGTAATAATCAACTAATGACCAGTAAAAATGTAGAATAAAGCATTGATTTAAAAGAAAAATTAATTGCTCTTAGACGAGGTTAGGAGCAGTTTAAACAAGGTTTTTGTAAGGCTCAGCCCTTATAAAAGGTGCTTGCAACGGCATTTTGAATCAGTATGTTAGTGTGATTTAACGCGGTCATATTTGGAATAAAAAATTGAGTAAAAAATAATGTAAATAAAACTTGCTATATTATTACTATTTTGTAAGGTGTAAGAAGTCGGGTATTATCAAAAGTATCTAGCAATAATATTTTCATCGTTTTGATTAAACGGTTTTTGAATTTTGTAATACCAAGTGTTTACCAGTGCAATGCTTTGAAAAAACATATTCTGCCGTCTAAAAGTAAGTAGACAGATAAAGCCTCACTGGTAGTGAGCCATAAAAGCATGTAAACCAAATTGACATTACGCCAACAGTTGTCAAAGAAAAATGATGCCAGAATCATAGTGATAAACGCTAATACAGTGACACACATCAATATAGTGACACATGCGAATAATGAGGGATTAGGTCATTCAGATAACCCAACGTCGAGCCTCGCTTGTCATCATTACTGTATTACTAATACTCCCTTATTAATGGCAGCAGCAAGCGAAAAAATGAAATATTGACTCATTATCCCCATATTATGTATTAACTGAATAATTAGAAATATATACGATAAGGAAAAACAATATGGCAGAAAAAAACTATTACGACATTTTAGGGGTCAAAAAAGACGCCTCAGACGCTGATATCAAGAAAAAATACCGTAAGCTCGTTCGTCAATTTCATCCAGATGTCAGTGACGATCCGGACGCGGATAACAAGATTGCTGAAATCAATAACGCTTACGAAACCATTCGAGATAAAGACAAGCGTGCTGAATATGACGCGATGCTAAACAACCCGTTTGCTGGTCAAGCTGGCACTGGCGGTTTTGGTGGCTTCGGCGGTCAATCAGCAGGCGCTGGGCAGGATGGCTTTCGCTGGGAAGATATCAAAGACCAGTTTGGTGATGGCGCAGCCTACGGCGATGGTGGCTTTCGCTTCGATGATATATTCTCGGCATTTGGTCGCGGCGCACGTGGCTCAACCAATGGGCAGACAGGTAGCCGCTCTCAAAGTGCTGGCTTCGATCAATTTGGTGGTGGTTTTGGCGCACAAGATAGCAAGGGTCAAGACCAACATGCAGAAATTACCGTTGATTTGTCTTCGGTATATAGCGGTGATGACTATAGTATTAAGCTAAACGTCCCTGTGCGTCAGCCCAACGGCAGCGTCGATTATGACAATAAAACCCTAAAAATTAAAATCCCCAAAGGTATCACTGATGGCAAGCAAATTCGCTTAACAGGACAAGGTGCTGCTGGCGGTGGTAGTGGTAAAAATGGCGATTTATTCTTAAAAGTTAAGATTCGCCATGCAGCCAATATCCGTATCGAAGGCGCGAATGTTTATCAGACAGTAAACATAGCGCCATGGGAAGCGGCATTGGGTGAAAAAATCAATCTAACTACACCAGCAGGTACGCTTGGTGTGACGATTCCTAAAAACAGTAAATCTGGTAGCAACTTACGCTTAAAAGGTAAGGGTATCCCTGCTAAGCAAGCGGGTGATTTATACTTAACCTTAAACATCGTCAACCCTGAGATTAGCAGCGAGGCTGCAACCCAAGCTTACGAGCAGTTAAAGCAAGCCTTTGCTGATACCGCTATTGAGCGTTAAATAGAATGTTAAATAGAGTGTTAATAACAATGGCTCATTACTGCAATAAGCAACAACGAACAGAGATGAATACGATAACGATGAAATAAAGAGCATACGAGGATAATAATTATGAAAAACTCGCCTGAATTTACCGACATTATCATGAGCTTAGATGAGCTGGTATCCGCCTGTGGTCAAGAGCGCCAATGGGTCATCGAACTGATTGAAGAAAACATCATTGAGTATGATGTGCCAGAGCATCAGCAATTTACCGGTTATCAGCTGACGACTGTGCGCCGTGCTTCGCGTCTAAGTCGCGACTTTGAAGCCAGCGTACCAGCGATTGGCTTGATACTGGAGCTATTAGACGAGGTGGAACAACTACGTCAACTAAAACGTCAGATAGATCTACAGACGCCAGTCATTGAAGTGGATATTGAACACTTGAAGCAGTAGTAAACAGCAGACAATAAAAAGGGCCTCACTGATTAAATGAGGCCCTTTTCTGTTTGTGGTTCTTAATTTATCAATCTGAATATCTATCAATTAACGCGAATATTTAGGATCAGCTGCTGCGGTAAATAGTACGTCAGTCGATGAGTTCAGTGCTGTTTCTGCAGAGTCTTGAATAACACCGATGATAAAGCCAATTGCCACCACTTGCATGGCGATTTCGTTTGGAATACTAAACAAGCTCGCCGCCAATGGAATCAGTAACAATGAACCACCAGCGACACCAGACGCACCGCAAGCACTAATGGTTGCCACCAGACTGAGTAGCAGCGCTGAAGCGAACGTCACTTCGATACCCAAGGTATGAGCTGCAGCCAGCGTTAAGACGTTAATCGTAATCGCCGCGCCTGCCATATTAATGGTCGCGCCCAGTGGAATCGTTACTGAATAAGTGTCTTCATGCAGACCCAGTTTACGTGCAAGGTTCATATTGACGGGAATATTGGCCGCCGAACTACGGGTAAAGAAGGCGGTAATACCAGATTCGCGCAGGCAAGTGAATACCAGTGGGTAAGGGTTTTTGCCCGTCTTAATCAGCACGATAATGGGGTTGGCGACCAAGGCGATAAATAGCATACAACCGACCAGTACCATTAAGATACGCGCATAACCCGCTAATGCACCAAAGCCTGTCTCCGCGACGGTATTGGCAACTAGACCTAAGATACCAAAGGGCGCTAGAGCAATGACCCATTTCACGACTTGTGAGATAGCATCCGCAAAATCACCGACGACAGTACGAGCCGTATCACTGGCTTGACGCAGCGCAAAGCCAATGATGATTGCCCACGCTAATATACCGATATAGTTGGCTTCAGCGATGGCGTTGATAGGGTTGGCAACCAAATTCATCAGCAAATTGGTCAATACCTCTTTGAGGTTCGCCGGTGGTACTTGCTCGATAGTAGCATTCACTAACGTCAGCTCGGTCGGGAATAAGAAGCTTGCGCCCACCGCAGTGAGGGCGGCCAAAAAAGTGCCGAACATATACATAATGAGCACGGGCTTGACGAAGACTTCATTGCCACTACGATGCTGACTAATCGCTGCGATGACCAAAATAAATACCAGTATCGGCGCCACCGCTTTTAGTGCACCCACAAATAGCGTACCCAATAAGCCTAGTGCTATACCGGTATCTGGTGCCAACCAACCAATTAATACCCCTAATATTAAACCAATAATAATGAGCGGCACCAGCCCTATACGCTGGTACATCGCAATCAATGAACGCATCTATACAACCTCGAGTTAGTCGATATGGTCGAAGCATTTGTAAATGGTTACGGCGTTACCCTCGCTTCCTGTACCTAAGTGTACGATTTGCGCTCGGTTGCCTTGTAGCCACTTAAAACAGTTTCGACGATAAATAAGACATTTATAATGAAAACGGAAAACTAATCGAAGGATGGTAGCATTTTTTAAGATAAGCGCCTACCTTTAACCCATACCTGTCTAAGCAGATAGGAGGGCGTATAGAGCTAAGAGCATAGCGTTGTATGAGGAAGATGGAAGCATTTTTATCGTGAAAAAATAAAAGAGATATTAGAGGTTAGACTTTAAAATGAGTCAGCTCATAGCCTAATTGTTGATAGTGCTTATATTTGTCACGACCTTGTTGCACACTCGTCGCGTCAGGTTTAATCAGCTCAAGAATACGGGTAGGCTGAGCATTACTGGTCGCTTGCATAAAGGTATTCACAGGCTGTGCCGTTGTATTAATGACGATACCATTGAAATCTGCTGGCATATAGCTGCCAAGCAGAACAGGCGCTAACTGTTCATTGGTAGCAACCTCAGTGTTATCGCTTTTAGCATTAGCACTTTCATCACTTTTAGCGAACAGGCGTTGATGCGGTATAAAACTCGTCGCCTCTTGTGCCCATAGTGCTTCATCAAGCGAGGATGATAATTCATCGTCTTTTTCAATAAGAATTAGCAACGACTGATTGCTTTTATTGAGCGCCGTTTGGGTCAACTGACAAATAAAGCCCAAGAAATCTTGGGCTTTACTGTCGCTTAATACATAAAAGCTAACTTTCATAAACTGATTTTCATAAAGTAGTTTTCATAAGTTGGTTTTCGTCAACGGATTAGACCATATTCGCGCTGTTTTTTAAGTATTGCATAAATAGCGGTACAGGGCGACCAGTGGCTGCTTTATCTTTACCCGAGTTCCATGCCGTGCCAGCGATGTCTAGATGTGCCCATGCTTGACCTTCTTCGACGAAGCGCGACAAGAAGCATGCAGCAGTCACTGCACCTGCACCTTTACCACCGATGTTTTGCATATCTGCGATAGGCGAGTCGATTAATGACTGATATTCATCATCCAACGGCATATGCCAAATGAGATCACCAGATAGGTTACTGGCATTTTCTAAATCAAACAAGACATCTTCATCATTACTGAATACAGCTGAGCGTACATGACCTAAAGCAACGACACAAGCACCCGTCAATGTGGCCACATCGATAATGGCTTTTGGCTGATAGCGTTGCACATAGCATAAAGTATCTGCCAGTACTAATCGACCTTCCGCATCGGTATTTAAAATTTCAACCGATTTGCCGTTCATGGCTTTTACGATATCACCTGGGCGCGTTGCATCACCTGATGGCATGTTTTCCGCACAGGCGAGCGCACCCACAACGTTAATCGGTAGACGCGCTTCACATAGCGCTTTAATCGTACCGAGTACCGACGCTGAACCACCCATATCAAATTTCATCTCATCCATCGCCGCACCGGGCTTGATTGAGATACCACCTGAGTCAAAGGTTACGCCTTTACCGACCAATACGATAGGTGCGTCATCATTGGCAGCTTGCATGTCATCGTTGTTTTTAGCGGCTTTTTTGTTAGCCGCTTTGGTTGGTAGTTTATCCGCCAAAGCTTTGAGACCGCCCGTTACTTTTGCGCTGCTAAGGGTAGATTTACCAGTGTTGGCACTGAATTTTGACTTGCCATAGTATTCCATGATGACCAGCTTACCTTCTTTAGCAGAGCCTTGTGCCACAGCTAAGAAGCAACCCATGCCTAGCGCTGACATTTCTTCTTCACCCAATACCGTAACTTTTAATAAGTCAGGATAGGTTTTTGCCAACGCTTCTGCTTGCTCTGCCATATAG
Organism: Psychrobacter sp. 78a-MNA-CIBAN-0178; assembly: GCF_040309625.1. Taxonomy (NCBI): domain Bacteria; kingdom Pseudomonadati; phylum Pseudomonadota; class Gammaproteobacteria; order Moraxellales; family Moraxellaceae; genus Psychrobacter; species Psychrobacter sp. 78a-MNA-CIBAN-0178. Next base: position 72,992 of record NZ_JBEOOZ010000006.1, read on the forward strand.
GCAGGGAAGCAGATATTGCCAGGTTCGTTAGCCACGTCGCGAGTCAAACTTTGACCGGCAAAAACTGACTGAGCAAAGTCCAATGCTGGCTGTAGTGATTCATCAGCAACTAAATAGATATCGGTTAATTCTGGGGTACTTTGCTCAGATTTATATTTATCAAAACGATAAGTCGCTGCCAACAAGTTAAGCGCGAATTGACCAAACTGGTTTTCTTCCAGCGCGTCACCTAAGGCAACAGTAATAGAGGCTACCCGTTTTTGTGTGCTGCTATAGATGGTTTTGGTGATTTTTTGCAGGATGGTATTGTTGAGTTTATCAACGTTACCGACACCGACCAACAATAGCTGGACAGGGTTTTGCTTGGTGGTTTTTTTATCACCCGCTAAGGCATAGTCGATAACCGTTTCACCAACTTTACCGTTGAAGTGAGAGACTTCAATCAATTGCTCAATACGAGCGCTATAGTCTGCCAACACTGATTCAGCAAGGATGTTCTTTTTATCATCCACTAAGACTACCAAACAGGCTTCGTCTTTGCTTTTGGCTTCTTTTTTTAGAATTTTTTGAGTATGAGTTTTTGGTAGGTGCTGAGATAATTTAATATTCATATAGTTATCCTTATTAGAGTTATAAATTTAGAAGTATAGTCAATCCTCTATAAATCAGCTACGGCGTTAGGCTCGCTCAGTCTACTATTTGTAGTACTTTCACTCGCCTTCCTTGTATCTAAATTATAGTGAACCGACTATACAAATAAGTGATGAAGATAATATCGGCATTTTGCTACTTTCATAGCACATCGCTATTTTTAAAATAAAATTGTCAATGATGACTTTTCGTCATTGATCTTATATTGACCTTATGCAAAAAACTGGTCAATCAAAATAACGAACGTCAGTTAGGGTGTTGTTGTCCGCGATGAAACGGATTAGCCCATTGATTATTATTGTAGTGTAGCATATCAGCTAATTGCTGCGCAGTTGGCAAGGGTTAGGTAATGTTTTCTTATTTTTTTGCTGCACTATCTTACTAGGGCATATAGAATATTCGACTACGCCGTCATCAATAATTGACACTGAATCGGATGTAGGCAATCGTCATGCTATTGCTAGTATGACGATTAGACAGGGTAAAAAAGCAATGTAAATAGTGCTCTCACTATACTGTAACTTAGCGGTTTGCTACTTATCTGATCTATTGGTCAGTCATTAATAGAATTAATGGTTAACCAAATCGTCAGTCGTTACCAAGGCTGCAAATCTATCTTGCAGCGCTGCCATAGCCGTATCATGCATCACTTCCGCGCTAATTGTCTCTCTTTTATAATCAGGCAGCGCGCGCGTGGCACAAGCATCATGACAAACAAAATTATCAAAGCCTAGATCAAATGCCGCTCTGACGCTAGAGCTGACACACATATGGCTCATAAAGCCCGCAAAAATCACCTGCTGCTTACCGCTAGCAGAGATAAGCGCCTGTAGCTGAGTATCATAAAAGGCATTAGGATGCTTTTTGGTAATAATTTTTTCACCGTCTAGCGGTTTTAGACCGTCAACGATCTCGACGTTGGTGGATAACGGGTCAAAGACCTTGCCATTGTCTTCGCCGTGGTGAGCGATATGAAAAATAGGGATGTCTTGCTTACGAGCTTTATCAAGCAAGCGCTGCGCATTTGCAAGCGCCCTGCTGCCCGCCTGACCTAACGGCATAGCGCCATCAATATATTCGTTCTGATAATCAATAAAGACAACTGCGCAATTTGACCAATCAAGGGTATCAAATTGACCGCCAGCCAGCTCAAGTAGGGTAGAGGGAGTAGACATTATATTTATGCTCCAATGGGTGTGATACATGTATGAGTTTTGACAATCAATCAGTCTAGCAATTAATCTTGCTCATATTGGCGACTTGATACGAATGACAAACAAACCTTTCCAAAAATAAAAATACCGTTTAATTAAACTGACGTAAGCCCGCGTCCAGAGAAGTCTTGGTCTTTTGTGTTTATTGACTGCTGGATACGGCTCATTGGCTATTGGCAACGTCTACCAATGTTTATCAATATCTATTAGTGATGAACCACGTGTCGCCAGTAAGGGTTGGGTGATTTTTTAGCACACATTTCACAGCCATTTTTTATCAAAATATGCTAGCATTAGCGGTTATCTTTATCGCTTATATTGATAGGTTCTGACTTATAAGTGGTACCGTTACGTTTATATTTATTTAAGTGTTGGTTTGCTTATATATTGGGGTCGCCTTACGTTGGTAGCGCCTCCTATTACGCTTGCCTCTGTTACCCAGCACGCGATACATCGTCCGCATATTCATTATTAAAGAGTACCTATTGTGATATTACGCCGCTACATGACCCAACAAGTTGCCTCAACCACCGCTTTGGTATTGGGGTTTTTGGTGGTGATGATGCTTGGCGGTCGCCTGATACGTTACTTTGGTATTGCGGCTGAAGGTAATCTGGACGTCAGCTTATTATTTACCATTATTGGTTATAACTTACCGTACTTTTTAGAGCTGATCTTACCGTTGGCATTTTTTATCGCCTTAATGCTAGTGTTTGGGCGTTTATATGTCGATCAAGAAATGGCAGTTATCAATGCCAGTGGTGTCTCGCGTGGTAAGCTGGCTCGGCTGATGACGCCATTAATATTGGCCTTATTCGTTGGTGAGGCAGCATTGTCAGTGGTCGGTAAGCCGTGGGGTGTGCGCTCATCTGAGGCGGTGTGGCAGCAGCAGGCCTTTACCAGCGCCTTTGATTTGATTCGCCCCAATGAGTTTATCAGTAGTGGCAATTATCATCTGTATGTCGGCAGTCTTAGCGACGATAAAAAACAGCTGCAAGATGTGATACTCATTCAGTCTGAGCCAGAAGCAAAAGGCAGCAGCAAAAAAGCCGCCGCGATGGATGTTGATAATAAGATTGATCCTGCCACCGCAGAACAACTAGACATTCCAGATGTGCCGCAAGCGCTGATAAGCAAAAGCAATAAAAATATCACTAAAGACACCATTACTTTGGCCAAAAGAGCCGAACAAGTGCAGACGGGCGACAAGGGTGTGACCCAATTGGATTTATTCCAAGGTCGGCGTTACGAAGTCGGCGCGGGCAGTCTCAAGTATAACCAAGTCGGCTTTGATCGCTACCGCATTACCTTGACGGAATCGGCACAAGAAGTCATCACCGAAGACAATATCGAAACCCAAGCAATTGGCCCCTTATGGCAAGCGGCAAGCGGCAGTGCTCAACTCGGTGGTGAGAGTGCGCTGCGTGCAGCACAAAGTGAGATTGGCTACCGTTTTGCTCTGCCGTGGCTGATGATTATCGCGCCGATGCTCGCCGTCCCACTGGCGCAAGTACGTCCGCGTCAAGGACGTTGGCTGCGTTTGTTTCCTGCCATCTTGTTATTCGTCAGCTGTGCTTTAGGTATTATCTCGCTAAAGAGTGCAGTGAGCAAAGGCACGGTTAGCGTCTGGGCTTATACTTGGCTCATCCTAGGATTTATGGCATTGGCGCTCTATATGAATTGGGGCAGTCGGGTGCAGCATCGTCTGCGCTTTCGCTTAAAAAGCCATACGCCGGTCGCGTTGATTGAGACTCAAAGCAATGGCTCACAAGGAGGGCAGTCTTAATGCGCTCTTTATTTTCTAAATCTCAGGCATCTCGCTCACCAAACTTTACAGCTCAACTCGCCAAAAAGCCTGATACCTTAACCGTGCTCAGCCGTTACGTAAAATTGAATGCCTTGTTGGCCATTATCGGCGCAGTCATCGGTTTGTGGGCGCTACAAATTATTTTTTCTTATTTGTCAGAGCTGGATTCGTTAGACGAGAGCTATACGATGGGCGAGGCGATTAAGTATATCTTTTATCGCTCGCCTTACTTTTTAGAAGAGTTTATACCGACTGGCGCTCTACTCGGTGCGGTCGTTGGACTAGGGTTGCTAGCGAATAAAAGTGAGCTGGTCGTCATGCGTGCCGCTGGGGTCAGCGTCTATCGTATCGTTGGCTGGGTATTGCAGCCTGCTCTGATTTTTGTGTTACTCGCTTTGCTCATCAACCAGTTTGTCTTGCCGCATTCCAACCAATTGGCGCAAGAAATTAACGATGAAGACAACAGCTCATTGATTACCTCGGTACGTGGTTATTGGACGGTGCAGCCACGCTTTGAGAGTTCGGGGACTGGTAATACAAAGCCAGATGGCAGTGATATTCTGTATATTGATTATGCTGATGTAGAAGGGAATATTGGCACCGTTAAGCGTTGGCATTTGGACAATAATGGCAACTTACAAACGGCTGTCCATGCTGAGGGCGGACAATATACGGGTCGCGAGCCGATAAGTACGAATACCGCCAGCGACAAGCCCAGCGAGCAATATCGCTATGAGTGGCAGCTCAACAACATGACCAAGCTCAGTATCAATCAAGGCTTTGAGAGTAGCCAAGCCACCTCGCCGTCGGATACCTTAAGCCTGCCTTTCGCTCCCGAATCGGTCTATTTGTTGACCCGTGATGCCGAAGATTTATCGCTGACTCAGCTTTACGATCACCGCCAGTTTATGCGCCAACAAGGCCAACGTTCTTTGAATCATGAGCTGGCATTTTGGCAAAAGCTGCTGTCACCGCTGTCGATATTGTCGCTGGTGATTGTCGCTTGTTCATTCGTCTTTGGCTCATTGCGCACCCATAGCTTGGGCTTGCGTATCGTCGTGGCATTATTATTTGGCTTGCTGTTTAGTTATCTTCAGGATTTGGTTGGCTTCATCTCACTAGCCACTGGATTTTCGCCGCTACTGATGGTGATATTACCAATTATTGCCAGTGCGGCATTGGGTGGGTATTTACTTAAGCGGCAAATGTAATCCTACAAATGTAATTTTAAAAATATAACGTCAAAAATACAGTTCTAAGAATTTAGCCATAAAAAATCCCGCTAACACATCATCATGCTAGCGGGATTTTTTGTTTGTTTTACTCTGGCAGTTAATCTTTGGTCGCCATGGTAATCGTATAGGTCTTACCTTGCTTGACCTTGTCGCTATTGCCGAATACTTCGGTAAACGAACGCTTCACGAATTGGCGCAAACCATTGATTGTCACCACATAAAAACGTCCACCTTGACGCATGCGTGCATAGGCATCGAGGAAATATAGATAATGCTGCTCTTTACCTACCTTCGCTGGTAAGTTCGACATCACCAAGCTAAAGTCTTTGTCCTTTGCCACATGGTTAAAGCCATTCGATAAATGCACATCGACATTTTTTAGACCATTCTTCTCACAATTAAGGCGGGCATATTCTACTGCCATAAAGTCTTTATCAATCAACGTATGCAGACCATTCGGACATTCACGCGCCGCCGTCATGCCAAGCACGCCATAGCCACAGCCCAAATCGATCGAATCATCATCCGCTTCAAAGTCCACATAATCAAGCAGCATCAAGCTACCATCATCGAGCTTTTGCGGTGAAAAAATACCCCACGTCGTCGCAAAATCAAACGGCTTGCCCAGCACATCTTGGCGAAAGTTAATATCTTCGCGCCAGTGTCGAGCATTTTTCAATAATTCAGCAGAGGGTTTATGACTCATAGGATTCTCGGATATTGGATAAATAAAATGGGGGTGCGCTGCTCAATCAGACAACTTGCCAATCATGACGCGCTTTATTGAGGCTATTGTAACGACAAAAGGGCAGGTTTGCAGCTATCGATTGATAGAATTATATCGTGGGAAGTCGTTATTGCAAAAGTTGTGATGGGAGCTGATCGCGCCTTCTGCTTGTATCTGTACCTCCGAGCGGGGCGGTCACTATTGGCTGATGGTATTCCTGCTCAGCGATACTACCCTCAGCCAAGTGACGCAGCCCGCTCAGATGCACAGGATACCGCGACAGTCACGGCTAAAAAACCTAGTTTGATTCAGGTTTAGATTGTTGTTGAGATAACAAGTTATTATAGGTAGGCTGTGCCATGCGCACCTTAATCAAGATAATATCAAACATCGGTGCGCGAGGCGCACCCTACGGCTCATTGAGCATCAATCCCAATGATTTGTGATAAATGTCCAGTTTTTAGATACACCGTGGCGCCATTTGCTCCTGCTGTTATTTGCGATGTCGCATCGACGGGCAGACGTATCCAACCACCGCTCTGATAGGTTTGTCCAGCGTCTATCAGCGTACCCTCTAGCACCAATATCTCAGCACCTCCTGCGATGGCATCTGCAAACAATACCTCACCTACATTGATACGTTGCAAGCTCACTTCTTCTCTTATATCTGAGTATAAATGACAAATCTCACGACCGCCTTGTGCTTGCCAGTTAGCTGCATCGTTGGTATTGATAGCGACATGCTCAGTCTCGTCGACTGTCATCTGCCAAAGTTTAACAAAAATAATAGCACCTTCATGACTATAAGGCTGGTGCCCTGAGGTCGGTGGGTTGCGTAAATACCAACCAGCAGGATAATGGTTGTTATCAGCTGAAAAAGTGCCTGATAGTACCAAAATCTCCTCGCCACCTGGGTGCAGGTGATGCGGAAAATTTGACTCAGGGGCATAGCGTACGATACTGGTCGCACGCGCTTTTTCAGCACCAACGCGGTCAAGCATCACGCGCTCGACGCCGTTTTGTGGTGACTGAACCCATTGATAGTGTTCAGCTGCTAAGGCAGCACGGCAGGAGAAATCTGCATTGATGAGCATAATGTAACTTCTCATTAATTATGATATTGCTTGGAATTATCCTCTGATTTTTCAAAATAGACAAACCAGATAAACCTATTATCAACGTAAGTATTTATCATTAAAAAGCTTATTGTGTCTAGCGCTGTTGCTCTTGCGTCGGGATACCGCTACCGAATTTGCGAAAATGCGAATTCCCTTGAGCTCGGACGAAGCAGTACTTCGTTATTTCCTCGCTCAGGTTAAACCGCACCGCAAGTCAAAGCGTTGTATGATTACGAAATTTGAAGAGGATTAGGGTGTGCCTATCGAGCCACAGATAAGATAATACTTAATTAAAACTTTTATTACTAATATGGCAAATATAGCAACGTATGCCATCTGACATCATTTCTAGACTATAATTCACAGTTCTGAACATTGGAGGTTGTAGTTCAACAGGCACGATAATAAAGGTAGAATCGTAATCAGCTATAGCCTCCATATTAACGTTGAGAGGTAGAAGGATGTTTAAAACATGTAAAGCTGCAAATGCTTCAAGTAAATTTCCTAAATTAGCTTGGTTAAATTTTTCGTATCTTTGATGCTTTACACCGTTATATTCGCGCCACCAACTGCTCAATCTTTCACGATTTTTCATAGATTGAACATCTTCATCCATTTTTACTTCCCCTGTTTTCTTACTTTTTTCTTCTATTTCTATTTCATGATTATAAAACATATTTTCAAAAGGCTTAAACAGCAGACTTTCACCAGTGATATTTAAAGTAACAGCAGTATTTCTCACCTCGGGAAAGTGGTCAAATAACATATCCATATTTCTACTAATACTAGAGCTTTTAGACTTACCTTTATTAATAAATTTATATATTTGCTCAAAGACGCTCTCTGTTTCAACACAGATAGCGAAATACAACTGCATGTTTTTAAGTGAGTAAGTATGAAAATTCGATTGAGTTATAGCAACGTAATCACTTATTTCTATGAGAGACTTTTCTAAGGATAAATAGTGTAGCCAAAATGGATTCAAATGATTGAGTTTCGTACTACCGCTTACTTTTTCCTTCATGTTTTATTCCATATAAAATTAATAACTATTAAAAATAATTTTTTATTTGAAACTTTAACCTCTCGGATGATGCTCCGCATGCAGCTTCTGCAATCTCGCCGTCGCCACATGGGTATAAATCTGCGTGGTAGATAAGTCACTATGCCCAAGCAACAACTGTACGCTACGCAAGTCCGCACCATGATTTAGCAAATGCGTGGCGAAAGCGTGGCGTAGGGTATGCGGCGATAGCTCTTTATCTATACTGGCAATTTTGGCGTACTTCTTTAATAAATACCAAAAGTTCTGCCGCGTCATATAGCCGCCTTGTGCGGTCAAAAACACCGCTTGGCAATTCCCCGATTTCAGGTGAGCAATCAAATCACCACGAGCATGCGTTAGATAATCTTCCAGCGCATCCGCTGCATATTCACCTAATGGAACCAATCGGGTTTTATTACCTTTACCGGTGATTTGTAGCCAGCCTGAATTTAGATTCACTTGTTCCAGTGACAGATTAATCAACTCACTGACCCGTAGACCGCAGGCATAGAGCACTTCTAGCATGGCTTTATCACGCAGTCCGAGCGCCGTGCTGGTATCAGGAGATGCTAGGAGATTATCAACATCGCCCTCGCTCAAATCCTTTGGTAATGGACGCCCAAGCTTTGGACTTTTAATACGCTCACAAGGGTTGTCTTCACGCAGGTTGCTAGCAATCATCCATAGATAAAACTGACGCAAGCTTGAGAGCATACGCGCTTGAGTACGTGGCGTTTTGCCGTCTTGGGTAAGCGTTGATAAGCAGTGCAGCACATCGTCGGGTTGCCAGCGTGTTAGAGCGATAGGATTGGTCAGCTCGCAAGAGCGCAGGTCGCGCACATAGGCATTACGCGTCCGCGTGGCTAGACCACGAGCCAGCATCGCTTGACGAAACTCGGTGATATAAGTAGGTTCATCATCAACGGCTAGCGCTTTAGGTTGGCGCTGTTGTACAGCACGGTCGCGGCTCATAATTTGATACTCAATGATTAATTATCAATTATTAAAGATTAGGCAGGTACTAAACACCATAATGAGGTAATTTCCGCACTACGCGCCGCATAGAGAGGATCAGTATCATCTTGGCTGCGACCATGCTTAGGTTTTGTATCGAGGCGGTATTTTACTTTTAAATCGCTATCTGCAAACCAACCTAATAATTCCTCACGAGTACGCAGCTGCAAATGCTCAGCCAAATCTGACAGAATTAACCAGACTTCTCCTTGCTCAGCTAAATGAGTTTTCGCGCTCTGCAAAAACCCACGCAGCATGGTGCTATTGGCATCATAAACAGCGTACTCTAAAGGCGAGCTAGGCTTGGCAGGTAACCAAGGCGGATTACAGACAATTAAATTAGCGAGTGGCGCATCAGTCGGATACAAATCAGCTTGCTGCAACTGTACGTTAGTGAGTTTTAATCGCGTAAAATTTTCGCTAGCGCAGGCTAAAGCCCGTGGATTTAAATCGGTGGCAATCACATGATTTACACCGCGCTGCGCTAAGATAATGGCAAGCAAGCCTGTGCCTGTGCCGATGTCATAAGCGATCTCATGAATGGTCGGCAGCGTCGCATCGAGCAGTAGCTGCACATACTCATGGCGGGTTGGTGCAAAAACGCCATAATGCGGGTAAATCGATAGACTTAAGCTTTCAACTGGCACGCCTTTTTCGCGCCACTGCGCTGCACCTAACGCCCCTTGCAAGTCACGAAATGAAAGTACACATGATTCATCAGCCGCGTTGTCTAACTGGCCAAAAGCTGCTGTACAGGCCGCGCTGACATCAGGGGCGCGACGCAGATGGCTGACATAATTGGCATCAAGCTCTAGTAGCAAGCGACTTAATATACGCGCACGCTGTGCTTGCATTTGCCGTTGTTGATAAAACAAGTTAGGTAGTTCTTTAGAGTTGACCGAATCAGACTCTGCGTTAGACTTAGCAGATTTATTAGCCGCTTTCTTTATTTTGCGCTGCTCAGAGCGCTCATTGGTACGCTCGATACGTCGGTTGAGCGCTTGTAGCAATTGCTTGGCATTATGAAAGTCACCGCGCCACAGCAGTGACGTGCCTTCGCAAGCCAAGCGGTACGCCTCATCAGCGGTTGTTTTGTCATCGACCAATACAATACGCGCAGGCGCTGCATGATTGCTCTCCGATAACCAGCGGGCACGACGTAAGGTTTCATTGCCATTTTCGTGCCACTGTACGTACTGCTGTTGGGTTGCTAACACGTTATCTACCTTTAATTTGTGAATGATATGTTTTGTACAAAGCAAAGATATCTTTGTGTTTTTGATGCTCTTAAATTATTAGTGCAAGGTCAACCGCATGCGTTCAAGCTTTCAAGCGCTCTTTTTCTTCACCAAATAACGATAAAGCGTGGCGCTGATAGGCGCGTTATTATCGTCAGCAACTGTGATTTCATCAGAATCGACATTTAAAGGTACATTTTCAGCAAGGGTTTCTTGCTGGACAAGCTCATGCCCTAAATGACGGCAAAAATTAGGAATATCGCGAGTGGTTGCAGGGTCAGTGGCGAGTATCTCAATCACCGCGCCGGCTTCGGCTTTACGAATGATTCGATGCAGCATCATCACTGGCTCAGGGCAAATAAGCCCTTGGGTATCTAGATAATGTTGAATCGTGCTATCAGATATTGAAGTAGTCATAGTCGTCGTTTTAAATTAATAAAGTATGGTTAAAAAAGTTCTTTGCTAGCTATTGCTTAGTGTTATTTTCTGTTCAGCTGTTTTACACTTCTTCGGCGATTTCGGCTTCCTCAGCGTCTAAAAAGTTAAAAAAACGCTTAAAGCTCACCTTAAACAAAAATGCCACGCCAAGCCAGCAGGACAGCCCTAACCAAGCGGTATCGGCAAATAATAGCCCGCCAAGTAATATCACCGTGGATACGCCAATACTCATGGCAATCATCGACGGTTGGTTTAAGCGATAACGATAAATAACCAACGCATCGTAAATGGTAATGGGAATGGTCAACGCCACTAAAACGTAGGGCAAGTTATAGAAGAGTTGATAAAGCAGCTGATTGTCATGAAAGGCTTTGATACTGGCAATGGTACCAAAGACCATAAAGGCGAAGATAGCGGCATAAATAAGATAAATCGCTATTTGATTCGCTCGCTGAGCGCCTTTGATACGAGCAATCGCAAGCGGCGCAAAGCCATGTTGCGATTTGTTTTGCAGAGACTGGTCTGAAACAGTGGTCATAATAATCAGGCATTTATCCGTGTAGAGTGACGATATGTCAAAAATTAGCGCTATTGTAACAGCAAGCTAGTCGCTAATTTAGTCTGCTTTGATGGCATCGATGGCGATACTGCTACTGGGATCAGCAAAATAAGTCGACATCAGGATACAAGCAGAGATGTCATCGATGGGGTCGCGCTCATGCTTAATCCAGCCATTATCCCACGCGATCTCACGCGCCGCCACTGAAGTTAGGCGTTCATCGCAGAGGCTTACTACAACTGGCAGGTGCTGTTCCATGACTCGATGCGCTAGGCGACGGGCAAATTTGTGCGCGCGCTTCGACAGCATTGAGCTGCTACCATCCATATTAAGCGGCAACCCCACCACCACTTTTGTCACGCCCCATACCTTGATAATACCCAGTAGATTATCCCAATCAGGCTGGCCATTATTCATCGCTAAGATATCAAAAGCACGCGCGGTTTCGGTGATAGTGTTACCTAGCGCCATGCCCATTTTTTTGACGCCATAATCAAGCGCCAAAATAAGATGCGGCTTAATAACTGGTTCCACCATAGTCGTATCGGCAGTTTCGATTTCAGTGCTAGTTTCAGACTCTACCATCATTATGCATACTTCCTATTTTCATACTTATTGAGCTTCTGACTCAAGCGTGACCAATATCGCTACTTAAATAGTCAAAATTAACCCCAATCTTATCGGCAGCGATTTGCCAGCGTTCTTCAAATGGCGTATTAAACAATAAATTCAGATCAGCAGGACAGACGAGCCAGTCGCCACTAGCAAGCTCTTGGTCGAGTTGTTTTTTGCCCCAGCTGGCATGACCTAAGCACAGCTGATAATGACCAACGCCTTGACCGGCGGCGATACGCTTCAAGATATCTTGACTGGTAGTGATACAGACGTTTTCTGAGATGGCAAAAGACGATGCCCATTCTGGTTGACCTGTATGCAGGACAAAGCCGACCTCGGGATACATTGGACCACCTTCTAATGCCACATCTTCCATCACTTGCGGATCGGTGACTTCAATGTCTAAATCCTCTAGTAGTTTGCCCACGCGCGACTGCTCTAATGGACGATTGACCATCAGACCGAGGGCGCCATGTTTGTCATGACGACAGATATAAATCAGCGCCTGCTCAAACCGTGGGTCTGACAGCTCGGGTGCCGCGATTAAGAAATGATGGGTCAAATTGGCTTTAGACATAGCAACAAACGCAACCTAATAATAAAGGTGAAATAATAGAGAAGACACACCACTATATGGTGATAATGAGGGGGAAATCAACCGAGGCCAACAATCGCCATACGTTAGCCAGCAGTTATCTTTTTATAAATGATGGATACTTATAATCAAAATATCCTAAAAACGCTATGGTATTGCTGATATCAATTTTTTGCAGCCTCTGTCTGCGTAGGCACAGTAAGCAAGAAAAATTGATATCAGCAGTGCGCGATGTATCGATATGACTTTTCACTGACTATATTTTACATCAGACAATAGACTACGGGCATGATCACGGGTGACGTCAGTGATGGTCACACCGCCCGACATACGAGCCAACTCATCGACTTGCGCGCTGTCAGTCAATATTAACAGCTCACTTTCAGTCTGTTCGTCATGGTGTTTTTGTACCAAGATATGCTGATGCGCTTGCGCTGCGACTTGCGCCTGATGGGTAATGGCAAGTAGTTGCTGCGTCTGCCCAAGCTCGCGTAAGAGCTCACCGACCACTTGTGCGGTGCCGCCACTGATACCAACATCGACTTCATCAAATACCAACATTGGCTTAGCGGCATTATTATCGGCATTGGTCGCTTGCAATACTTGCATGACCAGCGCCATCCGCGACAGCTCACCGCCTGAGGCAATCTTATGTAGCGGCTGCATCGGCATACCAACGTTGGCACTAAACAATAAATCAATATCATAGCAGCCTTGCGCACTATATTGGCTTGGATCGGTCTTCTTAGTAAAGACAAAATCGCAGCGGGCGTTGGGCAGGGCAAGCGGTTTTAATTGCTTAATCAGCTGCTTACTGACAGTTGGTGCCGCTTTTGTTCTTTCTTTATTTAGTTGGGTTGCTAGCGTCAGATACTCTTGCCATGCTTGTTCAATTTGCGCTGCCATGGCATCACTGCTTGGTTCGTTTTCCAGTTGCTCTAATTGCGCTTCCCAGCCTTTGGCCTCATCGATTAAGTCGCTCGCTGGCAAGCTATGCTTACGTGACAAGCGGTGTCCAAGACTGATTAAATTGTCTAATGCTTGCAAGCGCTCTGGGTCAGGCAGTTGTTGCTCGGCATAATCTGAGAGTAGAGCGGTCACCTCAGTGATTTGCTGCTGTGCTAAATGTAGCTGCTCGGAAGCTTGCTCAAAGGTTTGACTAACCCCCAGCTGATGATCACAGAGCTTGATGGCCTGTCCTAATAAGGTCATGACGTCAGGCTCATCGGTATCATTGTCGAGTAGATGAAGACCGTGACTGGCCTCTTGCATTAACGCTTCGATATTAGACAGCTCTTCGTGCTCCGCTTCGACTTCCGCATAATCAACCGCCAGTAATGGGGCAATATCAGCCAGCTGACTTTGCAATAGTTGGATTCTATCTTGACGCTGAGCTTCGCGGCTGGCAATGTCATCCGCACGGCGTTTAAGCTGCTGATAAGCTTGATAGCTGCTAGCCGTTTGTGCCGCTAGTGGCGTGATTTGTGCCATCTCATCGAGCCATTGCACCACAAACTGCGGCTTAAGCAACGCTTGCTGAGCATGTTGGCTATGGATATTAACCAGTAATGCACCCAAACTTTTAAGCTCTGCCAAGCTCACTGGCGTGCCATTGAGCCATGCTTTGGAGCGCCCTGTGTTGCTCAATTGACGACGAATCAATACTTCCGGCTCTTCTAGCGCTCGCTCATTTTTGGCAAACCATTCAGCAACAACATTGTTATTTTCCACATCGAACTGCGCATAAATATCCGCATTTGCAGCGCCATGTCTGACCATCGCACTGTCTGCACGCTCGCCTGCACATAAGGATAGCGCATCTAGTAATAGCGACTTACCAGCCCCTGTCTCACCAGTAATGACATTAAAGCCTTCAGCCACACTCAGCTCATGCTGAGCAATCAATGCAAACTGATGTAAAGTTAATGATACAAGCATCAACGCCTCTCATGACAGACAATCAACCTCACATAAAAGCATGGGAGGTCATATCTAAAATAGGGTAAATAAAGAAGTAAAATGGTAGGGGTAATAGTACTAAATAGACAATAGCCATTGGTAAATAGTATGGTGTCAAACGCTATTAAATACAAATTTTAAAGTCGTCAAATACTGCGAACTAACTAGGAAAGACTATCATAAAAATTCAATAAGCCTATGATAAAAAAGCAGTTAACCGTCTTAATAATCGCCTTAATAGCTATCATAAGCGTGATAATGAGCGACTGTCATAATAAGTTGTTATCATTAAACAGCAATCGTCATAATGGGGCGCAACGTATATACACTATAGGCATCAGTCGATGGCTGCAAAGCGAATGGTTAAGAATTATTCAGCCTAAAAACGCAACAAAATTTTCATTGGTCCTGTAACAAACTTTATAGATATAATGTGGTAGCATAATCTCACATAATGATAAACTCTTACCACTAGATTTTTAGCCATTGTGCGACATAGCGTGTTTTTACTATAGTGCAAAATGCGTAGTACAACCTAGGTAGAGTAAGCAGTTCAATACGTTACTTATTTTTTAGTTTGGCAATAATTATTTGATAAGGAAGCCACTATGACAGCGGCGCAATTTACCAGTGTGACAGTCAATGCCCAAGCCACGATATCTTATGATGGTCGTTGCTCAAGCCATACCATTATGTTCGAGGATGGTCGGCACAAAACATTAGGTGTGATTTTACCTTGCGACAATTTGGTCGAGCATTATCACTTCAGTACCAATACCTCCGAGCGTATCGAAATTATCAGCGGCGAGTGTGAAGTCAAAATAAATGGTGATGAAGAGTTCAGCTACTATCGCGCGGGACAATCATTCGTCGTTGAAGGCAACAGTGGCTTTAACTTACGCACAGAGGAAATCGTGCAGTATATCTGTCATTTAGAAGGTTGATACTATTACCAGTTAAAGGTTCCAAAAGACAGTTTATAGCGGCTTAGCCCTCAAAAAGAAATAAATCTTGCGATAAGGTTTATTTCTTTTTTTTGGTGACATTATTTTGTTTAAGCCCTTGATTAATTGCTACAATTATTGTCATATCTCCCTTTTCTATCGCAGTGTGCGATAGCCACCTTATAACCGGCAGTCCTATTATGGCAAAACCCATTTATTTCTATGGCATTCATGCTATTGATGCGTTACTCGAACATCGTCCTCTTGATGGCCTTAGCTTGTTTGTACAGCAAGGGCGCGAGAGCGACAGTCATGTCAAAGCGATTATGGCGCAGGCAGCAGATAATGGCATCAGCATTCAACCGACGCAAAAAGACAAGCTCACGCAACTGTGTGGTAGCCCGCAGCATCAAGGTGTGGTGCTGAATGCACGACCGTTAGGTTTCGCTGATGAAGGCTTGCTTGATATTATCATCGGCCGTGAACAGTGTCTGCTATTGGTTTTGGATCAAATCACCGATGCGCATAACTTTGGTGCGTGCTTGCGTACCGCCGTTGCCATGGGTGTTGATGCGGTGGTTTGTCCAAAACATCATGCGGCGAGCCTCACGCCTACGGTTGCGAAAGTGTCGGTAGGGGCGGCAGAGATGATGCCTATTGTTAGCGTTACCAATTTGGCACGCACGCTGACGCAAATCAAAAATGCCGGCGTCTTTGTATTCGGTACAGCACTCAATGCAGAGGCGAAGCCGATACATGAGGCAGACTTGACAGGTAAAACAGCTATTATTATGGGGTCAGAAGGAGAGGGCATGCGCCGCCTGACGACGGAGAGCTGTGATGAGCTGGTTTATATTCCGATGTCAGGCAATGAGCATGGCAACTTACAAAGCTTAAATGTAAGCGTTGCCACGGGCATGGCGCTATATGAAGTTAATCGGCAGCGTACTTTAGCTGCTGGGCAAGCGTAAGATAGCTCTGATGTAGTGGCTCTAATTTTAGGTAGAGATCAGCCAAATTACCATCATTAAGTACGACATCATCAGCGTGCTGATTCCGCTCTTCGCGGCTTAGCTGATTGACCATGATGGCTTTAATCTTTTGTACGCTTTGTTCATCTCGCTGGCTGGCACGGGTCAGCTGGGTGTCCACCGCCGCATCCATGACCAAAATACGCTGGCATAAATTGGCCAGCCCTGCTTCCGCCGCTTCGATGAGTAGTGGCGCTGACAACACCACATAAGGTGAGGTGCTTTCGGCCAGCTGTAGTTTTGCCGCCTCACGTATCGCTGGATGGGTAATCGCTTCTAGCTCAATCAGTGCTTCTGGATAAGTAAAAACATGCGTTCTTACCGCTGCCCGATCCATATCTCCTTTTTCATTCACTACCCAATCACCAAACTTCTTCTGGATTTTGCGTAGCGTTGCGCTGCCTTTGGCAACGACTTGATGGGCAATGACATCGGCATCAATAATATCAATGCCTTGCTCAGCGAACCAATCACTGGCGGCAGATTTACCACTACCGATGCCCCCGGTTAGACCTACTACTAGCGTCTTGCTTTTCTTTTGCAGGCTTTGTGGTTGATGAGAATAAGGCGAAGCTGTTGTGGCATATTTTGACATAATAATGACTTATCTAACGGATAGAATGGCAGTAATAAACTGAGAAAATAGTTTGTGACCCTAAGTATACATGCCCAAGTACCAACTGACGATATCTGAGCCATATAATAAAGCAACAATACCAGCCACTGCGATATAAGGACCAAAGGCAAAAGGCTTACTCTCACCTTGTTTTTTCATCAAAATCAGGCCAACGATTGAGCCGAGTAGGGAAGACAATAAAATAATTAATGGTAACATCATGGGCCCAAGCCAAGCACCCAGTACTGCTAGGAGCTTAAAGTCACCTTGTCCCATGCCATGTTTTTTGGTGATAAGGAAGAATACTTTGACCACTATCCATAATGATAAAAACCCAAACAACAAGCCCCAAATAGACTGAGTTGGTGAGACGAACCAGCTTTGTGAATTGACGGCCAATCCTAAACCCGCTAACGGAAAGGTTAGGCGATCTGGCAGTAGCTGGGTATCAAAATCGATACCCGTTAATGCCACTAGCGTCCATACTAAAACTAAGGCGGACAACCCAGCGGCACTGACCCCAAACTGATAGATGACCAGTATGGATAACAAGGCAGTGACGAGCTCAACCAAAGGATAACGCAGACCGATAGCAGCATTACAGTTTGAGCAGCGCCCACGTAACAGCAGCCAGCTTATTAAGGGTACGTTCTCATACCACTTTATTTTGTGCGCGCAGTGAGGGCAGCGCGACGCTGGTCGACTCAACGTAATAGGGGTATCCGCTGCGACGATATCGGTCAGTGGTATGGTATGCTCTTGCGGCATGTCTGCTTGCTGCGCCATAAATTGACTACATTCTTGACGCCAGCTATAGACCATCATCAGCGGCATACGGTGAATCACCACATTTAAAAAACTGCCCACACAAAGGCCCAACAGACCAAATACGACTAACGCTACCGTCATATTACTTTGTAATAATTCTATAAATTGCATTAAATCGCTGTCCTTTCCGTCATCTTTAACCTACCACTGAGCCCATTTGGAAGATTGGCAAATACATCGCAATCACCAAGCCACCGACCAAAACCCCCAACACAGCCATAATCATAGGCTCCATCAGACTGGTCAAGCCGTCGACCGCATTGTCGACTTCGTTTTCGTAATAGACCGCTACTTTATCTAGCATTTCTTCTAAGCTACCAGACTCTTCACCGATACCAACCATTTGAATGGCCATACTTGGAAATAGATTGGTAGAGCGTATCGAAAACTGCAATTGTTGACCAGTAGATACGTCATTTTTGATTTGCTGCGTCGCATTATAAAACACGACGTTATTAGTGGCGCCAGCAGTCGAATCTAGGGCGTCGATAAGGGGTACACCAGCGGCAAAGGTGGTAGATAAGGTACGAGCGAAACGCGCGATAATGGCTTGATAAGCAATATTGCCAAATATTGGTATTTTTAATACGGCACGGTCTAAAAAGTCTCGGAATTTCTTAGAGCGTTTTTTGGCTTCTGAAAAACCAATAATCGCCCCACCAATGAGAATAATCAAAATAAACCACCACGCCTGCATCCATTCAGACATGCCAACGACCATTTGGGTAAAGGCAGGGAGCTCTGCGCCAAAAGATTCAAATAAGTCTGAGAATACAGGGACTACTTTGATAAGCAGAATCATGGTAACGATAACAGCGACGACAATAACCGCGATAGGATATTTTACCGCTTTTTTAATTTTGGCTTTTAATAATTCGCTTTTTTCTTTATAAGTGGCAACCCGCTCCAGCATGGTCTCAAGCGCACCTGATTGCTCGCCAGAGTCGACGAGCGAGCAAAACAGATCATCAAAATAGCGTGGGTGTTTACGCAAGGCTGAGGCAAAAGTCCCACCGGCTTCGATATCGGCTTTTATTTGCAAAACCAGTTCTTTCATACTGGGATTATCCAATGAGTCCGCGACAATCTCAAAGGACTGGGTCAATGGCACGCCCGCTTTCATCATGGTTGCCAATTGACGGGCAAAGATGGCAATATCAATAGGTTTGATGGGTTTTTTGAAGGTGTAGAGGGGCTTGGGCTTTTTCTTGATACCTTTGACGGTGATGCCTTGTTTGCGCAGAGTAGCTTTTGCCAGCTCTAGGCTACGACTGGTGGTTTCGCCCTTTACTTTTTGTCCGCGTCGATTTACCCCGTCATAGACAAAGTCTAACAGCATGTCGGTCTTCGCTTTTGCCATGTTACTACCCTCAAGATTTGTCTAATATAGATATTGCAAAGAAATACAACGATGCCTAACTTATTACACAAAGATGGCATACTTTATTTTAACGTAAAAAACCAGTATAACTCTGTTTTATTTTTAAGTACATCTGAGTAAGTATTATTGCTGGTTTATAAAAATAACGCCATTCGAAGTCAAGACTATTTAAAAGCAATGCTATCAATGCCTAGAGAGTAGAAATAATAAGGCGATTTAGCGTTCATCATTATTCAGAGGTAACGCGCATCATTTCTTGAATACTGGTCACGCCTTGTAAAACTTTTAACACCCCAGAGCGGCGCAAGTCTCGAAAGCCATTTTTGAGAGCCGCATCTTTGATATCAATTGCGTTGCCATCTTCCATGATAATCCGAGAAATATCAGGGCTGACTTTCATCACCTCGTAGATACCTACACGGCCTTTATAACCTTCGCGGCATTCGTTACAGCCTACGGGTTCATAGATGACATTGTCTGGGTTGTCTAAATCGGTGTCAGTAAAGCCAAGCTCAAGCAAGCTTTGCCGTGGCACGTTGATGGGTTTTTTACAGTTTTTACATAAGCGCCGTGCTAGGCGCTGGGCGATAACCAAGTTCACTGACGTGGCAATGTTAAAGGAAGCCACACCCATGTTGCGTAGGCGGGTCAAGGTCTCTGGTGCTGAGTTGGTATGCAGGGTCGAAAGCACCATATGGCCGGTTTGCGCAGCCTTAATGGCAATCTCTGCCGTTTCAAGGTCACGAATCTCACCCACCATTACGATGTCAGGATCTTGACGTAAGAATGACTTTAGCGCATTGGCGAAAGTCAGCCCCACTTTAGCATTCACGTTGACCTGATTAATGCCTTCGAGGTTAATCTCGACCGGATCTTCGGCAGTGGAGATGTTCGTTGCGCCTGTGTTCAAAATGTTAATGCCGGTATAGAGTGACACCGTTTTACCAGAACCAGTCGGACCAGTAATCAGTAGCATACCTTGCGGTTTATGCAACGCTTCCAAAAACATGTCTTGTTGGTCAGGCTCATAACCAAGAGCCTCGATACCGAGCATGGCGGATGACGGGTCCAAAATACGCAATACAAGCTTTTCACCAAACAAGGTCGGTAATGAGTTGACCCGGAAATCGATGGCTTTATTTTTAGATATTTTGAGCTTAATGCGCCCATCTTGTGGTATGCGGCGTTCTGAGATGTCCATCTGTGACATCACCTTTAGCCGCGCTGCAATTTTGCTAGCGAGCTGTACTGGCGGGTTGGCCATTTTTTGCATGACACCGTCGACACGGAAGCGAACACGAAAGCTTTTTTCATACGGTTCAAAATGCAAATCTGAGGCGCCCATACGAATGGCGTCGACCAGCATTTTATTGACAAACTTTACGACAGGCGCTTCATCGATATTATCGCTAAGCTTGGTTTCACCTTCCTCTTCTTCACCGTCTTCAAAGCCAATATTTAAGTCACTGTCAGAAAAACTATCAAAACTTTGCATGGTATCGGCATACAGACTCTCGATACGTCTTTTTAGCTTATCTTCTTCGACGACGACGGTTTCAATAGAGAGGCGAGAGTTAAAGGCAATCGCATCAATGGCGTCTATACGTGTTGGATCGCTTAAAGCAACAAATAAGCGCTGCCCACGCTTAAAGAGGGGAAGGGCGTGAAACTTGCGTACAATTTTTTCATCGACCAAATCTTTTGGAATGACATCTGCACTGATTGCGTCAAGATCAAAGAGCGGATCGCCAAAAGCCTGTGACAGCATTTGTGCCAGTTGATAAGCATTGGCTAATTTATTGTCTACCAAATAAGGTACGAGCCCGATTTGCTGTTGCTGCGATTCTGTCTGCGCAGTTTTCATATGCGCTTCGCTTACGATACCTTCGCTAATCAGCTGCTGGGCTAAACCACCGTATTTATTGGCTGTGATAGACATAATGACCTCTCTTTGATATCGAATGTTTTGCTAAAACCCGCTTGCTAAGTATTTGAGTATTTGAGTATTTAAGTATTGATGGTTTTCATGAGTAGCTCTTAATCATTAATTATCATCAATGTTGGTTAAAGTCGTTTGAGATAAGTAGTTTTAAGCGGCTGTTATTTTTTAGTATTCATAGTAGTGACTGTATTTTTTTAAGCTTTATATAGGGTATGCCACTATATATAAGCCATTTTGCTTCAGCTCGCACTATACTATAGCACTTGTGAAATATTTGTTATACTGGCGCGCATATGAGCCGAATTGGCAGGAATACATGAGACAAGGTAGATGAGTATGCAAGCTTGGGTAATTGGCAATTGGAAGCAAAATCCAGCAACGAGCCACGACGTCAATGCGCTACTAGATGACTTATTAACTGCCGTTGATACCGAAGAGCAAGTGGTCAAAAATAGCTGCAGGTTAATGGTGGCACCCAGTTGTATTCACTTGGCTGCTGTCAGCGTCCGCTTAAAAGATACCTCAGTGCTGTGTGCAGCGCAAGATATTAGTGCGCATAGTGCAAACACTGGTGCGTATACGGGGGATTGTTCCGCGCAGCAAGTGGTTGATGCTGGCGCAACTTGGACGATACTTGGTCACTCTGAACGCCGTCAATACCATCAAGAGTCTCATGAGTGCTTGCTGCAAAAGCTGACTCATGCGCTGACGCAAAATTTGGGCGTGGTATTTTGTATTGGTGAGACCCAAGCACAATATGATGATAAGCAGACGCTGCCAGTCATTGATACGCAGTTGTCAGTTATCAAAGACTTGCTAGCGCAACAGCCCGAGCTTACTGCCTCATTGTCTGAGCGCTTAATCATTGCCTACGAGCCAGTATGGGCGATTGGGACGGGTAAAGTGCCAACCGTGGCAGAGGTGAGCGCCACGCATCAACATATTAAGCAGACGGTTGCAGGCTTCGCTGATTCATTGGACACGATGACCGTACTATATGGTGGTAGTGTTAATGTCGATAACGCCGATAGTTTTGCGGCAGACCCTATGATAGATGGCGCATTAGTCGGCGGCGCGTCATTAAAAGCAGAAAGTTTTTTAGCGATTGCCGAGGCCTTTAGCCGTGCTATGGCTTAATAAAATTAAATAAAACATCCATTTAACAAATATTGAATGGCCACCTTATTCAAAAAATGTCTTTATCAGTTGGCAAAAGTGGGTTTAACAGTGCCCTTGCAATCGTGTACAATGCGCCTTATTTATATAATCGATTTGGCGTCATTACACGCTAAGCGCTATTATTAACCCCTACGATTTATTTTTCGTTATCAGTCGTCATTACGCGGCAAAAGAGGCCACCATGTTTACGTTTATATTAGCCCTGCACATTATCGTGGCAATTGCCATGATTGGCTTGATTTTGATACAGCATGGCAAAGGGGCAGACGCTGGGGCTTCTTTTGGCGCTGGTTCCTCAGGTACCGTATTTGGCGCTGCTGGGACCGCAAACTTTTTGACGCGTGCGACGGCAGTGTTAACCGTGATATTTTTTATCACCAGTATGACGCTGGCTGTACATGCGCGTAAGCAGGCAGAAGATCAGTTTCGTTTAGATGCGCCCGTGTCAGCACCACAAACGCCGCGCCCGTTAACGCAAAATCCTCAGTAGTTATTTTTTTAAAACGCTATCTCTAGAAACGGTATCTTTAATAACTGTTTTTTAGTATTCATTTTTAATCATTGTCTTTTAATGAAGGCAGCGCTTGCTATTTTAAGGCGTTAGATTTACAATGCTTTTTCTGTTTTTACAGTCTGATTCTATTGATGCCTACCTTAAGCATCTATTACGATAGATTAGACAGCAAAAGTAAAGCAGTGAAAAATGCGATTGTGGTGGAATTGGTAGACACGCCATCTTGAGGGGGTGGTGGCGCAAGCTGTGGGGGTTCAAGTCCCCCCAATCGCACCAAGTTTTATGGACGCTGCATAGCGTCAGGTTGGATTTTTTGGTAGCAAACGTTTAATTTAGACTTTATTTAAAATAAACGTTGACACTTCTACAAAACTTCCCTATAATATGCGTTCTAGATTGATGCGGGGTGGAGCAGTCTGGTAGCTCGTCGGGCTCATAACCCGAAGGTCGTTGGTTCAAATCCAGCCCCCGCTACCACTTTTTATACTGATGTTTTGTACACTAAATTTGTCAGTAACGATTAGCCCACCATTATGCTTGTGGGTTTTTTTGTATCTGCTGCTCGGTGTTATCGCGGTATCTATCCTACTTATGCTAAGCTCTAAGCCTATAGAATACGATACTATTCGTTACTGGGCGTCACTTGCTGCTACCAGCGCGATGATTCGTAAGCACACTATCTTTTATTCCTCACTCTTTTATCGATAGTACTGCTTTATGAATAATAAAAGCATTGTTTGGCTGAGCTTGATGTTTTCTATGCTCATCCTTATATAAACCACAAACATCTTAATAGATGTTTGTGGTTTAACATAATGACCGTGACTTATATTCATTAATAATAAATCAATATTCGTTAATAATAAATCAAAGTTGATACAGTTACGGTTTACTCAATAAGATAGATAAGTGAATAGGAAAATATAAATAGATTATGAAGCTTTCGACCAAAGTTACAGAACTGACCAAGATTATTGCCCCCGCCGTTGCTGCTTGTGATGTGGCATTATGGGGCATTGAATTTGCACCGCAAGGCAATCGCTCTTTATTACGTATTTATATTGAAGCTTTGCCAGAAGAGCAAGCCCAAGATAAGCAAGTAACCATTGAGAACTGTGCGGCAGTGAATCACCAAGTAAGCGGTATTCTTGAAGTGCATGACCCTATTGCTGGTGAGTACATTTTAGAAGTGTCATCACCTGGCTTTGACCGTGCGTTCTTCTCAGATGAGCAGATGCATGGCTATGTGGGTCAAACAGTGAGCTTGCGTTTGATACAAGCCATTGGTGAAGGCGATCAAAAACGCCGCAAAGCAACAGGTACTTTAGACAGTATCGATGAGACGTCTCTAAAGCTGACATCTGCTGATGGTGAGCAGTTCGAAATTGCTCTGAGTAATATTGATAAAGCCCACTTGATTTATGAAGATGTCTAATTGCAATATTCAATGGTAATGTAGTATTAATCCATATTTTGACCCCTAAATAGCGTATAACTGACGGTGACAATACAACGTCAATATGCCAATTATAAAATTTAAGTCAATTATAAAATGATAGGACAGGTATAGCATGAGTCGTGAAATCTTAATGGTAGTAGAAACTGTCAGTAATGAAAAGGGCTTAAATCCTGAAGATATCTTTGAAGCGATAGAAGACGCTTTGGTGGTATCGACTAAGAAAAAAGTATATACCGAACAGCCAGAAGTGGCGGTGCGGGTATCAATCGATCGTGCAACTGGCGATTATGATACGTACCGTTATTGGACAGTGGTTGCCGATGAAGACCATGAAATGCCAGCCTGTCAGCTGGCTATTACCGATCTTGATCAAGAAGAATGGTCAATTGGGGATATCAAAGAAGAGCAGATTGAGTCGATTGAATTTGGTCGTATTGCTGCCACCCAAGCCAAGCAAGTTATCATCCAAAAAATTCGTGAAGCTGAGCGTGCGCTAGTAGCAGACGCTTTCGAGCCACGTGTTGGTGAGATGATGTATGGCGAAGTCAAAAAACAGACACGCGATGGCTATATTATTGATCTAGGGGATAATGCTGAAGGCTATCTGTCACGTGATCAAATGCTGCCCCGTGAGCAATTACGTGCAAAATCTCGTATCAATGCCATTTTATATCATGTCAACCGCGAAAATCGCGGTGCACAGTTGCTTTTATCACGTACCCATCCCGAAATGCTCTCAGCTTTGATGCAAAAAGAAGTGCCTGAGATTGCCGAACAAATTATTGAAATTCGTAACGTCGCTCGTTTGCCGGGTACTCGTGCTAAAATAGCGGTCAAAACCAACGATCATCGTATTGATCCGGTTGGCGCTTGTATTGGTATGCGTGGTACGCGTATCCAAGCGGTTCAGCAAGAGCTTGATGGTGAGCGTATTGATGTGGTGGTTTGGTCAGATGATCCAGCCCAATTTATCATCAGCTCTTTAGAGCCTGCGGATGTTAGTAGTATCATCCTAGATGAAGACATGCAGACCGCTGATATCATCTTTAGCACCAACGATCAGTTAGCGCGCGCCATTGGCTCACAAGGTCAAAACGTCCGTCTGGCCTCTGAGCTAACGGGTTATAAGCTCAATATGATGCTAGAAGAAGAGTATCAGCAGCGCCAACAAAACGAATCAAAAGCGTTCATCGAGTTATTTTATGAGCGCTTAGAAGTTGATAAAGATTTGGCCCAAGCGCTCGTCGATATTGGTTTTACCAGTATTGAAGAAGTGGCTTACGTACCGGTCGAAACCTTCTATGACATCGAAGGTCTCGACGACGAAGCGATCGACATGATTCAAGAACGTGCTAAAGAAGTCGTCATCGCTGATGAGCTGGTTAAACAACAGAACATGAAAGAGCCAAGTCAAGAACTGCAAGATCTTGAAGGAATGACGGTCAGTTGGGCTTATAAAATGGCACAAAAAGACATCATTACCGTTGATGACTTGGCAGAACAAGCCGTCTTCGATTTAGAAGATATCGAAGGATTAGATACCGAAACCGCAGGAAAACTCATCATGAAAGCTCGGGAATCTTGGTTCAATGAATAAGCGGTAACTGCATATCGCTGTCTTTTAGTGATATGCTATCGATAATAAAGTGCTGGTATTTATGTCGCATCATCAAATGCAACACAACCATCAGCCTTAACCCAATCATTTGTAGCCAACAACTGAATTGAACATATAGCAAATAATAGACAGTAGGTGATAATAAATGGCAGATAAGACCGTCAAAGAACTGGCAGATATGGTAGGCAAAACCGCAAGTGCTGTACAACAGCAACTGGTGGACGCTGGGCTGCCTGCTCGCGCAGAGGGTGACCTAGTCACCGAGCTTGAGCAAGAGAAGTTGGTGACGTATTTAAAGCAAAGTCATGGTCAGCAAGAAAAGCGTCGTATTAGTCTCAAGTCTAAAACAACGAGCACTGCGCGTGTGACCGGCTCTTCAGGTAAATCGAAGAGTGTCAATGTGGAAGTGCGTAAAAAGAAAGTGTTCGAGAAGCCTGATCCAGAAAAAATGGCTGAAGAATTGGCTGCGCGTGAGCAAGCGATGATCGAATCGCAAGAGCGTGCTGCTAAAGATGCTGAAGAGCGTGCGGCGACTAAGAAAAAAGCCGAAGAACGTCAAGCGGCAACCTTAGCGGCAATGCGTGCAAGCTTAGGCTCTAGCAAAAAGTCAGACGATAAGAATGACGATATTTCTACTTCAGTGGTTGTGAAGAAGGGTGGCAAGGCGACTGTAGAAGTCAAGCCGAAAGAGCAACCGAAGAAAAAAGTCGCGGCGACGAAACCAAAAGTTGAAACCGCCGCTGAGCGTAAAGCTCGCGAAGTACGCGAAAAAGAAGAAAATCGTCTACGCGAAATCGAGACAGAAACACGCCGTGTCCAAGCGGAAGAAGCGCAGAAGCGTACACTTGAGCAAATGCGTAAAATGGCTGGTAAATATACGGACCAGCCTGCTGCGGAAGTTCGTAAAGATGAGCCACTAGCCGAAGGTTTGGTCGGTGATGCACTAGAAGAATCATTCGAAAAAGAACGTCGCGAAATCAAGCGCGGTACTAGTAGTACTAGTGCCCGTGGTCGTGGTCGTCGTAAGAATCAAGACGAGCGTGAAATGAAAAACCGCAAAAACGGTTTACGTTCAACGCAAGCGTCACAGCATAAGTTTGAAAAGCCTGTCGAAAAAATCGTTTATGATGTCGAGATCAGTGAGCAAATTACCGTCGCAGATCTTGCCCAACGTATGGCAGTTAAAGCTCGTGAAGTCACTAAATTACTCATGAAAATGGGTGAAATAGCTCGTGAGTCAGATACCATTGATCAAGCGACAGCCAGTCTAATCGTTGAAGAGATGGGTCATAACCCTGTACCAGTCAGCGACACCAAGGTTGAAGACGATTTACAAGTTGCAGTCAATGAGCGCAGCAGTAACGTACAAACGCGTCCACCAGTTGTCACTATTATGGGCCACGTCGATCATGGTAAAACGTCTCTACTAGATAAAATTCGTGAGACTAAAGTTGCCACAGGTGAAGCTGGCGGTATTACTCAGCATATCGGTGCTTACCACGTTAAAACCGATCGTGGTGTGATTACTTTCTTAGATACTCCAGGTCACGCAGCCTTTAGTGCAATGCGTTCACGTGGTGCGCAAGCGACAGATATCGTCGTAATCGTTGTCGCTGCTGATGATGGTATGATGCCTCAAACAGAAGAAGCAATTGATCATGCACGCGCCGCTGGCACACCGATTATCGTTGCTATCAACAAAATGGATAAGCCAAGCGCTGATCCTGATCGTGTCCTTAATGAATTGACTGCTAAAGAAGTCGTTTCAGAAGAGTGGGGTGGTGATACACCAATGGCGCGTATCTCAGCCAAAACCGGTGATGGTATTGATGGGCTATTAGAGCTTATTAGCTTACAAGCAGAACTAATGGAGCTAGAAGCACCGTTAGATGGTGCTGCGCAAGGTGTGGTGATTGAATCAAGACTTGAAAAAGGTCGTGGTCCTGTTGTTAGTGTCCTCGTCAAAAAAGGCACACTAAAGCAAGGCGACTTGGTCTTAGCGGGCGAGTATTATGGTAAAGTCCGTGCGATGACTGATGAACATGGTCAACGTATCCAGTCAGCTGGCCCTTCTATTCCAGTAGAGATCTTAGGCTTGCCTGAAACGCCGGCTGCTGGTAGCGAATTCTTAGTCGTCACTGATGAGAAAAAAGCCCGTGAAGTCGCTGATTTCAGAACCAATCGTGAGCGTCAGCTTGAACGTCAGAACGCCATGCGCTTAGAAAGCATGTTCGATCAGATGGAACAAGGCGATGTGTCATTCTTGAACATCGTACTTAAGACCGATGTCCGTGGTTCGCTTGAAGCGTTACTATCGGCATTGAATGAGCTGTCTACTGATGAAGTAAAAGTCAGAGTCATTAGCTCAGGTGTCGGTCCCATCTCTGAGTCTGATGTTACGCTTGCCGAATCTAGCGAAGCGGTACTGTTAGGCTTCAACGTTCGTGCAGATGCGACCGCACGCCGTAAAGCAGACGCCGCTAACATGGATATTCGTTATTATAGCGTTATCTATGGCTTGATTGACGATGTGAAAGCAGCCATGAGTGGCATGCTTGCGCCTGAACATCGCGAGAAAATCTTGGGTGTTGCTGATGTTCGTGAAGTATTCCGCTCTAGTAAGTTCGGTGCAGCTGCCGGTTGTATGGTGGTTGAAGGCACGATCTATCGCAACAAGCCTATCCGCGTATTGCGTGATGACCAAGTTATCTTTACCGGTCAATTGCAATCGTTACGTCGCTATAAAGAAGACGTCAACGAAGTACGCACTGGTATGGAATGTGGTCTAGCGGTTCGTGGCTATGATGTCGAAGCTGGTGATAAGATCGAAGTCTTTGAAATCCAAGAGTTCGAACGTACTATCTAAGCCTTCTTGTAGCATTGCATTATATGTGCTGAGCAAGTTAAGCTTAGACTACCGTAATAACGATATGCTTAGGCCTAACAGGTACATCCTGCTAGGCCTTTTTTGACAAATATCAGTTCTTCAGCTTATTCGTAAGCCAATATAGCAACCAATAAAAAAAGCTATTTTAAAAACAAGGTAATAACATGAACCAACGTTTACAACGCTTAGCGGATCAAATCCAGCGTGAGCTTGCCGTTCTTATTCGCGACGCAGTCAATGACCCACGTCTGACGGGTTTTGTCACCATCTCTAGTGTCAAGGTCAGCCCAGACTTAGGGTATGCGGACGTCTATGTCACTATCATGGAGCCAGAGCTTAATGATGCGATGACCAAAACCAACCACGAAGAAAGCATCAAGGTACTGAATAAAGCCGCCGGTTTTTTGCGTACCGAATTGAGCCATAGCCTCAAGACTCGTACCACGCCGCGTCTGCGCTTTCATTATGATGAAGTAACGGCTCGTGGCAACTATATGATGGACTTAATCAGTCAAGCGGTTATCAAAACTGAGCAGAATGAAGATGAAGTCGATAGTAAAGAAAATGATGACTCATGACAATGACTAGTCAAAAGACAACGGATAAACAAAAGGTCTCCGGCGTTATCTTAATTGATAAGCCGCAGGGTATGACCTCACAGCAAGTGGTCTCAAAAGTGAAGTATTTGCTTAAGTCTCCTATCCATGACAGCAAAAAAGCAGGTCATACGGGTACGCTTGATCCAATGGCTACCGGTCTCTTGCCTATTTGCATGGGTGAGGCCACAAAGTTTAGCCATTATCAGCTTGATGCTGACAAATCCTATCAAGCGACGATACTGTTTGGTAGTCAGACAGATACCGGTGATGCAGATGGTCAAATCGTTGCACAGGCGGCTATTCCAATATTTGATGAAGCGCTATTAAAAGACGTTGCCCAGCAGTTTTTAGGCGCTCAGCAACAAATTCCACCAATGTATTCGGCCTTAAAGAAAGACGGTAAAAAACTCTACGAATACGCCCGTGCGGGTATCGAAGTCGATAGACCACCAAGAGATATCGTGATCAAAGCAATCGAGTTAAAAGCTATTGATAATGAGCAGGTTCAATTGACGGTGACTTGTACCAAAGGTACTTACGTGCGTGTATTGGCAGAAGATATTGCCAAGGTAATGGGTACATTAGGACATTTAATCGCACTGCGCCGTACGCAGGTTGGCAAGTTTGGTATAGCTGAAGCGACTTCTTTATCAGCGTTAGAGGCGCTATCGTTAGATAAGCGGCAGGCACAAATCCTTCCGATCGATGCGTGTGTTGATATAAAGGCTGAGCTTACATTAAGCGCCGAACAGTATGCCCGTGTCCATATGGGGCAACGCTTGAATGTCTTTGAGCAGCTTACTGATAATTTGCGTGATTATATTTCAACCAGTATTAGCCATCAGCCTTCTGTGTCAGCAAGCAATGCTACCCAATTAGATAGTGAGGTTATTAATAGTGACGATGAACAGCAACCATTAGCCCATGAGATATCAGTTGATATACGCTTGCTAGATGAGCATGGGCAGTTTATTGGCTTGGGTGCTGTTAGTCTTAATGGTCGACTACAACCTAAAAAGTTAATTCAGCGTTAGAATCTTCTTTGCTAAGCTCATCATTGTTCGTACGTTTCGTATGACTGTAAGCCCATGAATCCTCCTAAAACTTACTAACAGTTTACACTAATCACATATCCTCACATTTTATTGCAGGTTTCACCTATGGTGAGACCTGTTTTTTTTGTACAGTAGATACACCAGCTAGGAAAGACTGGATCAAAAATAAACTGGAAAAACAATATAACAATAAAAAATAAGAATAAAAAGTATGTAGAAAGGACATTCTTTAATAAGAAAAAATATGTCAGAGGATGACTATTATTAATGCAAAAATCATTTATCAAATCATAATAAACAACAAAAATTATCGCGCAATAATAAATTCGATTATAAAAACTCAAATGTAAATAAACAGAAACAAGTATAGACAGAAAAGGAAATATTATGAAAACGATCGCTTTTTTACTACACAATAATTTTGAGCAAGCAGAATACGAAGACGTTAATAACCAGCTGAAAGACAAAGGTTACAAGACCCTTCTGATCACTACTAATGAAGATAAAGAAGTGCAAGCTATGCAGCAAGATGTAAATAAAGGTGATACCTTTACTGCTGATATCTTCGTAAAAGATGCAAATGTTTCCGATTATGATGCATTGGTATTACCAGGTGGTACGGTCAATGCGGATACCATTCGCGGTAATAAAGAAGCCCATGATATTATCAATGCTATCAATGATGCAGGTAAACCATTAGCTGTGATATGCCACGCTCCTTGGGCGCTTATCAACATGGGCATTGCTAAAGGCAAAACACTAACAGCCTATCATACGCTGCAAACCGATCTAGAAAATGCTGGTGCGACGTACGTCGACAAGACTGTACAAGTCGATGGCAATTTAATTACTTCGCGTAATCCAGACGATATCAGTAACTTTGTCGATGCTATCGATAAAGCATTGTCTTAAATTTTGCTTCATTTATTCAAAGATGAAAAATTAAAAATTCTCAACTATTTATAATTACAATTAAGGAAAATATTATGTCTAACTCTAACCCAAATGATGCTGAACTTGAGCAACAACGTGCTGAATCGGCAACCGCCGCTCTTAAGAGCCAAACTGAAAACAACCATACCGAAGAATCAGAAGCGGCCGCTGATCGCATCGCTGATAATTTAGAGAATGCAAAAAAAGATAAATAAAAAGGCTCTGCGTTATGTAGCGGTCTACGCTATTTAATGTAAGCATTATTTTATATAAACATTATTTCGTTGAGTCTTTACGCATTGATTCGAATATTCATAAGTTTGAATGCTAATAAGTATGAACGGTGCGGTAAAGAGTTCACTTAATGAAAATGCTAATCTAGGAGTCATTATGAGTAATTCATCAAAAAACATGGATTCACAAGAACAAGAGATTGAAAAGCTAGCAGAAGATATCAACCCTAGCGAAGATGCTAGCCCTGATAGCTTAGCAGAAGCCACTACAGCCCCTCTTGCTGATGACGAGCTAGGTGGAAATGCAAACGAAGATGACGTGAAAAAGTAAGTCATTAGACTTTTCTAACAATTTATCAGGATCTTGCAAAATTATAGCTGTTATATAAGATTTCTGAATCGATGAATTCTATCGGCATAAAACTATTATGAAAAACTGCTGCTAGTTCAGCAGTTTTTTGTTATAATTGCCGTCACATTTAATAATGCTTTTAGATTAAGCCGATTATTTAGCTCACTGCTCGAAGCAGATTAATGAGTTGAGTGAATTTTTGCTGATATCTGGCTTATTTTTAAATGGTTTTATCATACATTGGGCTTGTCGTACACTAGGTCAACTCTAGTAATGCAGGGTTGTCCTGAATGGCGCACAAGTTACTTTATTTACTATTCTATTGCTTGTAAGATGGCTTAATTTGAGTACATCTTGGAGCTTTTAGCATTGCCGGAGATATTTATGCTAACTAATACCGATCGTGAACAAATCATTTCTCAGTACCAGCGCGGCGAAAACGATACTGGTTCTCCAGAAGTTCAAGTAGCTTTGTTGAGCGCACGTATCAACGATTTGCAGAACCATTTTAAAGCGCACAAAGCTGACCATCATAGCCGTCGCGGTCTTATCCGTATGGTTAACACGCGCCGTAAATTGCTTGATTACCTAAAAGGTAAAGATCTTGGTCGTTATACCACCCTTATTAGCCAGTTAGGTCTACGTCGTTAATTTAACGACAATAGTACGAGTGGTCGCTAAAATAACAGATGCCATCTTATGGCGCTATTTCAGATTTTTTGCTAAACCGCTTGGAACTTGCTTGTTGCTATCGATAAAATAGATTTTCTCTAAAACGGTGTGGAATAGTTTCACGCCGTTTTTTTATGCTTGTTAGTATGGATGATCGCGCTCGAGTGTTTAGATGATATAACGCTACCATATTTTGCAAAAATAACCGTTAATTTAATATCTAATATAGGCCATCATTCAGGGCGATTTATAGACAATGGCTCTGTTTTGCAATTAATTGGTCAATGCCTATAAATCACTGTAAAATAATGTCTTGTGAGCTTTATAGCATTGCTACTATTCGTCACAGTAGAGCAGTAAAGAGATAGTGAATACCATATATGTATGGTTTCTACTGGGCACAAGCTTTAGCCGTATGGGCAAAAAACCGAATTTGAACAACTAAAAATATGTAATAGTACGATGTCTACTATAGACAAATGCGTAAGATAAGTAGGTGACACTATCAGCCTGAGCAATAATACTTGTAGAAAAAAGACTTGTTGATCAGTAGCTAGATAAAAAGAATTTTAATGACAGATATCAGCGTGTTTATAACGTTGATGTTATTTTCGTCAGTCAACATTAGGAAGATTATATGACAATGTTTAACACTATTAAGCGTGAATTCCAGTACGGCAACCAGCAGGTTGTTATCGAAACTGGTCGCGTAGCACGTCAAGCAAACTCTATTTTGGTTCACATGGGCGGCGTTACCGTACTAGTAGCAGCAGTGGTAAAGTCTGACCCTAAAGAAGGTCAAAACTTCTTTCCATTGACCGTGAACTATCAAGAAAAAATGTATGCTGCTGGTAAAATTCCAGGCGCTTATGGCAAACGCGAAGGTCGTGCAAGCGAAAATGAAACGTTAACGTCACGCTTGATTGATCGTCCGATTCGTCCGCTATTCCCTGAAGGTTATGTCAACGAAATTCAAATTACCGCAACGGTTATTTCATCAGATAAGACTCAATCTGCCGATATTGCAGCCCTCATTGGTGCTTCAGCCGCATTGGCGATCTCTGATGCGCCATTCAATGGCCCTGTCGCTGCGGCCCGTGTTGGCTTTATTAACGGCGAATACGTACTAAACCCAACGCTTGAACAACTCAAAGAAAGTGATCTGGATTTAGTAGTTGCTGGTACTAAATCTGCGGTACTAATGGTTGAATCTGAAGCAGCAGAGCTGTCTGAAGATCAGATGCTAGGCGCGGTATTATACGGTCATGAGCAACAACAAATCGTTATTGATAACATCGCCTCTATGGCGGAAGAAATCGGTACGGCTAAGCAGCAGTACGTCGCCCCTGTACGTGATGCAGCGTTAGAGAGCAGTATGAAAGAGCAGTTCGGCGAGCAAGTGGCTGATGCTTATACCATTACTGATAAGCAAGAGCGTTATACTAAACTTGATGACATTAAGCAATCCATTATCGATGCACTTGCTGGTGATGCGGAATCTGAAAATTATGCTGATACCGTTTCTGAATTAAAAGAAATCTATAACGATCTTAAATATCGTACGGTTCGTGACAATATCTTGTCAGGTAAGCCGCGTATTGATGGTCGTGACCTTGAGACCGTTCGTGCGCTTGACGTGCAAGTTGGCGTACTACCATATACGCATGGTTCAGCGCTATTTACTCGCGGTGAGACCCAAGCATTGGTTACTACGACTTTAGGTAACAGCCGTGATGTCAATATGATTGACTCATTAGCGGGCACTATCCGTGATCATTTCATGCTGCATTATAACTTCCCGCATTTCTCTGTTGGTGAAACGGGTCGTGAAGGTATTCCAAAACGTCGTGAAATCGGTCATGGTCGTCTAGCACGCCGCGGTGTACAAGCGATGCTACCGGACAGCGAACGCTTCCCGTACGTCATCCGTGTGGTATCAGAGATTACTGAATCGAACGGCTCTTCTTCTATGGCCTCTGTCTGTGGTGCCAGCTTGGCATTGATGGATGCAGGCGTACCGATTAAAGCACCAGTTGCTGGTATCGCGATGGGTCTCGTAAAAGAAGGCGAGCGTTTCGCTGTATTGTCAGATATCTTAGGTGATGAAGATCATCTTGGCGATATGGACTTTAAAGTGGCTGGTTCTAAAGACGGTATCACTGCACTGCAGATGGATATCAAAATCGAAGGGATTACTCCTGACATCATGGAGCAAGCGCTAAAGCAAGCCCATGCCGGTCGTATCCATATCCTAGACGCGATGAATGAAGTATTGCCAGAGAGCCGTACTGAAATTAACGCCCATGCCCCTAACTATGCGGTTATCGAAATCAATCCGGACAAAATCCGTGACGTCATCGGTAAAGGCGGCGCGATGATTCGTCAGCTAACTGAAGAAACTGGTGCCGTTATCGATATCGATGATGGTGGTACGATTCGTATCTTTGGTGAAAACAAAGCAGCAACCAAAGCCGCTATCGGTAAAATCGAAGCATTGACTGCTGAAGTTGAAGTCGGTAAAACTTACGAAGGTACCGTTGCTCGTATCGTTGATTTCGGTGCATTCGTAAATGTCTTGCCAAATACTGATGGCCTCGTACATATCTCACAAATCGCAGAAGAGCGCGTAGAGAATGTCTCTGACTATCTTAAAGAAGGTCAAACCGTTAAGGTACTCGTACAAGACGTGGATAACCGTGGTCGCATTAAGTTGACTATGAAAGGCGTTGAGCAGGGTTCAACCTCAACTGCTGAATAAGTATTTTTTTGGTTGATGTCGCTTAGTACAATTTTGAAAACCGCTCTGATTTATTCAGAGCGGTTTTTTTTGTGGCTAAATAATTATTAAATAATCATTTCCATTTGTGTCAGGTTGAATATTGCTATCTCTATCCAATCTATAGTCAAAATATCCTAAAAGCGCGACGGTATTGCTGATATCAGTTTTTTGTAGTCTCTGTCTGCGCAGCCACAGCGAGCAAGGAAAATGTCTATCAGCAGTGCGTGATATATCGATATTACTCTTTACTCGCTACATTTAATGACATTGCCTTTTAATAAAATCATACCTAAGCAACGGACAATAAAAAATCCAACGCCAAACGCTTATAGTAGACGTTCAACATTGGATTAATAAAATTCTAGACTAGGGCGTATCTTCAATTCAAGCGCTTGTATCTAAATGGCCTAAAAATAGCTAAATTTTGCCAAACATCGTCAAATAGCTGATTAATATCTCGATATTATTTGCGCTATTTTCCTCGTTTAACGGCAATTTATTTCATTTTTATGACCATTTTTGAAATGAGGACACGCCCTAACTGGCTAATTAGCCAGAGTAATCATTCCTGATCCAACTTGTCAATCATACCTTGGTATTTCTCTTTTTTTGCAGCGATTTTTTTGCGTCTCTCTTCAGCAGTCGCGACTAAATTTTTTGCGACGTCTAAGCTCTTATCAAAGGCCGCTAATTCAAGATCTACCGCATTCAACAGTTTACCAAGCATCATAGCCGTTGCTTTTTCAGAGACATCGTGAGTCATCCCACTAGCGTCAGAGGTAAAGTCATCTTTGAGTTTTGAGGCCCATTGGTAAATACCTGCCATAGTAATGCCAGATTTATCCTCTTGGTCAGCGCCGTCTTCTTTACTAGCTTTATCTTTTTTGCTGGACTTGCCGTCTTTAACCGTTTCATCGTCTTCATTTGACTTAGACTCTTTATCAGCGCTGCTAGCCTTGTCTTTTTTGTCAGATTTCTGCTCTTTTTCAGAATCTTTATTCTTACTTGATTTCTCTGACTTGTCCTTTTTAGCAGCACTGTCCTCTGTACCTTCTTCGTAGTCATGCTCAGTGTTGTACTCTTCAAAGTCGCCGTCCTCAAATACCACGGTATCATCTTTGACCACTTCTACGCCAGTAACGGCTTTGTTGCCTGTAGAGTTTTTCTTATTTCCAGCATTACTATTTTTTGCATCATTGTTTGACATGATTTATTATCCCTATTTGTATTTTGAGTAAAAAGTATTTGTAGTAGACACTCATAAATACTAAGCCAAGGCTGTTTTTTAATCAATATACGGATATAAATCTACTGTTTAATGTCTACAGGAAAACACATGTCATGTTATAAACGCTTAAATAGTCACACTAATGTTGTAGGCGATAACGAAGAAAATACCAAATTTTATTAATAATTGCTGAGAGGATTATCAGCAATAAACTCAACCAGCAGCTCTGCTACTTTTCCCCCTTGATCTTCTTGCAAAAAATGACCAGCGTTATTAACTGTGGTATGGTTTTGACCTTTCGTTCCCGGTATCAGCTTTTGCATGATTCGATCGCCACCAGCCGTGACAGGATCAGAATCACTAAACAGCGTAATAAATGGCTTCGTCCATTGGCTGAGCTTACCCCAAGCCGCCCGATTATTCTCTGAGGCAGGATCATCTGGCGTGGTGGGGACAAGAAGCGGAAACTGTCTAGCGCCTTCTTTGTATGACTCATCAGGGAAAGGGGCGTTGTACGCATCGATAACCGCCTGCGATAGCTTGGTAGTGGTGCCGCTCTTAATGATGCCTCCGACATGAAACTGTGGGGTGTCCTGTGAGAATTGCTGCCACTGGCGAAAGCTCTCTCCGGGATTATGATCCCCAGTGGGCAACATAGTATTGCCAGCTGCTACTCGAGAAAATTTCTCGGGATTATCAGCGACTAGGCGCAGACCGATGAGGCCGCCCCAATCTTGACAAAAAAGCGTGATGTTTGTTAAGTCTAATTGATCAAGCAGCGATTGCATCCAGTCGACATGGCGCTGGTAAGTATAGTCAGTACGTGCCGCTGGCTTGTCCGAGCGTCCAAAACCAGGTAGGTCTGGAGCAATAACGCGATATCCTACGGCGGTCAATATCGGTATCATTTTGCGATAAAGATAACACCACGAAGGCTCGCCATGTAGCAACAGTATAGGCTCAGCGTCTTTTGGACCTTCATCGAGGTAATGTACGCGCAGTTCACCGCCTTCACCATCATCAACCATGAGATAGTTCGGCGCAAAATCGTAATCGAGTAGGTTGGCAAAGTATGAATCGGGGGTTCTAAGCGTTTTCATAGGGTATCCTTATCCTGATGATAAATAATCGTGCATTTGCAAACAGCCGATGCCAATTTAGCATAGCACTGACGCCACTATCTGTTGCATATCTTTTGAGTACTATGGCGTCCTATAAACACACTCTACAAATCGCCAATTAGCTTACGATATCAATGCTCTTAGGCACATGTACGTCAATACGTAGCTTAGGTAGATCTTGTAGTTGCTGCCTCAGTAAAGGCAAGATATCGAGATACCAGTCTAATGGCAGTGAGTTTGCGACGTTGGGTTCATTGAGGGACAAGCTACCAGCTGAAAAGTTCTTAGATAAAGGTTCGTTAGATGAATTACTTATATTACTACGTAGCCGATTATCGATAAGTGGGCGAGCGAGTAGGGCAGCTCTGCGGATACCATGATAGCGAACAAGGGGGATAAGCTGGTGATGTAAGTCGATTAGAGCGTCAGTAAGCCAGCGTGTGCGTGTCGGATGATAAGGATGATCTGAGATAACAAGGTTGGCAATATAACTGGGTTGATTGCCATTACTGCTGATGCCAAGGCCAGCCTGCTCACGTGTACGCTTATGCAATAAACAGCTACCAGCACTTAAACTACCGTCACGACACGCGCGATAATAACGTTGATAGTTATCAGGGAATAACGTTTTAGCTCGAGTAAGAATAGGGTCGAGTAGTGTACCAGCAGTATTAACCGGTAAGATAAGCAGCTGGGCACTGCTATTTAAAATAGGGGCGTGCGTCAATTGTAAATTCGCCATAGTCAGCCCCTTTAAAAAAATTATGTATTCATTCTACTTTAGTCTGTCCGGCGTTTTCTGCTTCTAATTGGGCGATTTGTTGTTCAATCAGCGCAATTTGCTCTTCTTTCATCTTAGTCAGCTTTTTATTCATTGCCAGTTGCTCAGCCGCCAGTTTTTCTTGGGCAGCAAAGCGTTTGCGCTCATCTGCTAAGCGATCAATCTCTTCTTTGGCCAAGCTATCGGTTTTTGGTAAAGGGGCGTTTAAGATAGCAGCGGGCTTCGGCACTTGAATGGTCGAGTCAGTGCGCGTATCAGCATCGTCAGAATTTTGATCAATGACAGCATTTTCATTCTGTATAGCGTCATCATTATTGGCCTCACTGAGGACGTTTTCTACTGGCATAGTAGCGGACGGCTCAGGTCCTGTTTGCTCAGGGATTGACGGTGAGCTGCTATCAGTTTTACTTGTTTCAGGCACAGATTGTGCCCAAACTAAATAGCCGATAGTAATAAATAGCAATACTAATATAATCGCCATCCAGATTTTACGACGTGATTTAGCGGCTTTCACTTTTGCACGTTTGCTTAATAAAGGATGCTGTTTTTTATTTTTCATACTACGGTCAATTTATGTCAAAGATATAAGTAGTCATACTATAGCAAACTCAAAATAAAAAGCCTATCTATTGCTAGATAGGCTTAAAATACTGTTAAATGATAAAGCACTTAAAAGCTTTTAGATATGACTATTATTTGTTTGCTTAAGTTTTAAACTTTACCGTACCACTGGTACCTGTAGACATCGCATCACGAGCGAGCTGGTCTTCAGCATGATTTTTGGCACTGATGGCATCAGGGTCAGGGCGATGCTCTGTATGACCACACTGGGTACATTCGATATACTCGTCTGGTGCAGGCGTGACAATATTGACTTGTACCACCGCATCCAGCGCCTGACATTTCGGACAGCGAACACCCGCTAAAAAACGCCGCTTTGGACGTGACGATTGATAACGCATTTAAATCACCTCGCGATTGCTTTGAGCATTGGCGGCATCGATATTTTTAACATCGCTAAAGCCACTGTGACGCAATAAGGCATCGATGCTGGCACTGCGACCACGGAAGTTTTCAAAGTTGGTCTTGGCGGGAAAACTACCACCAACCGACAAGATACTCTCGCGGAAAGCTTTACCAGTGACAGGGTTAAAAATACCCTCTTCTTCAAACTTACTAAAAGCGTCTGCAGAGAGCAGCTCTGCCCATTTATAAGAGTAATAACCTGCCGCATAGCCTCCCGCAAAGATATGGCTAAAACCATTGGCAAAGCGGTTATAGTCAGGCGTTTGCATGATAGCAATGTCGCTACGCACGGTATTTAATGTTGCTAAGATACCGTTATAATCAAGCGCTGGCGTCTGTGCATGAATTAATAAATCAAAAAGCGCGAACTCGATTTGACGCAAGGTTTGCATGCCGCTTTGGAAGTTCTTCGCTGCCAATAATGCTGCGAGCTTATCTTTAGGCAGCGGCTCACCAGTCTCGACATGGCTACTAATCAGCGCAATCCCTTCGGCATCCCACGCCCAGTTTTCCATAAATTGGCTCGGCAGCTCGACCGCATCCCACTCGACACCATTGACGCCAGCGACATCGCCCACTGTTACTTGGGTTAAGAGATGATGTAGCCCATGACCAAACTCATGGAACAAGGTCAGCACTTCATCATGAGTCAATAAGCTCGGTTTGCCATCGAGGGCAGGCGTGAAGTTACCGACCATAAAGCAAACCGGTAGCTGTTGATGGTCTTGCTCATCATAAGTATAACGCGACTGAAAACCACTCATCCAAGCACCGCCGCGCTTACCACTGCGGGCAAATAAGTCAAAATAAAAGCCACCAAGCAAGTTATCGTCAGCATCAAACAGTTGGTAGAAGCTTACATAGTCGTGCCAGCGCGATACGGATGTGCTTTCACTGTCTGTCTTATCACTATTTTGCTCTTGGACTTTGATACCGTATAAACGCTCAACGATGGCAAATAAGCCGTTAATGACTTTTAGTAATGGGAAGTATGGACGTATCTCTTCTTGCGATAAACTAAATTCGCTTTGTTTTACTTTTTCAGCGATATAGGCACTGTCCCATGGCTGCAAATCATCAATACCATAATCTCGTGCATATTTTTGTAATTGTGCTAAATCCTGCTTAGCGGTTGGGGTCGCTTGCGTGGCCAAATCGCGTAAGAAGGTTTCAACTTCCGTTACGCTATCTGCCATTTTGGTCGATAGCGAAACTTCTGCATAATTATCAAAACCTAATAGCTTGGCTTTTTGCTCACGTAATTGTAGGATTTGACCCATGATATCGGCGTTATTCAGCGATGCGCCTTTGCTATCGGTGTGCTCATCAAATTCAGAGGCGCGGGTGACATAAGCGCGATACAGCGTCTCACGCAGACTGCGATCGTCCGCATGAGTCATAATGGCAAGGTAAACAGGAATATTTAAACTTGCCACATAGTAAGGCGTCGGCAAAGTATCGATATCCGCTTGGGTGAGGGCACCGCTGGCAAGTTCGTGGGTTTTATATTGCTCACCTGCATCGGCCAATAGGCCCAGCCCACTGTCTGTCAAGCCCGCCAATTGCGCTGACTCTAATGGCAATGCATAGGCTTGCGTCGCGTCTAATATATGGTCTGAAAAGGTCGCCGACAGTGTTGACAGCTCACTTTGAATAGCTGCAAATTGTTCTTGCTCAGCTTTAGGTAGCGCCACGCCTGACATCTCAAAGCTTCTAAGCGCCAACTCAATAGCACGAGCGCGTGCAGGCTCAAGCGCGGCAAAGAACGTCTTGTCATTCACAATGGCTTGGTAGCGGTTAAATAATGGCTGATGCTGCCCTACACGAGTGCCATAAGCAGACAGCTTAGGCAACAGCTCATGATGAACATGGCGAATCTCATCATTGCTCATCACGCTATTGAGGTGTGACAAAATGCCCCAACTGCGATCCAAAGCCAGATTGATATGATCAAAGTTCATCACATCACTCAGAGCTTGCTCAGCAGTGATATCAGACGCATTAGTATCATTTTGCGTCGTTGCGGACAGCGTATCCAAAAAGGCATTGGCATCATCAATAGCGCTCATGACTTGGCTTTGTAGTGCACTTGGAGAAACGTTGTCAAAATCGACAAGGTGTAAATCTGGAGAAAGGGTAGTCATAAAAGTATCCGGTATCTGATATTAGTGAATGAATTATTATTGGCTAAATAGGGTTTGGTATAAGTGATTTGCTTGATATAACCGACTGAGTATAAAAGGCAATCAGCTACTTATTTATTTTGCGGTCTTATACCTATATTACATAAAAGATGGGTTCATTTAGTGAAAATGCAACCTACTCACTGACAATACATAAAGTAAAGTGAGGAGATGAACGATATCAAATATATTTAAATGGGATAAACCTGCTTTTTATAACAACGTAGATTGTTTTACTTACAAAGCGCTATCATTTGCTTGCAAATTGACCCTACAGCAAGTGAAGTTTGACTGTTAGCATCAAGGGAATGGAATAAAAATATCAAGCCCTACTGATAACAAGTCCTACTGATAAATAATTTACAGAGAAAATGAATCACAGAAAAAATTACAATGTTGAATGTGACTAATAAGAAGCAAATGATAAAAAGTAACTAATAATAAAACAAGGAGCAATATTTATGAAAGCGACTCTCAAAAGTTTACGCGAAACCAAGGCTAATCCTGCGGTCAGTATTTTTGTTAAAACTCACCGCGAACATCCTGATAATGACAAAGATCCTATCGCCCTTAAAAACCAGTTAAAAGTTGTCGAAGAGCGTCTCACCAAAGAGTACGATAAGCGCACAGCAACGACTATTTTGGACAACATTCACGCCAAAACTAATGAGCTAAACCATAATTATAACCTTGATACTTTAGCGATATTTGCCAGCGTTGATGACGTACAAGTAATTCGTATGCCGATTGATACGACCGAACGCGTGGTCATTTCAAACAGATTTGCTACCCGTGATTTGGTTCGCGATATGGCAAGCGCGGTACATTACTATACAGTGGTACTGACCCGTGATAGTGCCCGCTTGATTGAAGCATCTAATGATCGCGTTGTTAGAGAGCTTGATAAAGGTGATGACGTGCAAAACAATATGGAAAGCATTGCCTTTCCTATCGAGAATAACGGTCTGTATACAACCAGTGACGGTGGCTCTGACCGTTCTGCAAGTAACGAAAGCAGTCATTTAAAAGAGTTCTTTAACCAAGTGGATAAGAGCGTACAAGAGCTGTGGGGCGAGCATAAAATGCCTCTTGTCATCGTCGGTGACGCAAAAAATATCGGCTATTATAAAGAAGTATGTGACCGTCCAGAAAACATCATTGCCACGGTATCAAACGCCACCAATCTAGAAGATGGTAGCGCCCAGCATATCGTCGATTGTTTACAAGAGGCGGTAGAAGAGTACCGTACTTCATTACACCAAGCGGCCATGGGTGAAATTGATAAAGCTCGCGGTGCCAATATGTTGCAGACTGACTTACAAGAAGTCTATCGCAGCGCCTTCCAAGGAGCGGGCGAGACCCTCTATGTGCGCCGTGGTTATATACAATCTGCCAAGATTGACGAAAAAGCACAGACTTTAAGCATCGCTAATGATGCTGCTGCAGAAGGTGTCACGGATGATGCGATTGGCGAAATCATTGAGCACGTGATTCACAATGGCGGTGAGGCTGTGTTTATGCCGCAAGACATCATGGGCGAAGACCAACCGATTGCTCTGGTGACCCGTTACTAATTTTAGTCATATTGACTGCTAATGACATGTACTTATGAATTAGCCATTGGTAACGTATCGGTATAAGATGAGAGCATTGGTTCGATACGAATCAATGCTTTTTTGACTGAATGGCTATCAGGTCTTATGGTTAGTAATTTCAATCATCAAGCTGTACTCGCCTGATGTTGACTACAATTCTAAATTAAACCACTATAAATTAAACGGTGAGTAAACGCCCTTTTAAAGTTACTGTCATTTTAACGTCATCCACTTTAAACATGACTCCCA
Organism: Psychrobacter sp. 78a-MNA-CIBAN-0178; assembly: GCF_040309625.1. Taxonomy (NCBI): domain Bacteria; kingdom Pseudomonadati; phylum Pseudomonadota; class Gammaproteobacteria; order Moraxellales; family Moraxellaceae; genus Psychrobacter; species Psychrobacter sp. 78a-MNA-CIBAN-0178. The sequence continues at coordinate 116,412 of NZ_JBEOOZ010000006.1, forward strand.
TTTTTTACACGACGACTGATACATTTATGACTAATACAAGCTCTTTTGTTCTAACCAGCTATAACATTCATAAAGGCATGTCGCCTATGAATCGGCAAGTAAAAATGCAAGGTATTGCCCATGCGCTTGAGGGTATAGGCTCGGACGTTCTGTGTTTGCAAGAGGTACAAGGTCAGAATCTTAAGCGCAATATGCAATACAACGAATATCCTGATCAATCACAGCATGAATGGTTTGGCGAATATCTACAGCTGCAAAACAGTTATGGTAAAAACTCAGAATATGAAAACGGTCATCATGGTAATGCCGTGCTCAGCCGCTTTCCGTTAGATCCAAAACATAACGTCAATATTACGGTAAATAAATTGGAGCAGCGTGGGGTCTTACATTGTGAGGTGCAGCCAGTAGGTTGGGAGAGACCGGTCGTAGTATTGTGCGCGCACTTAAATTTGTTTGAGCGGGATCGTCTTAAGCAGTATGAGGCCATTGCCAATTATGTGCGCAATGAGATTGCCCCTGATCAACCGCTGATCTTAGCGGGTGACTTTAACGATTGGAAAAAACTGTCTTGTGACAAATTAGCGTCCAGTCTCGGCATGACCGAAGCTTTCAAGCATTGTCATGGCAAGCTGTCACCTACCTTTCCGGCTAAGCTACCGGTGCTCAGCTTAGATCGTATCTATGTGCGTAATTTAAGGGTTAAAGATGCATGGGTGCACACTGGCAAACCGTGGTCAACGCTGTCCGATCACTTGCCCATCAGTGCAGAGCTGGTGTTGCCATAAGCAGAGAATTCACTAAAAATAAAACAATAGCAGCATACAAGGATGATAAACCATGTCTAATACTCAAATACCAACCACTCAACATGCGGTACTCATTCGTGAGTTTGGTGAACCTGACGTTATGAACTATGAGGACGGTGTCGCCATTCCAGCTTTGGCGGATGAGCAAGTCTTGGTAAAAGTTGCCTACGCCGGCATCAATCCTGTTGACTATAAAACCCGTCAAGGTAAAGGTTGGGGCGCTGATAATATTCAAAAAGATAAGTTTGATCATGATCAGCCAGCGATTTTAGGTTTTGATGTAGCCGGCACTATCGTCAAAAGCAATAACGAGCAGTTTGCCGTTGGTGATAAAGTTGCCGCTCTGACTTTTGATGGGGGTTGCTATGCAGAGTACGTAGCAGTCGATGGCAAGTTGCTAGCCAAAGTGCCAGAGGGCGTCACATTAGAACAGGCAGGTGCACTCCCTTGTGTCGGTCAAACGGCGCTACAATTTGTTGAGTTCGCTGATATCAAAAAAGGCGAGCATGTGGTCATGAATGCGCCCGCTGGTGGGGTTGGTCAGCTGGTCATTCAGTTATTAATGGACAAGGTCGACGAGGACAATATTAACGTCACCGTCATCTGCTCAGCAGAAAAGTATACCAAGCTTGATACTTTGATAGATAAAAGCAAGCTGACCGGCTGGATTGACTATACCAAAGAAGAGGCATTTCCTGATTTGCAAGCCGATGTATTGCTAGACTTGGTCGGCGGGGATGCTGGGGTACGCGCACTCGATGTACTCAAATCTGGTGCACGCGTCAATGTGTTACCAACGATTTGGGTTGATAAGCTCGTCGATGCTGGCAGTCAAAAAAGCCTAAACGTGGCAGGTTATAAAGCCCAGCGTAGTGGGCAGGATATGGCGAGAGTGTTAGAACAATTGGCGACTGGCAAGCTTAAATTACATATTCAGCAGACCTATTCGCTCTCTGAGGTCGTTGCCGCGCATACTGAGCTACAAAAAGGCGATACCTTTGGCAAGATAGTTTTAAAAGTAGACTAATCTGGCAGCATCTGTCGAAACGTGAGACTAATGCGTCCAGTGTTGACAGTTTTAGTCTTGGTGATAGTGTGTTTCCAGTAGGTCTGAGTATCGCCATGCATAACGATAAGATGACCAGACTCAAGGTAAAGCTCGACTTTATCTTGAGTTTTTTTATGTTTAAAAACAAATTTGCGCGTGGCACCGAGCGATAAGGCAGCGATAATAGGTTGATAGCCCAATTCTTTTTCGTCATCAGCATGATAGCCCATACCGTCACTACCTGAGGGGTAATAATTCAATAGGCAAGAATTAAAATTAGCGGTAATCCCAATATTTGCTAGCTGTTGCTCAACATGTTGTTTCACGTGAAACACGGTTTCTGACCATGGAATGCTTTGACGGGCATGTCCTGAGTAATGATAGCTGCTGCTATCTCCACCCATCCAAACGATTTGGCGCGTGGTGACGTGGGTCTTACCAAACAACGTGACAATGTCAGCCTGCCAAGGCAGTTCACTCAATAATATGTCATAAAGCTCATGGCTATTATCAATGACGATACCCAAGTCATTCGCCCGACCATCATAGGGTAGTATATTGTCAGTGGGACTAGGGGTAAATAAATCAGTCATAAGCTCAAAACTTAACGATTAAAATTCTGTAAGATAACAGTGGCGCATTGTTCCGGTGCTTCTATAGGTAATAAATGTCCGTTCTCAGGCATGATGTTAAGCTGGTCAGTGGGTACAAATTTTCGCCAATTATCGCGGACTTTATCATTGATAAAGATAGTGGGCTTACCGATGATGAGTTGGTAAGGCACCGTGGTTTTTGCCAGCTTCTTTAGCGCACCGTCTATATAAGGGATACCGAAATAATTCGCTATCTCTTGCTCGGGAGTGAAGATAAATGCATAACGGCCATCGTTTTGCTGTACTAAGCTTTGCTCGGCAAAGAGGTATAAGTGCTCATCAGAGATGCGTCGATAAGCGCTTTTTTCTCGTAGGCTGTCATAAAACTCATCTATATTTGCCCAAACTTTTTGCTTAGTTAACGCGCTTTTGAAAGGTTGACGCTTAAGCTTCACGCGGCGAGGTATCAGCTTATAGAGCAGCGCCTGTGATTTGGTAAAAGTGACGGGCTCTATCAAGTACAACGCAGAGAATAGATCAGGACGTTTGGCCGCTGCCATAGCCGTCGCAGTAGCGCCCTGCGAATGACCTATGCCCACAACAGGACTATCTTGCGTTTGCTCTAAAAACTTAATAAGCAGGTCAGCATCTTGCTCACGGGTTAGTACCCGAGCTTTTGGCTTGTCATACCAATAGCCACGCATCGCCAGCGCGCTGATATCAAAACCAGCAGCCAGCTCGGTTAATAAGGGCTGATAATTACCGACCGTAAAACCATTACCGCCATAGAAATGCGCTTTGGCTCGTTTAGCATTATCATGGGTCGATTCAGCCAATGAGTGTAAATCGTAGTAACAGGCGCGTTTTTTATTTAGCGTGATACTTTTAGCAAATTGTTCCATAACACTCGTACTTCCCTGTATGACCATTTTTCAATTTTAAGTTTAGTTTTCAAGCTACAGTTTATTGTGAGATTTAAGGTGGTACCAATTTTAGCTCTCTTCTCCTAAGAAACCACCGCTTTGACGCTGCCAAAGCCCCGCATAGACGCCATCCAATGCCAGTAGCTCTTCGTGACTGCCTTGCTCAATGATTTGACCTTTATCCATGACTACCAGTCTGTCAAGCGCGGCAATCGTAGAGAGACGATGAGCAATAGCAATCACCGTTTTGCCCGTCATGATATCGTTCAAGCTTTCGGTAATGGCAAACTCAATCTCAGAGTCTAGCGCACTGGTCGCCTCATCCAAGAGTAGAATCGGCGCATTTTTTAGCATAACACGTGAGATGGCAATACGCTGGCGCTGACCGCCAGAGAGTTTGACGCCCCGTTCACCAACTTGCGTATCCAAACCCGTATTGCCTTTATCGTCATACAAATCTTTGATAAATTCCCATGCTTGTGCTTGCTTAGTGGCACGGATGATTTCTGCATCGCTGGCATCAGGGCGACCATAAGCGATGTTTTCACGAACGGTGCGATGGAGCAATGAGGTATCTTGCGTCACCATACCGATCTGTTGACGCAGAGACTCTTGAGTGACTTCATCAATCGCTTGTCCATCGATGTAGATTTTACCTTTATCAACGTCAAAGAAGCGCAATAATAAATTCACTAAGGTTGATTTACCCGCACCTGAGCGTCCAACCAAACCAATCTTTTCCCCAGGTTTGATATCTAAATGAAAGTTATCGAGCAGTTTGATTTGTGAAGAGGCAATCGCCGTTCCCGCAGTACTCACTTCATCAATACGCTCGCCTTCGTTATCACCATTTTCACTTTCATAACTGAAATCAACATGGTCAAAGACAATGTGACCATCAGTCACTTTTAGCTCAGGTGCATTTGAAACATCCACAATCGTTTGCGGTGCTGACAAAGTACGCATACCGTCTTGGGCAGTACCGATGCTTTCAAACAGGCTAGCAGTTTGCCACATAATCCACTGCGTCAACCCATTGAGTCGTAATGCCATCGCCGTTGCTGCGGCAATAGCACCGACGCCAATATCGCCTTGCTGCCATAAATAAAGACCAATCCCAGCCGTACTACTTACTAAGATGACACTGATGAGATGGGTGGATATCTCTAAATAACTGACCCAGCGCATCTGCGCATGAACCGTACCTAAAAACTGACCCATGGCGTTTTTGGCATAGCCCAGCTCACGGCGCGAATGGCTGAACAGCTTTACCGTCATGATATTGGCGTAAGCATCAGTGATACGGCCAACCATCAATGCGCGGGCATCAGCCTGTATGATAGAGGTCCGTTTAAGCTTGGGAATAAAGAAACGTAAGGTAAAGCCAACCAGTACGAACCAGATAACAAAAGGTATGAGCAATAAGCTGTCTAAATTGAATAAGATAACCCCAGTCGTAATAAAGTAGACAATGACATACATAAACATGTCAGTGACTGTCATCACCGTATCGCGTACGGCCAGCGCCGTTTGCATTACCTTGGCTGACACACGACCAGAGAATTCATCTTGATAAAACTGCATTGACTGCCCAAGCATGTGCTGATGAAAACGCCAGCGCATCTGCATCGGGAACACACCTTGAATCGACTGAAAATGAATGAACGACGATAAGGCAATCCAAAACGGGCTCAGGAGCATGACCGCTAGCATCAAAAGGAGCGTATCGCCTTTTTCAGTCCATAGTGTTTGCGGTGTATACACCCCTAACCAGTCAACAATGTTGCCAATCCATGCAAACAGCATCGCCTCATAGATACCGATACCTGCGGACAAAATCATAAAGAATAGCAGCCAGATACGTAAGCCTTTGGTACATGCCCACAAAAACTTCATCAGCCCTTCGCGAGGTGAGGGCAATGGCATAGGCGTATCAGGAAAGGCCGGTAGACGGTTTTCAAAAAATCGAAATAGAGCATTCATAGGCAAGGGAAGAGCGTCAATAGCAATACGCTAAGACAGATACCGGTAGGCATTATCTTAAACGTGTATTTGAGTGAATGGGAAATGCTGCTATTTTAACAAAACTTCGTAATCACGCCTGCATGCTAATTGTAAATTGACAATCAGTGGCTGTACTCGTTTATTACTGATTGGCTCAACTCTCATAAATACATTGCTGTATAAAAAATATTTTGTTACATTCTAGTGCTTATTTTCTATTTGGCTGTCATTCATCTCATTTTTATCTCCATTTTAAAAATGAGGACACGCCTTGGATAAATAATAAACACATAAAACTGCGACTTAAAAGGTAGACGTTCATGCTGTATTTAACCATCGCGGTACTATGCAGTGTCGCCGTTTCAGTACTCTTGAAAACATTACGTCAACGAGATATCGATATTCGCCAGACTATCGTCGCTGGTTATCCAGTGGCTTTTTTATTGACATGGTTTTTATTGAAGCCAGACATCAGCGGACTTAGTCTGTTAGGAAGCGCGTGGGGGATTATCATAGCGCTTGGCGTGCTACTGCCTGCGGTGTTTATCATTCTTGGGCGCGCGATTGCTGCGGTTGGTATGGTGGCAACCGATGCCGCTCAGCGTTTATCATTGATTATTCCTATCGTTGCTGCCTTTTTATTATTCGGTGAGGTACTGACAGGTACGCGTATATTTGGTTTGGTATTAGGCTTTTTGGCACTAGGTGCTTTGGTGTATCGTCCTCAAGCGGGCGGCATAACTAAACAAGCTCGCCAAACGCCGCTTTGGTTACTTGGCGTCTGGGCAGGCTACGGCATTATCGATATTCTATTCAAGCAAGTGGCCAAGCAAGGGTCTGCCTTTCCACTGACGTTATTTGTCAGTTTTGGGCTGGCAGGGCTGTTACTGTTTATTTATTTGCTGATCACGCGGGTGCGCTGGCAGGGCAATGCACTCATGGCAGGAGTACTGCTGGGTGCGCTGAATATGGGTAATATTTACGCTTATGTACGGGCACATCAAGTATTGTCTGAGTCACCAAGCATTGTGTTTACTGGTATGAATGTGGGTGTCATCGCAGTGGCAACTATGATAGGTGTTGGCGTATTTAAAGAGCGGCTCAATCGCATTAATATAATAGGGCTATTATTGGCGGTTGGTTGTGTGGCAGTACTGTTTTTAGCATAACCGTTTAGCCTAAATTCATCCATATCGTTGCGATTTATAAAATTGTTAACTTATCAGATATAGGCATGCCGGGCATCCTATGATAAGGTTATCTAAAAATAGTAAGACTGATATAAGCTGACAAAAAGCGCTTTGCTTTGAGACATTTGACCTCAACGAATAAAAATAGGATGCACGCCCAATGGAATACGAAAAGCAATTACAACGCATAAAAAATGGTTCAGGCTTCATCGCGGCGCTTGACCAAAGTGGAGGCAGTACGCCAAAAGCACTCGAAAATTATGGCGTGAGCAGCGACGATTATGACAATGATGACACCATGTTCGATCTCGTACATGAGATGCGAGCCCGTATCATCACTTGTGAAACCTTTGATAGCGAGCGCGTGCTTGGGGCAATTCTATTCGAAGATACCATGGAGCGTGAGGTTGAGGGTAAGTCGACGGCCAACTATCTGTGGGAAGACAAAAACATCGTACCGTTCCTTAAGGTTGATAAAGGTCTGGCTGAGCAAATGAATGGTGTGCAAGTCATGCGCCCGATACCTGATTTAGATGCACTATTGGACAAGGCCAAAAACTATCCGGTATTTGGTACTAAGATGCGCTCAGTGATTTATGAGCCCAATGTCGATGGTATCGAGCTGGTCGTACAGCAGCAGTTTGATGTGGCCAAGCAGATTCTTTCAAAAGGCTTCATGCCTATTGTCGAGCCAGAAGTGAATATTGACAGCGCTAAAAAACATGACTGTGAGCTGATACTTAAAACCAGTCTTTTGCACAATCTTGATTTTTTAGACGATGGTCATCAAGTAATGCTGAAACTGACCTTGCCAGAGAAAGAAGGCTTTTACCAAGAGCTGGTTGATCACCCAAAAGTGCTAAAAGTTGTGGCATTGTCGGGCGGTTACAGCCGTAGTGCTGCGTGTGCTAAGCTTAAGCAAAACCCAGGTATGATTGCCAGTTTCTCCCGTGCCTTTACTGAAGGGTTGAGTAAGCAGCAAAGTGATGAAGCATTTTCTGAAACGATTAATAACTCAATCGAAGAAATCTATGAGGCGTCGAAGGTTTAAAGCCTTCAACCTTTATAATTGATTTTGAATCCCAGCTGACTTTAGGTTTGCTGGGATTTTTTTAATGGCATTCACAGTAGATATTTATTAAACTTGTGTTTGTTTTCATGGTTTTTGGAGAGGTTGTGTTTCGCTTTATTACTTTAGGATTGTTTTTATTAAGTTGGAGTGTTTCTAGTCAATCTATGGAGCCTGTAGGCTATTCAGGTACTTGGGCAAGCGCTGCTTATTTTAATAATGCCATCGATGTTATATCAGAGACAGTTAATATCGATATTACAGATGATGCTAATAATGCTGGTTATACAGTGAGCTATAAGCTGTATAACAATCGTGAAGGGCTTCAATTCCCATTGGTTTTTGAAGTATTCGATGAATTTGGACAAAGTAATGAGTTCGAAATTACTGTCGATGGTCAATCAGTGCCTGTCGTAACGGTTACTGAAGATAATAACGGGCTTGAGACATCTGATTTCTATATGCCAACCAATACTGGTTTAGAGCAATTCAGAGCAGATTCAAAGTATATCAACCTGGATTTGTCGTCAGGGTTGCATACTATTACAGCTACTTATGACGTCCAGCCGCATTATTATGGCAGTGATTGGACTGGGATAAGCACTTACTCTTATTCGTTAGTGCCGATGAATGAGAGCGTCAGTGATGATAAGCAGTTTAAAGGGTCATTTATTAAGCTAAATTTCAATGGTGGTTTAGACTATATCAGTATGGATATCGATGGCACGAAGAATACTTTACCTTCTAATAACCAATGGCATTTCAACGATAATCTTGCGAAAGAGATTGATTTTATTATTCAAGCACCTCTGAATCCTGTGGCAAAAGTTTTGACGGCTGTTTCGCCATTCATAACTATAAGTTTCGCGCTATTTGTATTGGGTGGACTGCATTTACGTATGATGAAACGTAGACAGCAAGCCCAGCCCGAAACCCTTTGGACAGTCATGCTGGTGGGTGGTTTTCTAGTGCCTCTGCTTAGCCTGATAATTTATTACCTCTATCTACTGGTGACAGATATGATCATTGGTCAAGGCGCAACAGGAGAAAGTCGCGATTTGTTCTTTATATGGGTTTTGCCGTTAGGCTATATAGTAATAACACCTATTTATTTGATAATTAGTTTTGTGGTTTTTATGATGGTTAAACAGACGGTTACTAAAACAGTAAAGTAATTATAGTTGAAGGCTGTAAATAGCTTTGTGATTCGCGAACAGCTAGCTGACGAGCCATTTGAGAGAATATTAATGCGTAGGACCATTTTAGGATTGCTTTTATTAAGCCACAGTATGTTTAGCTATGCCAATATGGCGTCTCCCATTATCGACGGTACTAATGCCAGTACGGCATATTCAAGCAAAGATATCGATATATTGTCTGAAAACATAGATATCAATATTGCTGAAGGTTTTAATCAAGCTGACTATGATGTCACTTACGAAATTTATAGCGCTAAAAAAGGCGATCGAATACCTTTGGTTTTTGAGGTGTTCGATAGCATAGGTAATGATGCAGACAAAAGCTTTATAGTCGAAGTCGATGGGCAAGCGGTACCAGTACTTATCAATTATGATTATAAAAGTCATTCAAAATCATTGCCCGCTTATCATGATCCAGAAACGGATACGGCCGTACAGTTCCATAATGACGCTAAATACTTTGAGATAAACTTAAGCGAAGGCAATCATGTCATTAATGTTAAATATTCTGCCTATCCTACAGTAAACCGTAGTGATTGGACCAATCAATATATCTATAGCTATTCATTAAAACCTGCCAAAACTTGGAAAAGCTTTGGTGACCTGACCGTTACTCTAAAGATTGCTGATGAATCGAAATACTTGAAGACTAATCTTGGCGAACCTTTAAGTGGGATGATAAAAGCAGATTCGAAGTGGGTCTTTGATCATCTGCCTCAAGATGTTCTTGAGATATCTTATCAACCACAACCAATGCCTCTAGCACAGTGGTTAATTAATTTAGACTCATTAATACTTCTGTTGTTTTTAATATGTTTGTTAGGGGGTGCTCACTATGGACTTATGTATTGGAGCCGGAAGAAAAGTCTTAAAATAGCATGGATGGTCACATGGTTAGGGATTCTGATAGTTCCATTTATCGTATTGATGATAGTTTTCTATAAGATTTATCTTATAGATTGGTTACTGGGCGAGCATGCCAGCAGGTATCATGGTTATACTATTTTTATTATTATCTTTGGCTATCCACTGATTTTGCTTGTTTATTTAATCATTATGAAGTTATGCGATTCTTATTTGAAACGGGTTTTTTTACAACCCTCACAAGTAAGTACCTAAAAAGCTTGAACCCAGTGGATGGATTCAAGCTTTTTAAGTTAGCCAGTTTTCAGTAAGTAAAGCACTACACCTCTTTAATAACATGACCTACATTGATTGAATCATCCGATTTCGGAGTTGATTTTTTATTAGCGGCATCTTTATCCAGTCCTGCTGCATAATCCCGCACGTTTTGAGTGATTTTCATCGAGCAAAATTTAGGTCCACACATCGAGCAAAAGTGCGCCGTCTTATGCGCGTCTTTAGGCAAGGTTTCATCATGGAACTCACGGGCGGTATCTGGGTCGAGCGCCAGATTGAACTGGTCGTCCCAGCGGAATTCAAATCGTGCTTTAGATAACGCATTATCACGTGCCTGCGCACCGGGATGACCTTTAGCCAAATCAGCCGCGTGGGCTGCGATTTTATAGGTGATGATACCGTCTTTAACATCTTTTTTATTAGGCAGACCTAAATGCTCTTTTGGCGTCACATAGCACAGCATTGCGGTGCCAAACCAGCCGATCATAGCAGCACCAATGGCGCTCGTGATATGGTCATAACCGGGTGCGATATCAGTAGTTAGAGGTCCTAGTGTATAAAATGGCGCGTCGGCACAAACCTCAAGCTGCAAATCCATATTTTCTTTAATACGGTTCATTGCTACGTGACCGGGACCTTCAATCATGACCTGTACGTCATGCTTCCAAGCCACTTGGGTCAACTCGCCAAGGGTACGCAGCTCACCAAATTGTGCTTCGTCGTTGGCATCTTGCAAGCAGCCCGGACGTAAGCCATCGCCTAAACTAAATGCCACATCATACTGTTTCATAATCTCGCATATATCTTCAAAATGCGTGTATAAAAAGCTCTCTTTATTATGAAACATGCACCACTGCGCCATGATAGAGCCACCACGCGAGACGATACCTGTTAGGCGGTTGGCCGTCAGCGGCACGTAGCGCAGTAGTACGCCGGCGTGAATGGTGAAGTAATCAACGCCTTGTTCGGCTTGCTCGATGAGCGTATCGCGGAATATCTCCCACGTGAGGTCTTCTGCCACGCCATCGACTTTCTCTAAGGCTTGATAAATAGGGACGGTACCAATCGGCACGGGCGAGTTACGAATCAGCCATTCGCGGGTTTCGTGAATATGATTGCCCGTAGATAAATCCATGATGTTGTCCGCGCCCCAGCGCGTCGCCCACGTCATTTTTGACACTTCTTCGTCGATAGATGAGCCGAGCGCTGAGTTGCCGATATTGGCATTAATTTTCACCAAGAAGTTACGGCCGATAATCATTGGCTCGGACTCAGGGTGATTGATGTTGTTGGGGATAATGGCGCGGCCAGCGGCTACTTCGCTGCGCACAAATTCAGGGGTAATAATAGTTGGCGTGTTGGCACCAAAGTTCTCGCCATCATGTTGGCGCATATCGGTCAGTTCGTGCTGCTTTTGCGTTTCACGAATGGCGATGTATTCCATTTCAGGCGTAATAATGCCGCGACGGGCATAGTACATTTGCGTGACGTTCTTTCCTGCTAATGCACGGCGTGGTTTGTCGATATGGGCGAATCTAAGATTGGCGGTACTGATATCGCGGGCGCGCGCCAGTCCGTAAGAGCTCGACAATCCGTTCAATTGTTCGGTATCACCGCGCTCAGCAATCCAGCCTTCGCGTAGCTTTGGTAAGCCTTTCGTCAAATCGATCTCGACATTAGGATCGGTGTAAACGCCAGAAGTGTCATAAACATAAAAAGGTGGGTTTTGTTCCCAATCGGTTTCAGGCACGCCTTGTATCGGAGTAGGGTCAAGGGTGATTTCGCGCATCGGTACTTGAATGTCAGGACGTGAGCCCTCGATATAGACTTTTCTAGAAGCGGGAAGGACACGGTGTAGGTCGCGCGCGTCTTCTTCAAAGCGGGCATCATTGGCGGTACGGTGAGCAGGGGTTTTGAGGGCATCGGCTTTTTTATCCGCTTTACTGTCAGTTGTTTGACTAGCATTGGCAGTAAGAGGGGCGTCAGTAGCTGGGATGTGGGTTTGGGCTGTTTGTAAATCTGAAGTAGTCATATGCTGTCCTAGCGTGTTGGTTTTTGAATAAAAGCAACACCGCCAGTAGCTGCGGGGATTGGCCTATATGATACGGACAAATTCAATCGTAAAACAAACCTGCTAGCGCTATCAAACCTAAACGTAGTCAGTGATCTTTAGCTGATTGATGGACGCGACTGATTATTAAAGCGCTATATCCGCATAACAATGCTAGTAGATAGTGGCGATAATAAAAAGGCATTTCTGCGCGCCCTTTGTACTTATATAACATAGGCTTGAGACTTCCCTGCGTCGGTACTAACCGCATCAGGTTCAGCGGGTGATCTCTCAGCGAATGTATCAAAAGGCTTATGAAATAAGCTCGTAATACACCGCACCCCGAGTCTGTCAGTGTTGTAAATCCCCTTCATACTAGCAAAATTCTGCGCGCGCGGCTAATGATATTTGGCTATACGTATCTCGTTTCAACTCTATATTTTATGGCTTTATAAACGCAGCTGGCTAATATCGCCCAACAACGTGACTCAAATTAATTGACTGTCAGGTCCTCAAATGAGACTTTTTTAACACGACTGAAATATTAAAAAGGTTGTCATCAAACTGTCATAAAGATTTGACAAGATAGCACGCATGTCACAAACAAACCTTTTTCATATCGTTGTCAAACTTTAGGAGCCTTACATGCGTTATTCGTTATTAGCAGTAGCCGTTAGTTGTACATTAATGCTCACGGCATGTAATAAATCAACCGACACGGCAGAGCCCACTGCTGATACTAGCAGTAGCGCTGTTACCACGGCTGAAACCACCTCTCAAACAGCCTCTTCTGCTACCACAGGTTTTAAATCTGCTGAAAATATCGCCATGAATATCACGGGTGCAGGTGCATCATTCCCGCAGCCTATCTATGCCAAATGGTCATACGACTATAACGCTGCCACTGGTGGCCAAGTCAACTATCAATCGATTGGCTCATCTGGTGGTATCAAACAAATTCAATCAAAAACCGTTGACTTTGGTGCTTCTGATGCACCGATGACGCCTGAAGAGCTTGAAGAGTCTGGCCTTATTCAGTTTCCAACCGTTATTGGTGGCGTCGTGCCAATCGTCAACATCGATGGTATAGAGCCGGGCGCATTGAAGCTAGACGGTACAACCTTAGCAGATATCTATTTGGGCAAAATCAGTAAATGGAATGACCCAGCTATCAAAGCCATGAACCCAGATCTGACTTTGCCAGATGCGGCAATCACGACGGTATTCCGCTCAGACGGTTCAGGTACGACTTTTAACTTTACGGACTATCTGGCCAAAGTCTCACCAGATTGGAAAGACACGGTTGGTGTTGATAAAACAGTCAAATGGCCGACCTCTGCGACTGGTGCAGGCGGTAAAGGTAACGAAGGGGTTTCAAGCTACGTCAACCGTATGAAAAACTCTATCGGCTATGTTGAGTATGCTTACGCTAAGCAAAACAAAATGTCACATACGGCATTGAAAAATGCAGCTGGCAACATCGTGCAACCATCAGCTGAGACCTTTGCTGCGGCAGGTGATATTGATTGGTCACAGCAAGAAGGCTTTTATAAAGTCATCACCAACTCTGAGACTGACCAAGCATGGCCTATCGCTGCTGCCACCTTTATCTTAGTCCATAAGCAACCAGAGAATCCTCAGCAAGTTGCTGGCGTGTTGAACTTCTTTGACTGGGCTTATAGCCAAGGTGATGATGATGCCATGGCACTAGACTATGTACCATTCTCTGACACGGCAGTGGCCTTGTTCAAAGCAAAATGGAACGACGTAAAAGGTAGCGATGGACAGCCTGTCTATAAACCTGCTCAGTAATTCGATAGTCATTATTTAATAACGATCGAATTACCCTTTCAAACAACTATTCTCCGGTAGTTGTTTGAAAGGTTTTATCACAGCGAATTTAATCGCAAAGCCAATGATATTTATAGCTTCTGATACTTATATCTGCTGAGTTTGTTGTGATAAAACCTGATAAACACACTCATTTTTTAATCTTATCCTATTGAATGCTGAGACACTTATGACAGACTTAAGGTCCCAACTGGCTAAACAAAAACGTTACGATGCTTTATTCGTTAACTCCACCAAAGCATTTGCCATACTGGTATTGATGTCTCTAGGTGGTATTTTAGTGTCGTTAATTGTCGGGGCTTGGCCAAGTATTCAAGAGTTTGGTCTAGGTTTTTATACCAGCAATAACTGGGATACGGTCGCCAATGAATATGGTGCACTTGCACCCATCTATGGCACCTTAGTGACCTCATTTATCGCCATTCTGATAGCCGTGCCAGTGAGCTTTGGCATTGCCATATTTTTGACCGAAATGTGTCCTGCTTTTCTAAAAAAACCACTTGGTATCGCCATTGAGTTATTGGCTGGTATCCCCTCTATCATTTATGGTATGTGGGGCTTGTTCGTCTTCGCGCCGTTTTTTGGCGATCACATCCAACCATGGTTTATTGAACACGTCGGCCCTTTACCGATTATCGGTAAACTGTTTGAAGGCGCACCGATGGGACTGGGTATGTTCACAGCGTCCTTGGTGCTTGCCATCATGATTATTCCCTTTATCGCTGCCACCATGCGCGATGTTTTTTCCGTCGTGCCAGACTTATTAAAAGAATCCGCTTATGGCATGGGTGCGACGACTTGGGAAGTCATGTTCAAGATTATTTTGCCGTATACCAAAGCTGGTGTGGTTGGTGGTGTTATTTTAGGACTGGGCCGCGCATTGGGCGAGACCATGGCGGTGACTTTCTTGATTGGTAATGCCTTTAATATCAGTCCAAGCCTGTTTACCTCTGGGGTTACGATTACCTCAGCGCTGGCCAATGAATTTGCCGAAGCCTCTAGTGAGCTACATCTGGCATCGTTGCTGCATCTGGGCTTAATATTATTTGTGATTACTTTTATAGTGTTGTCCATAGCGAAGCTTATGCTCATGCGCATGGATCATAAAGCAGGCAATCGCTAAGCCAACGTTGTATCAGCACGATAGAGATTAATGTTGTCTAAAAAGATTATCTAAAAAGGCTATCTAAAAAGATATGGGAAACGAATGTTATGCCTAACCCTGCTATCAATGCTACTAGCGCATTACCGGTAAAGACAAGCTTTGAGGCACGTTATAACAAAAGCCTTTATAACAAGCGTCGTCGTCTGAATAAGCTTGGTCTAGGCTTTGCGTTGTCGGCGATGGCGTTTGGCTTATTTTGGCTATTATGGATTTTACTGACCCTGTTCGTTGAAGGTTTTCAAGGATTGGTACAGTTGCCAGTATTTACGGCTGATACCCCACCACCGATGAGCGCAGGTGGTCTACGCAATGCCATTGTCGGCTCAATCATGTTGGCATTTTCAGGACTGTTTATCGGTGCGCCCATTGGCCTGATGACCGGTATTTATTTATCAGAATTTTCTCAAGGCAGTATGCTGGGCAAAGTCACCCGATTTTTAAATGATATTTTGCTATCAGCACCCTCGATTGTGATTGGTCTCTTTATTTATGCGCTGATGGTCAAAGGCAATAATTTTTCTGGTTGGGCAGGCGCGTTGGCGTTGGCATTAATCGTCATCCCTGTGGTCGTACGCACCACAGAAAACATGCTTAACTTAGTGCCTAATAGTATTCGTGAAGCGGCCTATGCATTGGGTACACCAAAGTGGCAACTGGTGACCAAAGTTACGATTAAAGCGGCCAAAGCGGGATTGACCACAGGCGTATTGTTAGCCTTTGCCAGAATTACCGGTGAGACTGCACCATTATTATTCACTGCGTTGAATAATCAATACTTCAGTACCGATATGGGTAAACCTATTGCTAATTTGCCCAACACCATTTATCAGTTTGCGATGAGTCCCTATGACAACTGGCATACCTTGGCATGGTCGGCGGCCTTACTGATTACCTTGTCGGTATTGATATTGAATGTTTTGGCACGGTTTATTGGCAATCGGGGTCACAGTAAATAACAGCTACCAAAAAATCAGGCCTCGTCGGTTTTTACTTAAATTTATATCAAGTCAGGTTGGATACTATTATGAATGATGTCATCAATAAAGCGCCTAAAAAAACGGCGGTTAAAAAGTCTCATATCACTGAAGACAATCTATTAACCAACCCTTTATCGACCAGTGCACAAATGGCTCAGCCAAATGTGGCAAGCTTTAATAAGCAAACCCTGCATGATATTCCGCAGAATATGCCGCCAGCAAAGCTAGAAGTTCGAGATTTAAGTTTTTATTATGGGGATTTTAAAGCCCTTAAAAACATCGACATCGATATTCCGGATAAAAAGGTGACGGCGTTTATTGGGCCTTCAGGGTGTGGTAAATCAACGCTGCTGCGTACTTTTAACCGTATGTATGATTTGTATCCGGGCATGCACGCAGAAGGCAGTATCAACCTTGATGGCAAAAATATCTTAGGTAAAGACGTCGATGTTAACCTGCTACGCGCGCAGGTCGGTATGGTCTTTCAAAAGCCAACGCCATTCCCAATGTCGATATACGATAACGTCGCCTTTGGTGTGCGACTTTATGAAAAGTTAAGCAAAGCTGAGCTGGATAATCGCGTGGAATGGGCGCTAAAAAAATCGGCATTGTGGCCAGAAGTAAAAGACAAGCTAAAAG
Organism: Psychrobacter sp. 78a-MNA-CIBAN-0178; assembly: GCF_040309625.1. Taxonomy (NCBI): domain Bacteria; kingdom Pseudomonadati; phylum Pseudomonadota; class Gammaproteobacteria; order Moraxellales; family Moraxellaceae; genus Psychrobacter; species Psychrobacter sp. 78a-MNA-CIBAN-0178. Next base: position 133,066 of record NZ_JBEOOZ010000006.1, read on the forward strand.
CGTCAGGCTTGTCTTTATCAGGCGGACAGCAGCAACGACTGTGTATCGCCCGTAGTGTTGCTACCAAGCCTGAAGTGCTGTTGCTTGATGAGCCAACCTCTGCATTGGATCCTATCTCAACGGGTGCAATCGAAGACCTGATTGAAGATTTAAAAAACGACTACACCATCGCTATCGTCACGCATAACATGCAGCAAGCGGCAAGGGTATCGGACTATACGGTCTATATGTATTTGGGCGATATGATTGAGATGGGCGAGACGGATCAGATATTTACCAAACCGGCGCAAAAAGCCACAGAAGATTATATTACCGGTCGTTATGGCTAAGCGCATTGATGATTAAGGTGGGCGACGCTTAGAGTCAGCAATATTGTCGCGTTTTTAGGATATTTTAACTATAGATAAGCTGCACTAATAATAAGACGCTGATAACAAGACGCTGATAACAAGCAAACAGGATGAGTACTTATTGTGAGCAATCATTCGAAGTTTTTAGCATTGACCGAAGTATATCGGCAGCTCGGGTTTGAGCACTCAAATCATGTGCGATTTAATAGGCATACGGTGTCATCAAAACCTAGATTTCAGGGAATACGTTCTATGCAAAATGACAAGCATATCTCCAAAAGTTTTGACCAAGATCTTGATGAAGCGATTCGACTGTTTCTGCATATGGGTGACAGCGCGGCCAATCAGGTCGCCAAGGCCATCCATGCGTTGACCGATAAAAACCAGACGCTGGCACAAGAAGTGATTGATATGGATTTTGACATCAATCGCATGGAAGTCGATTTGGACGAACATATTTTATTGCTGGTTGCCAAGCGTCAGCCCGCTGCTAGTGATTTGCGTTTGGTCATGGCTATTAGCAAGGGTGTGGTCGATTTGGAGCGTATCGGTGATGAAGCAGTAAAAATTGCCCAGATGGCAATCAAAATTATCGCGCAAGGTAAGACTGAATATGGCTATGCGGAAGTGCAGCATCTGAGCAACCAAGTTCGGTTAATGGTACACAATGCGCTAGAAGCTTTTAGTCAGTCGAATGCTGAGCAAGCCTTTGAAGTCATGCGTAACGACAAAGTGGTCAATGATGAGTATCAGTCGGCCATTCGCGCCTTGATGACCTACATTATGGAAGACTCGCGCTACGTCTCAAAAGTCATGAATATCATGTGGGTACTGCGCGCGCTTGAGCGTATCGGTGATCATGCGCAAAACGTGGCAGAGCTGGTTATCAATTATATTAGCGGGCAGGATGTGCGGCATTCAGATTATGCTGAGGTCGAAAAAGCGGTGCAAGAAGCCAATGATCGCATGGCGGCTCGTCAAGCTAGTGCCACGCAAGTTGCTGATACTGATGCTGAGTCAGTAGACAAGCATAAGGATTAAACAGCTATTCAGCTTATCAGGCATTTAGTCTATCAATAAAATCTCAATAAAAAACGCGCCATATTATTTATATAGCACGTTTTTTATAGCAGAAAATCAAAAAATTAGCTTTCTGGCGTCCAACCTTGCGCGCGCTCATAATCTTCATTGTCTAAAAATTTATCACGTTGCTCGGTCAAAAACTGCTTGGCTTTAGGATCCATCATGCTTAGGTGGTTTTCGTTAATGAGCATGGTTTGATGCTCAAGCCACTCTTTCCAAGCTTTGTCAGAGACCGTTTCTTGCAGCTCTTGACCTTTTTTATTAGGAAAAGGGGGATGTGGCATCTTTGGTAATTCTTGCTGATATTTGCGGCAAAATACCGTATTGGCTTGGGGATTAAAACTCTCAGCCATAATGGACTCCTTATTAATTATCAAATGATTGAATCAAATATTGGTATCCCCCTATGATAACGGTCTTGGTAGATTTAACCAAGCCTATCAGGTGTATAGAAGGTAGCCATTCATGGTGTAATGGACATTATTCATGCTGGCGTAGGGTCTAACGCTATATACTGTCTATATTTGCAAGGAATCAAAGCCAT